>PAHJ01000059.1 GCA_002705565.1 Geminicoccus sp. | reverse complement strand
TTTTGAATATAAAGCAATAGCTCCAAAATTGAATTCTGATACTTCAAGAAAGCAGGAGTGGAAAATATCGAAATATTCCAAGGCTCCAATGATCAGATTTTCTGCAATGCCCTGTCTGCGGAGCGAGGGATTTACGCAAATCGTCGATATTTCTAGTTCAGGCTCTATTACACTCACTAATAGGAGGCCTTGTAATTCGTGTTCTTCACTCATCCAGCCAAAGGCGCGATAGGTGGGCAATCTTAGAAATGTTTCGAAGTCATGTTCACTCCAAGGGACATCAAAGGACAGGGCATGGAGAGTAGCCATCGCCCTGCAATTTTGCAGGGTCAGCTGTGATAGGCTCATGACGATTTCATGCCGCCAATTTCTGGCGCGCGTAAGTAAATGGGCGCGCTTCTATCGCGCGCTTTTACCAATTGGGCAGAATTTTTTGGGGCACTAGACATGAAACGAGCTAATTTCGCCATGTCAGGCTCCTGATCCAGGCACGCAGGGTCCAGTTTCGAGGCTGCCGATCCAATCACGCGTGAAAACAGACCGGTCTGCATCAGATCTTCTGGAGAGAGCACTGTGTCAGCCAGCGCTAAACCCTTGCCTTGGCGGGCATAGACGCGTGCGAAAACCTCCCGGCGTCGGGATTCAATGGCGATACACAGACCCTCTGGCTCGGGCTCGCCCAACGCGTAGACATCAAAGGCATTGAAGCCATAGAACGTCGCGCCGCTGGAGCGGGCCAGGCCCAACCCGGCGGCGATGCCCAGTCGGATGCCGGTAAACCCGCCCGGTCCCAGCGTACATCCTACCTGATCCAGGTCCTGCGGGCGCAGTTTGTGGCGTTCAAGGAGGTCGTGCAGCGCTGGCAACAAAGCGGCTGGCTGCCCTCGATCCATGTTGAGCGCGGTGGTTCCAATCTGATCACCGCCGCTGGTCGCAAGCGCAGCGCTTAGCCCTTGTCCTGCACACTCAAAGGCCAGCGAAAGCATGTCACAGATAGAGGTTCATGGGCTGACCGCCGGAAAGGCGGGACCGGTCGAAGTCGGTCAGTCGGCTGTCCGTCACCAGCGTGTTGATGGTCGCTGAGTAGTAGCTTGGATCTTCGCTGTAGCTGCTCAAATGCGGGATCAAATCGCGCGCGGTCGGCACTCGGCCCGAGCGAGCGAACGTCGCGCGGGTGCGCCGCATTTCCAGATAGGCTGCGTTGGTGTTCAGGTTCATGGCGTAGCTGCGCACGGACTCTTCGAGTGAGGTGAAGGTGCGAACGCGATGGTTCTGACCCGCGTCCCGTCCGCTCGGTGTCATGCCCGGCTGGCTGGCGTCCCAGACCCGCTGTCCAAAGAGCGCGTTACCCTGCTGCACGTAGCGTGACGTCCCCCAGCCGCTTTCCAGCCCTGCTTGTGCGAGGATGAGACTCACCGGCAGCACGTCCACGCGCTGGAGCAGGTTGGTGGTGTTGCTCTGGATGTCGTATTTGGCGGCCAGCGATTGGATGCCAGCCGGTGCACCGGTAATCGGACCACTGTAGCCGCTGCGCATGATGGCGGCGCGCTCTGCGGCGATTTCGTCATTAATCTTCAGTGAAAGCGGCAGCATCAGACGCAGGAACACGTCTTTGTTCATCAGGACACTGTTGTTCATATTGCTGGGCAGGCGGCGGGCAAAGACCGGCGGAACGGGGGAACCGCGCCGCATTTTGTCCAACGTATAGCCGTTCTGGTCAAAGAACCGTCCGACGCCTTCCAATCCGCCCTGCACGGTTTTGGTGACCGCCGGACCCGATGAGGCTGATGATGCTGGCGTGGTGTAATTGTTGAGAACCGGCGAATTTAGATATCCCGGTGCAGCGGCCAGTTGGCTGCTGCTGGCGCGGGCTGGATCCATTGGTGTGGCACGGGAAAGGTCGATGCCCATGGCGGTGTGAGTACTCACGCTCCCGCTGGGTGCGCCGCCCAGAGAGGCGGCCGAGCTGTTGCTCGTGTTGCGAATGCTGGCAACTTCGGATCGGAGCTCTTCTTCAGCGCGCGCGGCGCGCTCGGCTTCGCGGGTGGTGTTGCCAGTGACCTGCGGGATCCATTCGTTGAAGATGTAACTGACGGTGTCACCCGTGACCTCGATGCCACCGCTACCAACCTTGATCGCCCGTTCTTCATCAAAGGCAAAGTGTTCGCTGAGTTGGTTCGGCATTTCTTCGACACGACGGTCGAGCTCGCGGAGCCCCTCGGCCACTCGAACAGGAGCCGTTCTCAGGTCGAAGGTGCTGTCGCGCGCATCCAAGGTTTCATCCCAGACGCCATCTACAGTCGACGTCGAGGAACAGGCACCCAGAGCAAAGGCAGCGCAACAAAAGGAAAAAGTTGTCAGGCGACGAAATCGGCCGGTCAAAGGAAGTCCCTCACAAAATCACATGGCTTGAAATGCCACGCTTCCTTAATTGTTTAGAGCGCCAATTCCCATGTAAATACGGCGGAATGAGGATTATGTGCCGCTTAGGGGTCTTTGAGGCCCCCTTGGAGTCGCAATTTGCCAGATTATACGGCGGTCACTTCTCTCACGTCTGGCACATAATGCTTGAGCATGTTTTCGATTCCCATTTTCAGAGTCGCCGTCGAAGACGGGCAGCCCGCGCAGGCGCCGCGCAGGTGCAAATAGACCACGCCTTCCTTAAACTCGTGAAAGACAATATCGCCGCCATCCATGGCGACGGCGGGTCGGACGCGCGTGTCGAGCAGGTCCTTGATCTGCGTCACCACCTCGCTGTCTTCTTCGCTCGATTCAACCGTCGTGCTGTCTTCACGCATCACCGGACGGCCTGCCGTGAAGTGCTCCATGATCAAGCCGAGGATCGACGGCTTAATGAGGAACCATTCGCGGTCGTCGCTCTTGTGAATGGTGATGAAATCCGAGCCTAGGAAAACCCCCGTGACGCCTTCAACCTCAAACAGGCGCTCGGCCAAAGGTGATGCGCCGGCCTCTTCTCGGGTGTCGAAGTGCGCGGAGCCTTCGCTGAGCACGGTCAAGCCGGGCAGGAATTTCAGCGTTGCCGGGTTCGGTGTCGATTCAGTCTGGATAAACATGGTCAAGGTCCTGTCCTGTATATCCCTAACATGCTGATCTGGAACACATAGATCAAGTGAGTGCGGCGCCGTGCAGGGACGCATTCCGGAAAACATGGGCTCTATCGCGGTTTTGATCGCATGAAACTGAGAGATTTCGTTACAAGGTGACGTGAATGCGCCATAATGTTTCCGCAGTTTTCCACCTAAGTGGGCGAACGATGCTCACGGGTGGCAAGCCTCTGAGCTTTCACTTTTTTCTGATGTTCTGACGAGTTGGTTTGATGACCCGATTTTTCGCGCGTGCCATGACCCTGTTTTCCGCTGCTGCCCTCTGCTTTGGTTTGTCCCAGCCTGCTTTGGCCCAGACACAGACCACGCAGGAGCAGGTCGTCGCCTTCCTCAATCAGGTTGAGGCGCAGATCGAGAAGATCACCACGGCGCGTGGCCGTTTCATGCAAATCTCAGATTCAGGGCAGATCGTCCGCGGTGATATCTCCATTGCGCGCCCCCGGCGCATGCGGTTCGACTATGACGAGCCATCGCCCGCGTTGCTGGTCGCTGATGGCCGATTTATCGGAACCTACAACACCAAAGATGAAACTTCCGCGCACCGGCAGATCAACCAGACGCCGCTGAAGTTTCTGCTGAACGAAGACCCGGATCTGGCCAATGGGGTTAAGGTGCTGAAGATCGAACGCGTGGCTGAATCCGTGCTCGTGACTATTCAAGACCGGCGCAACCCCAATCAAGGCCAGCTGGTCCTTGTGCTGGATACCCGGACGCTGGAGCTGCGTGCCTGGCAGGTCATCGACGACAAAGGCGAGCGCACCACGGTTCGGCTGGAGTCCATGACCTATGGCGTGTCGCTGTCCAACGCCTTGTTCGAGCGGCCCAACTTCTAATGGCCGCCGACCGGACACCCGTCATCGGGGTCATGACCTGTGCGCGACCCAAGCACGAGAAAACCCCCGAATACCTCGAACTGGCGGTGGGTCAGAAGTATCTCCAGCCCCTGCTTGATCGGGGAGCTTTGCCGTTTCCTGTGCCGAATTTTGGCGACCAGACCCCCTTTGACGCGATCATGGAGCAGATCGATGGTTTGCTGCTCACCGGCTCGCTCAGCAATGTTCACCCCGAACGCTACGATGGCGACGTGGGCCCGAACAGCCTGCCGCTGGACAGGCATCGAGACGCCTGCACCTGGGGTCTGCTGGACCGCTGTTTGGCGCAAGGGAAGCCGATTTTTGCGCTGTGCCGGGGGTTTCAGGAGCTGAACGTCTACACCGGCGGCAGCCTTGACCAGATGGTTC
Organism: Geminicoccus sp.; assembly: GCA_002705565.1. Taxonomy (GTDB): domain Bacteria; phylum Pseudomonadota; class Alphaproteobacteria; order UBA7985; family UBA7985; genus UBA7985. The sequence continues at coordinate 17,702 of PAHJ01000059.1, read as the reverse complement.
ATGAAGTGCCGGGCCGGATCGATCATCGATCGCCGACCTCACACGTGCCGGAAATCAAGTACGGCGCCTGGCAACGTGTGGACGTGACCTCGGGCGGCGTGCTGGCTGGGGCGCTGAACTCCAGCGAGTCGATCCTGATCAACTCCTTACATCTGCAAGGGGTGGATCGTGTCGGTGCAGGCGTGACGGTCGAAGCAACCGCCAGCGACGGTCTGGTGGAAGCCTTGTCCATCGACCGGGCCACGGCCTTTTGCCTCGGCGTGCAGTGGCACCCAGAAGCTTTGCCCGATAACCCGGTCAGTGTTGCTCTGTTTGATACCTTTGTGGACGCTTGTCGCCGCTGACCCTTGGCCTTAGGTTCCCGATCATGAGAATTGTTACCTGGAACGTAAACGGCCTGAGAGCGCGTGCGGCGCACGTCAATCGGGTCATCGAAGAGCTGCAACCTGATGTCCTGATGATGCAGGAAATCAAGATGGACGCCGCCATTTTCCCCGTGGACGATTTCGTGGCCGCCGGGTTGCCGCATACCACGGCGCACGGGTTTAAGGGCCGGCACGGCGTCGCCATTGCGTCCCGCCAACCCCTGAGCGATATCGACAAAACCGTCCTAGGCGGCATCGACGATGGCCGGCACGTCTCCGCCACCGTGGCCACCAGCGGCGGCGATTTGCGTCTTTCCAGCCTGTACGTGCCCTCCGGCGGGGATAAGCCAGACGTCGAAATCAACGACAAGTTCGCCCACAAGATGGCTTTCATGGATGACATGAAGCGCTTTTTTGCCGGTAGTGGTTTTCACGTTGCCGGCGGGGACCTGAACATCGCGCCGGGTGAGCAGGACGTACACGACCACAAGAAATGCCGCCGTCTGGTTGGTCATTCCGACGGCGAGCGCGCCATCATGGCAGAAGCGATTGAGACGGGGGAATGGATCGACACAGGCCGGCACCTGCAGCCCGAAGGGCCGCTGTTTTCCTGGTGGGGCTACCGCTTTCCTCCGGCCTTTGAGCGCAACCTTGGTTGGCGACTGGACCATCTGTGGCTCAAGCACGGTCATGCGGACAAGATCACGGGCGGTTCCGTGTTTCGGGACAGCAGGGGCTGGGAGAAGCCCTCCGACCATGCGCCGGTCATCCTTGATCTCAACGTCACGGCAGGCGGCTAAAGTGATCCAAACCCGCTACGGTCCGCGTGCCTGGGTCAGCGACGCGGTTCTGGGCGTCGTTGGTTCGCTGCTGCTGGGGTTGTGGACTGTGGTTCTGCTGCCCTCGGTGTGGGCGATCCTGCCTGGCCTGGGGTTGGCTGGCAGTCTGTATCTGGTGGTGCGGGCGCTATGGCTGGGGACGCTTGTGTATCGCCTGGACGAGACTGGCGTGCTGACCCGCACTGCGGCACTCGTGGCGGACAAGCGGGTTGATCTGTCTGCTATCCGACGCGCCGATTTGCACTATCTTGGCACCCTGATCCGAGGCGCGCGAGGCAAGAGTGGTTTGTTTGTGCTGCACCTCAGCGACACGAGCACCAAGTTGCGGATCGAAAGCAAAGTCGAGGACTTCCATCCGCTCGCCAAGGCCGTACTAGAGGCGCACATCGCCGCTGGCCTGCCTATTTCGCTGGCCACTTTTGATAACGCGCAGGCGCTGGAATTGGATGCAGGTCTGAAGACCGACATGATCTCCAGACCGCTTTAGTCACGGGCGATCCCGTGCGCCTGATTACATCGCCAGACGATAGCCGCCCGGCTCGGTCACCAGAATCGAGTTCTGCTGCGGGTCGGGCTCGATCTTTTGACGCAGGCGGTAAACGTGGGTTTCCAGCGTGTGCGTGTTGACGCCCGCGTTGTAGCCCCAGACCTCGTCCAGCAGCGTATCCCGCGAGACCACCTTGCCGCCGGCGCGGTAGAGGAACTTCAGGATCGCGGTTTCCTTCTCCGTCAGCCTGACCTTGCGGTCGTTGTCATTGTTCGTGAGCATCTTTGCGGCTGGGTGGAACGCGTAAGGCCCGACGGCGAAAACAGCGTCGTCCGACTGCTCATGCGTACGCAGCTGTGCACGAAGGCGCGCCATGAATACGTTGAAGCGGAAGGGTTTGGTGATGTAGTCGTTCGCGCCGGCGTCCAGTCCAAGAATGGCGTCCGCGTCGCTGTCCTGCCCGGTCAGCATGATGATCGGCGCCTTCAGGCCCCGACGCCGCATGAGCTTGCACAGGTCGCGCCCATCCATGTCGGGCAATCCCACGTCCAACACGATGGCGTCAAAGTGGTCAGCGTCGGCCAGCTTGATCGCGTCGGAGCCATTTTCCGCTTCACTGACCGTGTATTCCTCGTGAAATCCCAACTGCTCAGCCAGGGTTTCGCGCAGGGTTGGGTCGTCATCGACGAGCAGGATGCGGCGGCGGTTGGAGTCTTGGGCGAGGCTGGTCATGAACATGATCCTTTCAACAAGGGCCCTCAAACAAGAGCCCTCAAACAGGGGCGGTGCGTCTCAGGCTTATGTTAGCCTTACACGATCTTCTGTCATCCTGTCACAAGCCCATGTTGAGCCTTTGTGAAATTTGTCAAATTGACGTGAGGATGAAAGCGCTGTTTTTCAGTGGCTTAGGGGCGGTCTGACGCCAAAAATAGCACTGCCAACCCGAACGTGAGTGGCGCCAAGTTCGACCGCAGTCTGGTAATCACCCGACATGCCCATCGACGCAAAGGGCAATCCAAGGTCATCTGCAAGCCGTTTGAGGAAGGCAAAATGGCCCGCTGGGGCGTCTTCGACGGGGGGAATGCACATGAGGCCGGCAAGCGGCAGGTTTTCGTCGCGCATCAGTTGGACCAGCGCTTCGACCTCACTGGGCAGCACACCGGCTTTCTGATCTTCCTCGCCCGTGTTCACTTGAACCAGCAGTTTGGGGCAGCGGCCCACAGTCTGGGCTTCCTTGGCGATGGACCGTACCAGCTTGGGTCGATCAACCGTATGGATCACGTCGAACAGCGCCAGCGCATCTTTGGTCTTGTTGGTTTGCAACGGGCCGATGAGGTGCAGTTCCAGATCCGGCCAATCGGCGCGCAAATCCGGGTATTTGCCCTGGCTCTCCTGAACCCGGTTTTCGCCAAAAATCATCTGACCGGCCTGCAGCGCCTCGATGACGGCATCCTGGGGCTTGGTTTTGGCTACTGCGATCAGGTTAACGCTGTCCCTTGCGCGGCCTGCGCGCTCGGCGTAGCGGAGAATTTGCTCGTCAACCGCTGCGAGGTTTTCTGCGATCGACATGGCTCAGGCGAGCCCTTCGCGCCCGATGGCCAGAAAACGCTGGTCCCGCGCACGCTTGAGTGAAGCCCCGTCCATCTCGGAGAGTTGTATCAGTTGCCGTTCCAGAGCATTGCCCAATGCCATGGCGGCCTCGACCGGCTGTCGGTGGGCGCCCCCGATGGGTTCATCGACGATCCCGTCGATCACGTTGAGTCGCAGCAGATCCTGGGCGGTCAGATTGAGCGCGCCGGCGGCTTCCTTGGCGAACTTGCCGTCGCGCCACAGGATTGAGGCGCAGCCTTCGGGTGAAATCACCGAGTAGACAGCGTGTTCGAACATCAAAACCCGGTTCGAGGCAGCCAGTGCAACAGCTCCGCCTGAGCCCCCTTCGCCGGTAATCACCGAAATCGACGGCACCGTGAGCCGCAAACCGGCTTGTATCGAGCGCGCGATGGCTTCTGCCTGCCCGCGCTCTTCTGCGCCCTTGCCGGGATAGGCCCCGGGGGTATCGACAAACGACAGCACGGGCAGGCCAAACTGGTCGGCCATTTCCATGAGGCGAATGGCTTTCCGATAGCCTTCCGGCCGGCCCATGCCAAAATTGTGTTCCACGCGGGAGGCCATGTCGTGGCCCTTCTCGTGGCCCATGACCACCACAGGCCGACCGCGGAACCGGGCCAGACCGCCTAAAATCGCCTGATCATCGCCAAAGTTGCGGTCACCGGCCAGCGGTTGAAAGTCCGACAACAGCATGTCGGCGAGCGCTAGAAACTGCGGTCGATCTGGGTGACGGGCCACCTGGCACTTCTGCCAAGCGTCCAGGTTGCTGTAGACTTGGGTCAGGCGCTTGGCAGCCTGCTCGCGCAGTTTTTCCAGTTCAGCGCTCATCGCACCGCCTGATTCCTCACCCACCAGGCGGCTGAGTTCAGCAATCTTCGCTTCCAGATCTTTGACTGGCTTTTCAAATTCCAGGGCCACCGAAGTGGACATGCGCGCGGTCTCCTGTCTGATAAATGAGGTCAGTTGCGATGTGCTAGCCCATTGCTGCCGCTTAACAAACCCCGATTCAAGGGATGAGCTGCGCCCACAATGGCCTTCAGACGTTCGTCTAGGATATGGGTATAGATCTGTGTGGTTGAAATATCTGCATGGCCGAGCAGGGATTGAACCGCCCGCAAATCAGCGCCATGAGCCAGCAGATGGCTGGCAAAAGCGTGTCGAAGCACGTGCGGGGAGAGGATGGCCGGATCAACCTCTGCCTTGGCCGCCAGTGATTTTAGGGTTGTGCCGAGCTTTTGGCGAGATAGGTGCCCAGTTTTGCTGGATTCGGGGAAAAGAAACACGCTTTCCTTGCCCAGCGGGAGAAAACCGATCCGGCCTTGTTTAACATAGCGGGTGAGCGCAGCTTGCGCCGGCTCACCCACGGGAATCATCCGCTCCTTATTACCCTTGCCGCGCACCACCAGAAATCGGGCATCGCGCGCTGCAACCGAAACCGGCAGGGTAACCAGCTCGCTCGCACGCATGCCGGTTGCGTAAAGCATTTCCACCAGAGCCAGGGTGCGTAGGGCTGTCGGGGTCTCCGATTCGGCGTCGTTTTGGGCCTGAGTGAGTAGCTTTCCAACCTGGTCCTCGCTGACCAGCTTGGGCAGCGGCTTGCCCGTCTTCGGACCGTCGATATGGCGCGCGGGATTGTCCCGGCGCAGGTCATCCTGTTGCAGGAACAGAAAGTATTGCTTGAGCGCCGAAAGCTTTCGCGCTGCGCTGCGTGCAGATTGCCCGGCATCCATTAACCCTGCTAGGTAGCCGCGAATATCGACATCATCGGCTAGAGCAATGTTTCCGCTCAGATCAGGCCTGTTGCGGTCCACGCTGCGCTGAAACTCTCGTAAATCGCGGTGGTAGGCCTCCAGCGTGTTCTTCGCCACACCACGCTCACTGCGCAGCATTTCGAAGAAAAGATCCAGATAAGGGCCTTGGTTAAGAGGGGTCATGGTGGCGATCGGTGCTTAAGGCTGTTCGTCTGTGGCGGGAGGCTGGTCCTGTCCAAGGATGATATCACGGTTCAGCTCCTGCCGGATCGTCTGTGCGGGGCGGGGCGGTTCCCAAGTGTAGAGCAGGATCAGAAAGAACACCCCGATCACGCACAGGATCACCAGAAACAGTAAAAAGGGGTTTGGATCATTCCGGCGGTAGGTCATCTCTCGGTGCTAAGCCCTGTCTTCGTTTACAGTTTCGTTAAAGGGGTCTAAACGCGAAGTCATGACCAATGCACGGAATAAGAGCCTCGCGACATCGTTGCACGGTACCATCCACCGCCCCATTGTGCTGGTCGGCCTCATGGGCTGCGGCAAATCAAGCGTTGGTAAAGTCATTGCCCCCTTGCTGGACCTCGAATTTTTTGATTCGGACGCCGAAATCGAAGACGCTGCGGGCATGTCTATCGCTGAAATCTTCGAAAATTATGGCGAAGCCGAATTCCGTTCCCTAGAACGCCGCATTTTTGAACGCTTGCTGGATGGTCAGCCCAAGGTGATCGCAGCAGGCGGCGGCGCGTTCGTCCAGGATGACACGCGGACGGTCATTCAGGAAGGCTCTGTATCCATCTGGCTACAAGCCAAACTGGCGGTCCTTGTGGCCCGCACGCAAAAGCGGGGCAATCGGCCTATCCTGGCCGGTAAGGATCACCGCGTGGTTCTGCGCGAACTGATGGAACGGCGTCGACCAGCATACGAGCAAGCCGCCTTGCGCGTGTTCTCAGGACCCGAATCCGTCGATAAAACGGTGTTAGCAGCGCTGGAAGCGCTTAACAGGTATTTTAGGTCATAAGGTCATGACGCAGACAATCGAAGTGGGTCTGGGCGAGCGGACGTATCCCCTTTACATCGGGGCGGGCGTGCTGGACGGCTTGGTGGCACAATGGGCGGACCGGCTGCGCCCCCGTCGGCTGTCGATTATCGCCGATGAAACCGTCTGGCAGCTCCACGGTCCTGGGCTGAGCGCACAGTTGGAGCAGGCTGGGGTTGCGCTGCGGTTGGTGACGGTTCCGGGCGGAGAGGACAGCAAGTCATTCCGCGTGTTCGCTGATGTTTGTGAGCAAATGCTTAGCCATGGAATCGAACGGCGCGACGTGCTGCTGGCCTTTGGTGGCGGCGTGGTGGGTGATTTGGCGGGCTACGTGGCTGCCTCGTTGCTGCGTGGGATCGACTTTATCCAGGTGCCTACGACCTTGCTGGCGCAGGTTGATTCCTCCGTTGGCGGCAAAACCGGGATCAATTCCCGCAGTGGTAAGAACCTTATCGGCGCCTTTCACCAGCCCAAAGCGGTCTATATCGACACCGCCATCCTCGACAGCCTGCCCGCTCGCGAATGGCGCGCAGGCTATGCTGAGGTTGCGAAATACGGCTGCCTGTGGGACGGAGCCTTTTTTGAATGGTTGGAAACTCAGGGTCCGGCGGTCAAGACCGGCGATCCAGCCGCACTGGTCGAAGCCATCACCCGGTCCTGCGCGATCAAGGCGGATGTGGTGGCCCGGGACGAGCGCGAGTCTGGGGTGCGCGGCCTGCTGAATCTGGGGCACACCTTTGGCCACGCGCTCGAAGCCATCTATGGCTATGACGGCCGCTTGCTTCATGGTGAGGCGGTTTCGGTGGGTATCGGTCTGGCCTATGCGCTGGGCCGGACGCTGGGGCTGTGCACCGGCCAGGATGAACAGCGCGTCAAAGCCCACCTGACCGCCGCTGGGCTGCCTGTACGCCGCGCCGATCTGGCTGCAACCGACGCCCTGAGCCTCGACGCACTTTGGGCCCCGATGATGAAGGACAAAAAGGTGCAGGACGGCGTCCCAACTTTTATTGTTCCCACCGGCATCGGCGATACCCATCTAAACCGAGACGTGCCGAAATCGGCCGTCGACGATGTTCTTAACGACTGGCTGGAGACCTGATCCCGTGTTGACCACTGTGGTCGTCATTTCTGCTGTAATTGTGCTGCTGCTCGCCGCCTCGGCGTTTTTCAGCGGCTCAGAAACTGCGCTGACCGGCGCGAACACCGCCCGCATGCACCTTTTAGCTAAGGGTGGAGACCAGCGCGCGGCGCGCTCCGAGCGGTTGATTGCCATCAAGGATCGGGTGGTTTCGGCCATTCTGATCGGCAACAACCTTGTCAATATCCTCGCCTCCGCACTCGCCACCATGCTGTTCAGCACGCTGTTTGGCGGGTTTGGGGTGGTGGTGGCCACTGTGGTGATGACGGTGCTGGTGGTGGTGTTTGCTGAGGTGCTGCCCAAGACCTTTGCTCTGCGTCAGCCAGACACGGTTGCGTTGCGGGTGTCGCGACCTTTAGCTCTGCTCACGGGCCTGTTCGCGCCGGCGACCTTTGCGCTGCAGCGGGTGATCTCGGCGCTGCTGCCCGACCGGAGCAGCGACGACGATGAGGGCGAGGAAGCCCTGCGCGGGGCTATCGCCCTGCACGCGACCAGCGGTGATGCCGAAGACGAGGCGGAGAGCCAGATGCTGGGCTCGATCCTCGACCTCGAAGACGTAGCGGTTGACGAAATCATGACCCACCGCTCACAGATCGAATCGCTTGATCTGGGGCAACCGAATGCGGACCTGATCGACGCGGTGCTGAATTCGACCTTCACCCGCCTGCCAGTTTGGCGCGACCAGCCCGATAACATTGTCGGCGTGCTACACGTCAAAAACCTGTTTCGCGCTCTGCGCAAGGCTGACGGAGATCCGGAAAAACTCAATATCAGCGCGATTGTTGCGACTCCGTGGTTTGTGCCTGGTACAGCTTCGCTGCTGGAGCAATTGCAGCACTTTCGGTCCCGTCGAGAGCACTTTGCGCTGGTGGTCGATGAATATGGTGGTCTGGAAGGCGTCGTTACGTTGGAGGACATCCTCGAAGAAATCGTTGGCGATATCGATGACGAGGAAGATGAGGTGCGCCGCGGCATTCAGCGCGAGGCGGGCGGGTCTTTCATTATCGACGGTGAAATTTCACTGCGCGATCTTAACCGCAATCTGAGTTGGCGACTGCCCGACGACCGGGCCTCGACGCTGGCTGGGTTCGTGCTCTACGAAAGTCGCCAGATTCCTGAAGTGGGCCAGGTGCTGAGCTTTCAGGGGTTTCAGTTCGAGATTCTCGGCAGGGATCGTCTGCGAATCACCCGCTTGCGCGTGACCCCAGAATCGGTCTTGGCTCAAAGGCGTAGAAACCAGCGCAAAACCAGTGAGCAACCCCCGCAATGAATGGTCGCAGTACCCAACACCCACAGCAAGGCTTACCAACCGCAGATCGGCGCAAGCTTTTGCACGAAAGACGTTACGATATTCGCGGCTATGAGCGCGAAGATGGGATGATCGATGTCGAGGGCAAGATTGTCGATACCAAGCCCTATTCCTACGACAACCACGACCGCGGTTATATTCCAGGCGGGGAACCGTTGCATGAAATGCACCTGCGGCTGACCATCGATCATGACTTCAAGATCCAGAAGTCAGTGGCTGCGACGCTGTATTCGCCCTACCGCATGTGCCCGGGGGCGGCAGATGCGTACACGCGGCTCGAAGGCCTGACCATTGGTCCGGGTTTCAACAAGCGTGCGGCTGAAGCCGTGGGAACCGCCTTTGGCTGTACGCACATAACGGAGATGTTGCGCGCCATGGGTACGGTCGCCTTTCAGTCCATGTGGCCGATCATCCACCGCAAGGAGAAAGCGGCAGAAGAAAAGCGCCAGACAGAGAATCCATCTGGCGCTTCCGAGGTTGAGAAGCCGAAAAAGCGTCCGGGGTTGCTAGGCAGCTGCCACGCCCATGCCCCATGGTCTGAAGTGGTTGAGCGCAACTGGCCGGACTTTTTTGATCCAGAAGCCGAAGCGGTTGCGACGGCTAAGCTGGTGACGCGGGGCGGGTAAACCTGTCCCGAGTACACCTCTAGCGGCGGCGGAAATATTCGAGGATTTGCGCACGCATCGTGGATGAAAACGATGCCTGGCCTTTGCGCCGCTGCACAAAGTCGCAGAACTGATCCAAGGAAACTTTTTCTTCCTTGAGCAGCTCATTCAGCCCTGCCCAGAATTCCGGCTCCAAGCGAACAGACGTCCGCCGACCCTGAACCCGCACGTTGCGGATCGGATGAATGGATTTTTGCGCTTCGTTGTGTGAAATTTCTTGTAGCATGGATGCCTCCAAAAAAGTGAAAAAGGACAAGTTAGTCTCGCATAGCGAGTAGTAACTATGAATTACATAACCATGCAAGGGAAATTATCACCTTAATACAACTCAAAGTACTCTTGTCTGCACTTTTTCAGTAGAATTGGGTCGCTGGATCGGGCTGCTATTTGAATGATATCGATAATGCATGCACCGGACCGGCCAGCTCGTCTGCCAGAATGGCGTGCACCTTCCGGTAGCGTTCTAATCGAGTGAGAGCGCTTAATGCATCGGCTTTTAGAGTGATTTTGAAGTGAGATTCACCTGAATTTGGGCTGGCTGCATGCCCTGCATGAAGGTGTGACTCGTTTTCTACCTCTAAAATGGCAGGGGACAGGGCCGCGATTAGCTTGGCTTCGATCTGTTCCTGAACGTTCATTTCGCCTATTCTCCAAACTCTTGTGTCTCACATCTTTATAACCTGGCGGATCCATGGACCGAAGCGCAGAAGACGCTCTGAAAGAACCTTTTAAGCGGACCAACCGTACCGACGAGCGGGAAAAGGCTCGCGCGCAGAAGCGCGTGCGGGTTTGCGATGCACCTGGCTGCAAAGAGGAGGGCCAGCACCCGGCCCCTAAATCCCGCCGTAAGGCCAACGAACGCTACTACTTCTGCCTCGAACACGTGCGCGAGTACAACAAGGCTTGGAACTACTTTGAGGGCATGACCCCCGGCGCGGTCGAGCGCGACCGGCTGGCCGCAATGACCTGGGACCGGCCCACCTGGCGTTTCGGAGAGCAGGGCCGTGATCGGGCCAACCAGCGCGCCAACGCTTTTGCCGGCAAAGGCTTTAAGGACAACTTCGGACTTTTCGAGGAGGAGGAGCGTGACGAAGAGGAAATCCGCGCACGCGATACCCGCCGCCTGCTGCGCTCCCTGCCGCCCGAATACCGCGAGGCTTTCGAAACTCTTGAAATTCAGCCCCCAGTCACGGCAGAAGAACTCAAGACCCACTACAAAGATCTTGTCCGCAAGCTACATCCTGATTTGAACCAAGACGATCCAACCGCAGAAGATCGGATGAAAGCAGTGAACGCCGCTTACTCCCTTGTACGCGACATTATTGAGAACGCTGAATAAACCCGCCTCGCAGCCTTGCACGAAGCGCCCTTGCCGGGGCTTTCACGCTTGAGTGTAATGCGCTGAAACGACGACTCGCCGAAACCTGACTTAAAGGGTACCTGAAATGACGACTGAGCTCACGGCACCAGATATCACCGTAAACGTTCGTGACGCCTACGGCATCGATGTGGACCTGGACATACCGGCCTTTTCCGAGGCTAACGAATACGTGCCAGACCACGATGCCAACTACATCTTTGACCGCGATACCACGCTGGCCATCTTGATGGGTTTCAAGCACAACCGCCGCGTGATGGTGCAGGGCTACCACGGCACGGGCAAGTCAACGCACATCGAGCAAGTGGCCTCACGGCTGAACTGGCCGCTGGTGCGGGTTAACCTCGACAGCCACGTCAGCCGGATCGATCTGGTCGGTAAGGATGCGATCGTTCTCAAGGACGGTAAGCAGATCACCGAATTCCGCGAAGGCCTGTTGCCCTGGTCGCTGCAGCGTCCGATGGCGCTGGTCTTTGACGAATACGATGCCGGCCGGCCGGATGTGATGTTCGTGATCCAGCGCGTGCTGGAAGTCGACGGCAAGCTGACCCTGCTCGACCAGAACAAAGTCATCCGCCCCAACCCGCACTTCCGCCTGTTCGCGACGGCCAACACCGTGGGTCTGGGTGATACGACCGGTCTCTATCATGGCACCCAACAGATCAACCAGGGCCAGATGGACCGCTGGTCAGTGGTGTGCACGTTGAATTACCTGCCGCGCGCGGTTGAGACGGAGATCGTGCTGGCCAAGCTGCCGGCCTATCAGACCGAAGCGGGTCGCAAGACGGTTGAGTCGATGGTAGCGCTGGCTGATCTGACCCGGAAGGGCTTCATGGCAGGGGATATCTCGACGGTGATGTCGCCACGGACCGTGCTCACCTGGGCTGAAAACGCCGGTTACCTTGCCGGAAACATCGGGCTAGGCTTCCAGCTTTCCTTCCTGAACAAGTGCGACGAGCTGGAGCGGCCGGTGATCGCGGAATACTTCCAGCGCGCCTTTGGTGAGGACCTGGTTCTGGACAAGGCGGCTTAAGCCTTGGCACAGCCTGCGTCGTTCAAGATCCCCTCGTCCAACAAGCGCCGGGCGAGCTTGCAGGAGGACTTCCGGCAAGCCACGTCCGCGACCTTGCGCGCCATGTCCGGCAATAAAGAGCTGGAGGCGGTTTTCGCGTCGAACGCACGCGGGAAGATCGGCAACGACGTTTTTATCACCTCCCCCAGCCGCGAGATGACCCCGGCTGAGCAGGCTTTGGTGCGCGGGGAAAGCGACCAGAATGCCTTGCGTGAAGCCCTGCACGACGAAAAACTCCACACCCGCCTTGCGCCGCTTGAGATGACGGCGCGTCAGGTCTTCGATGCCATGGAGCAGGTGCGCTACGAGGCGCTGGGGTCCAAGGACATGGGCGGGGTCCGGCAGAACCTGCAGGCCGCGCACGAGCAGCGGGTCTCCGACCTGAACCTCAAATTCGTCAACGCCAAGGAAGAAGCGCCGCTGTCTGAAGTCATGCGCTACCTCGCCCGACAGCACATCAGCGAGGGTGAGTGGGACGTTCCGGAAAACGCTCAGCAGGTCATCGATCTGTGGAAGCCGCACCTCAGTGACAGTGTGTTTGAGCAACTCGATCGGCTTAAAGACAACCTCGACGACCAGAGCGCTTTTGCCGAAATTGCGGGTGATTTGCTGCGCGATCTGGAGTTTGAGGTCGATCAGAATCGCGACGACCAGCCTGACGATGATCAGGACGCAGGCGACGAGAACGACACAGACACGAATTCGAATGATGTCCGAGGTGAAGACGACGGGCAGCAGGACGATCAGCCACAGGACTCCAACCCGGACGATCAGCAGGCCTCGGACCAGCAACAGGCCGGTGAGCAGGACGACGTACAGTCCGAGGATAGTTCGCAAATGCAGGAAGGCGACGAAGCCCCACTGCAGCCCGACATGACCCCGGAATACCGCCCACCGTCCAACGACCCGCCACCGCACGAATACCGCGCCTTCACCATCAAGCACGATGAGGTCGTTGAGGCGGCTGATTTGTGTGATGGGGAGGAGTTGACGCGGCTGCGGCTGATGCTGGACCAGCAACTGACGTCGCTGCAATCGGTGGTCGCCAAGCTTGCCAACCGCCTGCAGCGCCGCCTGATGGCGAAGCAGACGCGGTCGTGGGAGTTCAACCTTGAAGAAGGTTTGCTGGATACCGCGCGACTGACCCGTGTGATCACGGACCCGACCAACCCACTGTCGTTCAAGGTCGAAACCGATACCGATTTCCGCGACACCATCGTTACGCTGCTGATCGACAACTCCGGATCCATGCGCGGTCGGCCCATTTCTACGGCGGCGATCTGTGCCGATATTCTGGCGCGGACGCTGGAGCGTTGTGGGGTCAAGGTCGAGATTTTGGGCTTTACCACGCGGCAGTGGAAGGGCGGCAAGTCCAAGGAGGACTGGCTCGCCGCAGACCGGCCGACCAACCCGGGCCGCCTGAACGACCTGCGTCATATCATCTACAAGTCAGCCGATGCCCCCTGGCGTCGGGCGCGCAAAAATCTTGGACTGATGCTGCGCGAAGGCCTGCTCAAGGAAAACATCGACGGCGAAGCGCTTGAATGGGCGATGAAGCGTCTGTCGGTGCGGCCTGAAAACCGCCGAATCCTGATGGTGATTTCCGACGGCGCGCCGGTGGATGACAGCACGCAGTCGGTCAACAGCGGCAATTACCTCGAAAAGCACCTGCGCGACGTAATCGAGTCGATCGAGAAGAAGTCTGACGTGGAGCTGGTGGCCATCGGCATCGGTCACGATGTCACACGCTACTATCAGCGAGCGGTGACCATCACGGACGCGGAGCAGCTTGGCGGCGCCATGATGGACCATCTGGTCTCTCTGTTCGACGAAGACGCCTTGCGCAAAATGGCGGCTGAAGCCTTGGCGGCAGGGCTGATGGGGCGGCACTAGACCGCCCTGCACCCTCTTTTCGGGCTGGTTTTCAGTCCTGTGACTCGTCGTGCATCCGGCTTCGCCCGCGCTCAAACCAGCGCAGAAGCATGCCGGCGGTCAGCGCCAGCACCAGCGGGAAAATCGCCAGTGCCAGAAATGTTAGGCGGAAGCCGTAGCGCTCGCCTGAAAACCCGATGGTGACCGGACCGCCGAGAAAGGCGACAAAGCCCACCGCTGTAATGATGGAAATGGCGATACCTGCGGGCAGGCCGGGGGTTGAGTCGGCGGTTTTAATAACTTGTGGCGCGATGTTCGCCGTACCCAGACCCACACAGGCGAAACCGATAAAGGTGAGCAGCTGGTGGCTGGGCAGGTACACCAGAACAATCCCGATGACTGCGATCACGCCGCCGATTTGCAGCGTTCCGGCGCGACCAAACCGGGCGACCGCCAAATCTCCCGACAGCCGCCCGATGGTCATCGTGGCCGTGAAAAATGCCAGCGCTATGGCGCCGGATACGGCGGCACGCCGGCGCAATTCGGCTTCTTCAACCGGCAGCAGGGACCAAAGGTGTTCGGGCACAATCTCCGCCCCACGTCCGAGCATGAGTTCCCGGATCAGCAGTGCGCCCCAATCCTGAAACGTGCCTTCGAGCATGTAGCCGGCGACCATGTAGAAAGCGAGGGCGATCAAGGGCGGGTAGAGCATGTACTTAAGCTTGAGTGGGGCGGCTTCCGTCGTGCTTTCCGCCGGGATTTGCTCTCGGCGCAGCATTCCGTTGTACACCGTTGGCAGCGCCAGAAACCCCAGCCCAATCAGCCCCCAGATCAGCCACACGCCGTTGAGCTTCAGCGCCAACCAACCGGCCATGAGTGCCGCGCCGATAAAGGTGCCCAGCGACCAGAACCCATGAATGGAGGATATCACCGGTCGCCCCATCTGGTCTTCGATGGCCGACGCCTGAGAGTTCACGGCGATTTCCCACGTGCTGATGGTCAACCCGACCAGCAGGAACAGCGCCACAAAAACAACAAAGGTTGGCGCTGCGATCAGGAATCCCACTGTGCCAAGGTACAGCACAGACATGAGCAGGACCGCCCGGCGGGTGCCGATTTGCTTGATGATCCACGGTGCCAGCGGTAAAGACACCAGCGCGCCAATCGCGCCAAACAAGAAGCCCATGCTGAAAGCGCTTTCTCCTATGCCAAAGCGGTCCTTCACAAAAGGCAGGTAAGGCAAATATGAGCCAATCAGGGTGCCGTAGATCAGAAAGATCAGACTCACTGAAAAGCGTGCGCTTTGAGGCGTGGCGGTCATAGAGCTCTCAGTGAGTTTGTTGATGCTTCGGGACTCGATTCGTTTAATACTGGTCGAGACAGACTCAATTCCAGACCCAGTTCCAGATCCAGAGCAGGCAGGAGGGCCGGATGGCCGAATCTCATCGTCAACAGCGTGTCGCGGAGCGTATCCGCAAAATTCTGTCGGCGGAATTGGCGAAAAGCAATTTCTCCGATGCAGTGCTGGACAAGCAACCTATTACCATCACCCACGTCATCCCCTCGCCGGACCTGCGCCACGCGCGCATTTTCTTCACCGCGTTGGGCGGGGTGACTCTGGTGCCAGTAAAGGACTTGAAAGACGCGCTGACGCGGCATAAGACCGTGCTCCAAGCGGCTTTGGGCCGTCAACTCACCATGAAATTCACGCCTAAGCTGACGTTTGTGCCCGATGACGCCTTTGACAAGGCCGACCACATGAACCGCCTCATCCACGGTCTGCCGCAATCAAACTGAGGCGCTTGGCGGTTCGAGGGAGCCCGGCGCGGCGGAGTTCGTGACCTTCGAGGCCGCTGGGGTGCAGAGTCAGTCTTTCCGCAAAGAACGCATCCGCTGACTGCCTTTCGATACCCAGGGGGCGCAGGAGCTTTGCGGGAAAATCCCGGGCGTTTTCAGTGACGATCATAGGGGCGCAGGCGTTGATTGCGGCGGATACGACGTGCAGGTCGCCAGGGTCTCTGAAGCCCTTGAGTTCGACGGCGGCCCCAGGGGCGACCGCAACGGTACTGTTTGAAAACTGCTTCAAAAAGGCCTCTGCGTCGGGTCGCCCGCGAGAGGCAAGAACGCCGCGCAGTTCTTCGACCGTGCGCGCAGACCAAAGCGGCTTGATGCCCCCAGTCTGACTCAAGTGCAGGATCAGGACGCGGACGGGGAAACGAAAAAGCGCGTTGGTATCGAACACAACGCGCCGTGCCAAGGTTTCAGCAGACGGGTCTGCCTCGGTCTTAGTCTTTGGCTTCAAGCGTTTCCCAGTGCTGGCGCTTCCGGTAGATGGTCGAGGCGGAAATGCCCAGCAGCGCAGCGGCCTTTGGGATGTTGCCACCGCAGGACTCGATGGCGTCTTCGATGGCCAGCTTTTCCGTCTCCCACAGGGGTAGAATGCCCTCTGCGCGGCGGCGGATCGGCGCACTTTCGCCAGTCGCGGTGGGGTTTACGATGCCTTCAAACGGCGCGCCCATTCGTGAGCCACCTAAGAGGTTGCCATTGCCGTTGGTGGTGGCGCGCAGGGCCTCGGCGGCTAGGCTTTCGGCCAGGGGGCTCACCGATGCTGTTGGCACGCTGTTTTGCGGAGGTGCGACGGACGGAGGCGCCATGCCGCCTTGGGCGGGCAAACTCGGTGCGTGCATGTGGCCAATCACACCGGGCACACGGCCCGGGCCTGAGCCTGCGGGATTCACGGGCGCTGGTACCATATCGGCGGTGACCAGTTCGCCCTTGTTCAGGACCACGATGTTACGGATAACGTTCTGCAACTGGCGGACGTTGCCGGGCCAAGGGTAGTTGAGGAACATGCGCGAGACCTCTGGGTCGAAATCCCGGAAGCGCTTGTTCTCCTCGGCTGCAAATTCCACCAGAATTTTTCGTGCAATATCCAGCGTATCTCCCTCACGCGCGCGCAGGGGCGGCAGGTGGATCGGGATCACGTGCAGGCGGTAGTACAGGTCTTCGCGGAACCGGCCTTCGCCGATTTCGACCAGCGGGTCACGGTTGGTCGCGCAAATGAAGCGGATGTCCACCTTCTGCTGACGATTTCCGCCCACTTTGGTGAAGGTGCCGGTCTGGATGAAGCGCAGCAGTTTGGATTGCAGGTGCAAGTCCATCTCACAGACTTCGTCGAGGAACAATGTGCCGCCGTCAGCCTGGGTGGCAGCACCTTCATGGTCGCTGATCGCACCGGTAAAGGCGCCTTTGACGTGACCGAAGATCTCGGATTCCATCAGATCCTTAGGGATCGCTGCACAGTTCAGCACCACCAACGGCTTTTTCGTGCGCGGCGACAGGCGATGGATCGCCTCGGCGGTGACCTCTTTACCGGTGCCCGATTCGCCAGTGATAAAGGTCGTGGCCTTGGACGGCGCGGCGGATTCCACCATGCGGTAGATGACTTGCATGGCCTTTGATTTGCCGATGAAGCCCTGAAAGCCCTTGGTCGTGACCGGCTTGGGGTTGGCGATGACCTGCTGTTTGATGCTCTCGCGCTTCAGAGCGGCGGTGAGCGTTTGGACCAGACGTTGACGGTTGAACGGCTTGACGAGGAAGTCGTACGCGCCGCCTCGCATGGTCTCCACCGCCATGTTAATGGAGCCGTGGGCGGTGATCATGATGACGGCGGAAGTGAGGCCACGCTCCTGGATGAAATCGAGGATTTCCGTACCGTTCATGTCGGGGAGACGGACATCGAGCAGGATTACGTCAGGATCCTGTTGCGAGAGATGCTTGAGAGCTTCTTTACCGCTGCTTGCGTGCGTTATATCGAGCGGTTCCTCCTTAAGGTACTCCTTGTACAAGGAAACCAAGGGCTGCTCATCTTCAACCAGTAAAACTTTAAAGCGTTGTGCGCTCATCAATATCAAATCCCATGCCAAGGCGTAGGCTAAAAGAAATTACGACGTAACAATATGCGACCGTATAAAACTCGACCTAAGTAATCCGCGAAAGATACTGAAATCAAGGATTTTTTTTGGTTTTGATGCAATTCGTTCGATTGATGCATTTTGCAAACATCACTGCGAAGCGAAAACCTGTAGCGATCTCTTCCCTTACTTAAGCCAGATTTACCCAGACTTATCCACACTTATTTGGGTCGTCAGGGGACATGAGAAACAAAAAAGGGGCGCCGTC
>PAHJ01000058.1 GCA_002705565.1 Geminicoccus sp. | reverse complement strand
GAGCCGGCGTCCAACCCCATTCGCAATCGGTCGGCGAGCAGGAGCCCCAAGCCTTAGCCTTCACGTTGGCCCCATCGACGTTGATCTTTAGCCTAGTGATTCCCCGGGTGTTGGCGTCAACGTTCTTCCAGACGCCTTCGAGCTTGTCGAGATTGGTGGTCGGGGTCAGCAGGTTCAGGTTGATGGCAGGCCGGTTGGGGAGCAGGGAAGGGTTCACGAAAATTGGGTTGGTGGCGATGGGCCGGGTCAGTGCCGGGCTCACGAATATCGGGAGGCGCTTGAAGGTGTAGCTGTGGAACGTATCTGCGCGGTTGTCTTTGAAGTCTGTGGCGTTGTCCACGATCAAGTTGCGGCCTGAACGGTACGCGTTCAAAATCGACATCTTGTAGGATTTCTCATAGAGCGCGACGATGCGATCAGCGGTTACCGGGGAAGCGCTGACGCTGCTGGTCAGCGGGGTTGCTGGCACTTCGCCCCAGGCGCAATCGCTGGGTGAGCAGGAGCCCCAGGCCGTCATAGATACAACAGCACCATCACCGCCGATGACCACTTTGGTCAAACCGTGGGTGTTGCTGTCGATGTTGACCCAAGTGCCGCGCAGGTCGGAGAGGTCAGCAGATGCTGTGGTCGCCGCGGCCAGGCCGGCGGCTGCGATCAGAGAAGCGGTCGCGAGTTTGGAGAAGCAAGCAGGGAGTTTCATGGTGTCTAAGCCTTATAGTCGTCGGTTGTTTGGGGGGTAAGGACGAGATGTCTTTCCCGAGGTGACGAGAGACTTGATACAGACCCTGTGTTGCGCCCGTTTCTCAGATTGTTTTGTAGTTATTCGGCTTTGAAACAGTTGATTATTCTTTATTTCTGCGGATTTCAGAGAATTTTAGTGATTAGGCAGTCTTCTGCCTGGTCAGGCTGCCGCACTTTTTGGCCTGCGCTTCCCAAGCGGGTTGGGGTCGGGGGCGATGCCAAGAAAAAAGGGGCCGCTGCGGTTCTGACCAACCGCAACGGCCCCTTCTTGGGAGATGAGACGAAGGAGACGACCGGTGGACCCGGTCGATCAGTTCGTTAGAAACGCATCGGAACGGCGGTTTCCTTACCCGCGTAGATCTGCACTTCAAGCTCGTCGACACTGTTTTCCATCTGAGACCGAATGGAGTAAAGACCCGGCTGCAAATACAGAGTGCCAACGGTCTCAATCGGGCGTCTGGCCACCTCTGTTCCTTCAGAATCTGTGATGGTAGCGAAGAAAATGCCCGTCTGACCGTTTGGTAGCTCCAGCTTAAGGCGACCAATGTTCAGGGCTTCTCGGCGGCTTGACGGATTGTCCGGTTCATTCTCGAATGTCACGGCCGTCTGGTAGCCAGGCAGGCTTAGGTCAAGTTGGTAGGTGCCTGGAACGTTGGGCAGCGGGATTCTTGACCCCGAGCCGAAGTTGCGTGAGCTAATCGACTGCTCCGAGGTGCCACGCAGGGTCCATTGCAGATCCGGCAACTCGCCTTCCACACCCGGTGCCAGCAGGACCAGCACTTCATTGAGCTCGATCGGCACAACCACTGGATTGGCTTCATCAGGCAGGGAGTTGGCGATGGACTGCGCCTGGCTGAGAGGATCGAGGATGAAGCCGAGGTTCTGGCGAAGGACTTGCAGCGTCGCGAGGTAGGAATCCCGCTCGGCCACCAGAGCCGCGATATCCACGGGTTCGTTCGTGCCGTGGAAGGCTCCGAAATCCAGGCTGCTGACAGTCAACTGACGGTTCCGCAAGGCCTCGTCCAGCCGCGCTTGTAGCCGCTCACTTTCGTCTGTCAGCAGGGCATTAGAACTCTTGGCATCGGTGAGGTTCTGGTTCAGATCGTCGATTTTGGCGTCCTGCCCTTCGATGGTCGCGTCGCGGTCCTCAAGCTTGGACGAGAGCTGGTCATTTTTCCGCTTGGCAGCCTCAAGCGCCGCCGCTTGGGCGTCTGCTGCTGCCCGTGCATCTGCGAGTTCCTGGGTCAAATCATTAATTTTGGAGTTCTGCTCACTCAGGGTGCCATTGCCATTTTCGAGGTCGGACCTAAGCTGCTCGTTTTCCTGATTGGCGAGGTCGAGTGCAGCGGCTTGCGATGTGATCGTTGCACCTGCGTCGTTGAGCATAGCGGTCAGACGTGCGACCTCTGCTTCACAATCCTTCAAGGCGGCAAGCAATTCTTCGATCGTGGCATCCTGTTTCTGAACCACGCTGTTTAGGCGTGCCAATTCGTCCTGGGCCGTGGTCAGTTCATCCTTGAGCGATGCCACTTCAGCATCGGCGGCGGCGAGCCCGGCGAGGGCCGTTGCAGCGCGCTGGTTGGCCGCATCGAGCTTCTCTGCGGTTTCACGCAGGGCGTCGAGCGATTTCTCCAGCGTTTCCCGCAGCGCCTTTTCAGCACTGTCATCCTTGACGGCAATGGTTTCGACCGCCTTTCGGAAAACATCAACGAGCTGGTCGGCGCGGTTGGCGCCAACATAAGTCCCGCCGGTCAGGTCAGCGATACAGCGGATCTGGTTGGCGTCGCGATCGTTGAGGTCAAAGCCGATGACGTGAGCGGTCATTTTGGCGCCTTTGGCTTGCAAATCCCGGATCACTTGGCAAGGATCCACGCCACAGCTTTCGATGCCGTCAGAAAGCACGATCAGGTTGGCTTCCTGACCCTTGTTGTTGAAGTAACCGGAGGCTGTGACAAGCGAATTGCCCAAAGGCGTCTTGCCCACAGGGATCTGGCTGGTCATCCAGTTTCGCATGGTTCTGGACTGTGCTTCACCGGGTCGGAAAGCAAGCTCAATGTCTCCGCAATCTCCTTTGCGTCGGTGCCCATAAGCCAAAACACCCAAATTGAGGGACTGGCTCCATTCGTCGAAGTTTCGGTCAATGATGTCCTTCAGAACCTCGAATTTAGGAGCGCCGTTGACCGCTCCCCACATCGAACCGGAAAAGTCCATGATCAGCATGGCCTCGGGGCGGTCGCCGTTTTGGGCTTCTTCGGCGGTCTGCGCGCCTGCAGCCCCAGAAATCGACAGCGAGGACAGACAAAGGGAGAGGGAAATTAAAAGCAGCCAAGGCTTTAAAATAATAGACACAACAGAGCTCCAACTGAGATCATTATTAGAAGAATGCCGCTAATTGAAACGCTTAAATTGCGATTTTGATAGTACCCTAAGGTGCAATTGATTAAAATTCAAAGCTAAATTTTGAAATCCTGGGGTGCTCGTGCGCCCTTATGCGCAACGTGACCACAATTCACAGGATTCTGGGCGCCCGTGCCATTAATGCCACGCTGAACGGCGCTTCGGCGTGCCGGAAAATACGGCATTCCTGGTGCGTGGGGTCTGGTCACCGACTGGCGGTCGTTCCGCAACCGGCTCAGGGTCGATCCGAAACCTGCCATCCCTAAACGGATAGGACTATCGGCCCTGAGCGGCTCTTGGTGCGTTCCTTCAGACCTAGGCGGTCGATCCGCGCAATTCCCGCAGGCGTTCCTGTAAGTAGGAGTCTGCCGTGTAGCGGTCGGAAAGAACTACGCTGGGATTGGGGTGGCAGAAGAGCGGTATGCTGATCCGGCCAACGGTCTTGTCCGCTCCTTCAGGGTTGACCACGCGGTGGGTGGTCGAAGGAAAATAACCGCCCGAGGCTTCTTGCAGCATGTCGCCAATGTTGACGATCAGATTGCCAAAGTCGCACGGCACTTCCAGCCAGCTGCCATCGTTAGCCAGTACCTGCAAGCCTGGTTCGTTGGCGGCAGGCAGGATGGTGATCAGGTTGATATCCTCATGCGCTGCGGCACGGATTGCAGCGGGCTCTTCATCGCCGGTCAGAGGAGGATAGTGCAAGATCCGCAACAGGTGCTTGGGACTGTTCTCGATCATGCCGGAGAGAGGCTGAGTGTAGAGCGCCAGAACGTCATCAGGGGATTCGTCTTCGATCCATTGCAACAATTCGGAGGCCAGCGCCATCGCGTTGTTGTGGTAGGATTGCGCGTTGGGGCGAAGGTCTTCGGGGCAGACATCACCGGGGTAGAAGTGGTAAAACTCCTTGATGTCCTTGATCGTATTGCCCTTGGCGGTTTCCGACATGGTTTGCGGGTAAAAACCGCCTGTGCCGTTATGCGGAACGGTAAACTCGTTCTTGCGATCTTCACCGAAAAACGCGCGCCACTGGTCGTATATGCCCTGCACTTGGCCTTGTTGCAGGGGATGATTTTTCAGAACGCCAAAACCAGTCTCACGCAGTGAGCGGACGAAGTCTTGTTTGGCTGTGTGGCTGGTGTAATCGACTGCTTCGAGTGCCATGCCAATCCCTTTCTCGTGATTAATCTGACGGACTATAGGTGACTCTTTTACGGTTTGGTTTTCAAGGGGCCATTTTGTCTTTCTGAGGTGGTGGCGTGGGTTCAAATCCGAAAAAAATGAAAATTGCTTCGGACTCATCCCATCAGGGCCTTTCCAAGTCTGGCGAACTGAGCCTAGGGTGAGACATGTTTAATAGCAGCGGACTACTTGTATGCTTTCCTTGGGGAATTTGCCGACCACTGACGTGATGCGTGAGGCCGATCTAAACAGCCACATGCACCCGTTTACTGATCATGACTCTATTGGCACGGACGACCTGCGGGTTATTACGTCGGCTAGCGGGGTCTTCATCGGCGACAGTGAAGGCAACCAGATCCTCGACGGCATGGCGGGGCTCTGGTGTGTGAATGTTGGTTATGGCCGCACCGAAATCGCCGAGGCTGCTGCCCGGCAAATGACGCAGCTGCCCTACTACAACACCTTCTTCAAGACCACGCACCCGCCGGTGATCGCGCTGGCGGAAAAGCTACGCAGGCTAACGCCCGACGGGATCAACAAGTTCATGTTCGGCACCTCGGGCTCGGACAGCAACGATACGGTGATTCGCCTTGCGCGCACCTATTGGGCCGGACGCGGCAAGCCCGGCAAGACCGTGATGATCGCCCGGCACAACGCCTACCACGGCTCGTCGATGGCCTCGGCCTCGCTGGGCGGTATGAGCGCCATGCACGCGCAGGGCGGTTTGCCCATCCCGGATATCCATCACATCGGTCAGCCTTATATTTTCGATGAGGCTGGTGACATGGATCCGAATGCATTCGGTCTGATGCGCGCGCGGGAGCTGGAGGCAGCGATCGACGCGCTGGGTGAGGATCGTGTTGCAGCCTTTATCGCTGAACCGGTTCAGGGCGCGGGCGGGGTGATCATTCCGCCGGAGAGCTATTGGCCCGAAATCCAGCGGATTTGCGATGAGCGTGACATTCTACTGGTTGCGGACGAAGTGATTTGTGGCTTCGGTCGGCTGGGAACATGGTTTGGCTCGCATCACTATGACATACGCCCGGACATGATTGCGATGGCCAAGGGTCTGAGCAGTGCCTACCTGCCGATTGGCGGCGTGGGGCTGACGGATGAGGTCTACGAAGGGGTCAGCCAGATGGGTGAATTCGCCCATGGCTACACCTATTCCGGTCACCCGGTCAGCGCCGCGGCAGCGCTGGCGAATCTCGACATCCTCGAAAGCGAAGGAATCGTCGATCGCGTGGGCACACACACAGCCGGGGTCTTTGCGGAGAAGTGGAGCGCCCTGGGTGATCATCCGCTTGTCGGTGAGGCTTCGAGCCTTGGCCTGCTGGCGAGGTTGGAACTGGTACCGGACGCCAAGAGCGGCTCGCGCAGACGGTTTGACGACGTCGGCAGGGTCGGTGGCATGTGCCGTGACAACTGCTTTGCTAACAATCTGGTGATGCGGGCGGTCAGGGATTCCATGGTCTGCAGCCCGCCGCTGATCATCAAGGATGATGAAATCGACATCCTTGTCGAGCGGGCCTGGAAGGCGTTAGACCTCACGGCGGCGGCGGTTGCCGACGAGATGACTTAGGCTGCAGTAGAGAGATGTGTCATGAACGAGCTTCCTCAAACGCTGGAACCGGAAATTTCGCTTGAAGAATCGCCCGATCTTGTATCGGGACGGATGAGTGAGTTGCGCGCCTGGGCGCAGGAAAAGGGTGTGGAAGAGGTCGAGTGCCACACGCCCGATTTCGCCGGGATTGCGCGCGGCAAAGTTATGCCTGCGGCCAAGTGGTTCACCGGCGTACAAACGCGCCTGCCGACCTCGGTTTTCTTCGCTACCATCACGGGATCCTACGCCGACAGCCCGCATCGCGAGCTATGGTCGGATGCGGACATGATCCTCAAGCCCGACCTGCACACCGCAGCGTCACTGCCCTGGGCGACGGTTCCGTCGATCCAAGTGATCCACGACGTGCTCGATCTGGATGGCAAACCAATTGACTTTGCGCCCCGCACAGTGCTGCGCCGGGTTCTTGAGCAATACAAAGATTTGGGTTGGTTGCCGATTGTGGCCCCGGAGCTGGAATTCTACCTGACCAAGCCAAACACAGACCCCAACCTGCCACTGGAACCACCTCAGGGCCGCTCTGGCCGGACCCAGCGGACCAATCAGGCGTTCTCCATGCAGGGGATCGACGAGTACGAGTCCGTGATCGATCACATTTACGACTTTGCCCAGGCACAAGGCGTGGAGATCGACACCATTATTCAGGAGTTCGGTCCGGCTCAGTTGGAGGTGAACCTCGTTCACGGTGACGCCATGATCAAGGCCGATGAGGTGTTCATCTTCAAGCGGACCGTGCGCGAGGCGGCCTTGCGCTGCGGCTGCTACGCAACCTTTATGGCCAAGCCCATCGAAGGACACGCGGGCAATGCCATGCACATCCACCAGTCGGTACAGTCGATTGAAAGTGGTGAGAACATCTTCAGCGATGCGGCGGGGCAGCCGACTGATCTGTTCCGCTGGTTCATCGGTGGGCAGCAAAAGTACTCCTACGCGAACTCGGCGCTGTGGGCGCCTTACGTGAATTCCTACCGCCGTCTGGTGCCGGACATGTCCGCGCCGATTAATCTGGAGTGGGGTTACGACAACCGCACGACAGGCCTACGGGTGCCGCGCTCAGGGCCGAACAACCGACGGGTTGAAAACCGATTGATCGGGGCTGATACCAACCCCTACCTGGCGATTGCAGGATCTCTGGCGGCGGGTCTGCTTGGCATCCGTCACAAGGTTGAACCCCGTGAGCACGTGGTGGGCAATGGCTTCGAAGGCGGCCGGGCCTTGCCCTATTCGCTGCTGGAGGGGCTGGAGGCCTTCACTAAGAGTGAAGATCTCGCCGACGTGCTGGGCCAGAAGTTCATCGATATGTACGCCGCGCTGAAGTTCGAGGAATACGATGCCTTCATGCAGGTCATCAGCCCTTGGGAGCGCCAGCATCTGTTGCTCAATGTCTGAGGCCAGAGCGCCTCTGATGATTGGGAACGACGGCCATGCCTGAACGCTCGCTGCTCTACCGGAATGACCGGGCTGGAGCCTATCCTGAATCCTACTACGCAGCGACCGCCATCGGCATGGTGGACCGGCCTGCGGTGGAGGGCGTGGTCGAGGCGGATGTCTGCATCATTGGCGGGGGTTTCGCGGGATTGAGCACGGCTTTGCACTGCGCGGAGCAGGGGCGCTCGGTGGTGGTTTTGGACGCGCACCGGGTCGGATGGGGCGCGTCGGGTCGCAACGGCGGACAGGCCGGTGCGGGTCAGCGGGTTGATCAAGACGAGCTGGAACCCCTGCTGGGACTAGACGACGCCCGTGAGGCCTTTCGCATCGGTATAGAGGCGCCGCAACTGGTGCAGGATCTCGCCACGAAACACAGCATTCCCATCGGCTATAAGCCGGGGATCCTGCACACCAACCACCGGGCCCGCTACGACCCGGAAAGCCGCGCCTATGCCCGCAAGCTGAACGAGGAATACGACTACGACAAAATCCGTTTCGTCGAACGGGATGAACTTCCGGAGATGCTGGGGGCGGCCGGATGTTTCGCAGGGACCCTCGATATGGGAGGCGGGCACTGCCATCCGCTGAACCTCGCGCTGGGGCTGGCGCGGGCGGCAGAGGCAGCAGGCGCGCAGATCTTTGAGCACTCGCCGGTGGTGGAGGTCGATCGCGGTGACCCGCACGTGGTCCGCACGGCGGGCTCAGCCTCGCAAAGATCTGCGGGCGCACCAGCCAGCGAAGGAACCGTTCGTGCCGGGATCGTTCTCTATGCCTGCAATGGCTATCTCGCTGGCCTGGAACCCCGCACGGCCGCGCGGGTCATGCCGATCAATTCCTTCGTGGTGGCGACAGAACCCTTGGATGACGAAGTCGCGCGCAGTTTGATCCGTGATGACGTAGCCGTGGCGGACAGCCGGTTCGTGGTAAACTACTATCGGCTGAGTGAAGATCCGGTCAGCAAAGAACGGCGGTTGCTCTTTGGCGGCGGAGAAACTTACGGCTACGGCTTTCCCGCGCGAATCGACGAATTTGTGCGGCGTCCGATGGCGGCTGTGTTTCCGCAATTGGCGGGGGTGCGGATCGACTACGGCTGGGGTGGAACGCTGGGGATTACTCGGCCACGCCTGCCCGATTTTGCCGAGTTGGGGCAGGGGATCTATTCCATGTCCGGCTATTCGGGTTCTGGTCTGGCGATGGCAACACGGTCGGGGAAGATCTTTGCCGACATGCTCGGCGGCGACGACCGGGATTTCCGCGTGATGCAAAGAATGCCAACCGCGCCTTTCCCCGGCGGCGGCCGCTGGCGTCACCCGCTGCTGTTCGCGGCGATGACTTGGTACGCCTTCAGAGACCGGCTCTAGCCAACGCTTTCGCGCTGGATTGAAGCCGTGCCGCGCTGATCTATCTCTGAGAAAGACAAAGAGCCTAGCGATGGGATATAAGTTCTCATTCGCCACGCAAGCCACCTCTTGCCCTCAGGAAGCAGCGCTCATGATGACCATTGGGATTCTCATCTGCGGACATTTCGTCGATGACATCAAGGCCACCTACGGTACCTATTGCGACCTCTACGCCGACATGCTCGGGGAAGGCTTCGAGTGCGTTCCCTATTTCGTCTGCGAGGGTGAGCTTCCGGCATCGGTTCAGGAGCAGGATGCCTGGTTGGTGTCCGGGTCGCGGTCCGGGGCCTATGAAGACCTGCCATGGATAAAGCCGCTGGAAGCCTTTCTCGTCGAAGCCTACAGCGCGCAAGTCCCGGTCGTCGGCATCTGTTTCGGCCACCAGATCCTGGCCCAGGCGCTGGGCGGGAGGGTGGAGAAATACGAAGACGGCTGGTCCTTTGGTCCGGTCGAATACCGCTTCCGTGATGGCCCGTCTCAAACCGTCGTCGCGGTGCATCAGGATCAGGTCACGGCGCTTCCTGACGGGGCTACAGTGATCGCGGAGACCGATTTTTGCCGCTACGCCGGTCTGGCCTATACCGGCGGCAAGGCGCTAAGCTTCCAGCCGCATCCCGAGTTCAGCACCGCCTTTATCACCCAACTGACGGACCTCTATGCCGAGCGTCTGCCGGCCGATATTATCGAACAGGCCCGCGCAGCGCTCGACCGACCGCTGGATAACGCAATCATGGGGCAGCAAATCGCTGATTTTTTGCGCCAGAACCTGGTCTCAGCGGCGGTTCACGCACCAACTCCAGGCCCCGATAAGGCCGCATCATGAGCGATAATCCTGTTCCTCACTCTGCCGCTGACCCCCATGATACCCCGCACGCCAGCACACCGCCCGCGACCGCCGCTTCTCCTGTCCGCTTCGACGGCGAACGGCTTGAACCGCTGTTTCGGATTGGCCTGCAATCCCTGGACCTGGACCAATGGTTCGAAGTTGACGACCTGATCGAGCACTATCGCGCGGAAAAAGACCGCCTGAACGCGGCGGAAGGCGAGGCTGTCTATCGCGAAGAACCCGGTTCTGTCAGCGGTCAGGCCGAGGTCCGGGCGTTGATCGCGGACAACCTTGCCCGCAACCACCCTGGCCTGAGCCTGCCCGTTGATAGCGGCGGTTCGGACCTGTTTGAGGCGGCGCGGATGGTGCAGGAGGACCTTTTACTGCTCTCGCGTGACGATAGCGGTTGGCGGCTTGTGGCCGCAGCGCTGCACTTCCCTTCGAGCTGGAAGCTATCGGAAAAGTTCGGTTTGCCGCTCGATCAGATCCACGGCAACGTGCCAGAGTTCGGCCCCGGCACCCGCAACGCCGCGCTCATGGACCGCATCTTCGACGGTCTGAAGATCGACCAGCCGGTTCAGCGCATGAACTGGAGCCTCTATCCCAACCCGACGCTGTACCATCCCTATTCCGCGCGCAGTCGCGAAGCCAATCCCGACCGGCACAGCATCGACGCAAAGTCGTTCATCCGGGTCGAGCGGCAGACACTGCGCAAGCTGCCCCAAACCGGCGACATCCTGTTCACCGTGCGCATCTACCTCGACCCGCTGACACAGTTGGCGAAACACCCCGGCGCGATCAATCGTCTGCGAGAGTACCTGCTGGCTCTGACGCCGGCGGAGCGGGATTACAAAGGCCTGCGCACCTCGATCAACGATATCATTGCCATCATCGACAAGTTTCGCGCAGGCACCGCGTGACCAATGCGTTGCCGCCGGTTTTTGAGAGCTGGTTTGCGAGCCGGGGGTGGCAGATGCACGCGCACCAGTGGGAAATGCTCGCTGCTGCCCGCGCTGGTCAATCCGCGCTGCTGACGGCGCCCACTGGGGGCGGAAAGACGTTGGCCGGGTTCCTGCCTTCGCTGATTGAGCTGTCGGAGCAGCCCGACTTCGAAGGCCTGCACACGCTCTATATTTCCCCGCTCAAAGCCCTTGCGACCGACATTCGGCGCAACCTGGAAACACCGCTGAGCGAGATGGGCTTGTCGATCACTGCTGAAGCGCGAACCGGTGACACCCCCGCCAACCGCCGCGCACGTCAGCGAGAAACACCGCCAAACATCCTGATGACCACGCCTGAGAGCCTTGCCCTGCTGCTCTCGCTGGAAGACAGCGACCGCCTGTTCGCGAAGCTGCGCTGCGTCATTCTCGATGAGCTGCACGCACTGGCGCCGAACAAGCGCGGGGTGCTGCTGTCACTGGGGCTGGCACGGTTGCAGACATTGGCCCCCGCACACCGTCGCGTCGGGCTGTCGGCGACGGTGGCAGAGGAGCAAGTGCTGCTCGACTGGCTCTCCCCTGACGCACGCCCCTCCGGCCGTGTCGTCCACGTTCGGGGACGCCCCAAGAAGCGCCCCGATATTCGCATTCTCACCCCTGAGGACCACATCCACATGCCCTGGTCGGGGCACATGGGCGTTCATGCCATGGAAGGGGTTTACGACCTGATCCGAAACGCCGGCATGTCGATCATTTTCGTCAACACGCGAGCCCAGGCTGAACTGTGCTTCGCCGAGTTGTGGCGGCTGAACGAAGACGGCCTGGCAATCGCCATGCACCACGGCTCGCTTGAGCGTGAGCAAAGGCGCAAGGTCGAAGCCGCCATGGCCGCAGGCACCCTGCAGTCGGTTGTCGCGACGTCCTCGCTGGAGTTGGGGATCGACTGGGGCGATGTGGATCTGGTGGTGCAGGTTGGCGCGCCTAAGGGGGTCAGCCGTCTGATGCAGCGCATTGGTCGGGCCAACCACCGCTTTGATGAGGCCAGTCGCGCTGTGCTCGTCCCGGCCAATCGGTTTGAGGTACTGGAGTGCCAGGCCTGTATGGATGGTGTTTTCGCCGAGGAACTCGACGGCGACCCGATCCGGCCCGGCGGACTGGATGTGCTCGCCCAGCACTTGATTGGTATGAGTTGCGCGTGGCCCTTTCACCCCGACACGCAATATGCCGAAGTCATCCGCGCGCGACCGTTTCGAGAGCTCAGCCGCACGGACTTCGACGACACGCTGAAATTCGTCACCGACGGCGGTTACGCCCTGCGCGCCTACGAGCGGTTCAAGCGGTTGGTGACGCTGGGTGATGGGCGGCGCGGGATCGCTGACCAGCACCACGCCAAGCGCTACCGAATGAACATCGGCACCATTGTTGAGGCGACCACGTTGAAAGTGCGCCTGGGCAACGGTTACGGCAGGGCGCTGGGCGAGGTCGAGGAGTTGTTTGCCAACGGCTT
>PAHJ01000057.1 GCA_002705565.1 Geminicoccus sp. | reverse complement strand
TTAAACTAAAATACGGTTATATTTTTTAATGGCAAAAGGCGATTCCCCTTTCAGTTGTATGACTGCATGGCGAAGAGGGGTGCAAACTTGTAAGTTATCAAGGTAAAAGCGCGGCGAAAACACAGGCGGCCTGCGAGTATCGAGGGGTTCTGCTCGACTCGCGTCTTTAAGCGGCGAATCACATCCCAGGCCTGGGTTCGAAGGGCAATCTGAAGCGCCATACGCTCAATTGATTGCCCTCCTCACGCCGCTGGAAAGTGCGGACAAAGCCAACCTTTTCATGCCCTTCAAAATTCTCTCAACAGGCTTGAACATTGTCCTAGTGGACCTGGCGTTTTCAGCCACCCTATT
Source organism: Geminicoccus sp. (assembly GCA_002705565.1). GTDB lineage: Bacteria > Pseudomonadota > Alphaproteobacteria > UBA7985 > UBA7985 > UBA7985. The sequence continues at coordinate 13,792 of PAHJ01000057.1, read as the reverse complement.
GTTCCCATCCCTACCGAATTGAGGCCGACGCAAGCGGAGCCTACACCACCTCTACCGGAAACCTCAAAACGGTTAACAAACCCGATTGGAGACAATAAATGACCCCACAAACCTTACCGGCAAATACGCTGGCGACAGCGATTTTGCCTCTCGACAACGCCCTGTTGCGCAACTTGATACTCGCCGTTGCAGGCAGTCTGTTGCTTTGGATCTCCGCCAAGATCAGCATCCCTTTTTGGCCTGTGCCACTGACGATGCAGACGCTGGTCGTGCTCATGATCGGCATGGCCTTTGGTGCCCGCTTGGGGGCGGCGACGGTGGCGCTGTATCTGCTCGAAGGCGCAGCCGGACTTCCCGTCTTTTCCGGGACACCCGAGAAAGGCATTGGCTTGGCTTATATGATGAGCACAACCGGCGGCTACCTGTTCGGCTTTGTTGTTGCCGCCGGCGCGGTCGGGTTTCTCGCCGAACGCGGCTGGGACCGGAACTTGTCCACGACGGCTCTGGCCATGTTGATCGGCACCGTTTTGATTTACATCCCCGGCGTGCTGTGGCTGGGCATGGTTTTAGGTTGGGACAAACCAATTTTGAGCTGGGGTCTCACGCCGTTTCTAGCCGGTGACGCGCTGAAGCTTGTGATTGCTGCTGTCCTGATGCCGTCCCTCTGGCGCTTGCTTTCAGCACTGAAACGCTAGCCTACCTCCAATACAGACAGAAATAGGGCCGAGGATTACCCCTGGGCCCTATTTTGTTGCATCAACACTGAAACGCCCTGCGCTGCTCAGATGATGCGGATATCGGTTTCGACCTGTTGCGGATCGCGCAAAGCAAGGAAGAAGGGATCCGTCTCCAACGCTAGATCGATCACCGGTGCCACTTCCACTTCGCTGTGTTTGGTCTTCAAATCGACCACCAAACGCGTGAAAAACGGCGCAGCGGTGTTTTCGCCCAGACCGTATAAAGCACCATCATCGAAGTCCATTTCGACGCGGACCTTAACTTCGTCAAAGCGCAACCCCTCGCGTATGGCCGTTGCTTTGATACCGATGGCCACACAGGCCGCGACGGCAGCCCTCGCGTGAAACCCTGGTGTCGGACCCTGCCCGGTTCCGCCAAATGTTTCCGGCATATCGATCAGGGTCGCGTTCGTGCCGTCGCTGACGTCACAAGCCAAGCCCTCCCCAATCGTTGCTTCCAGCACAGCGGTTGCAATACCACCAGCAGGATTGGCCGTAAGGGCCACCTTGTTGGCTTCCTGCGTCGCTTTGATTTTCGCGTCAGTCATAGCCGCTTCTCCGTTGTTAAACTCAGTACGGGGTGATACCGGCATTGATGTCTCACACCCTTAGGCTCAAGAACCCTGTGCCGTTTGCCGTCCGGTCAATACTCGACCAAATCGCCAGTCATCGGGAGTGTGTGCCGGTCTACCTCGTTGAACTCCTGCAACAAATGGCGCTGTGTATCCAACCAGTTCACACCGGCAGATGCACTTTCCTGAAAGACCTCTGCATCCCGAATGGCAATGGCAAAAATCTCATCCTCGCGGGTCATCACAAAGTGTGTTGGCGGCGAGGCCGTTGCCCTCTCACGGCTGTTTTCTTTTACGTTTGCCAGGAATTCGTCAAAGCACCCGGGCTTTGGTTTAAAACGGATGATAGATAGCTTCTTCATGGTTCATATTTCCTTTGGTTGGGTTATTTGCTGTGCACGAGGGCAACGTCGCCCTCCGACATTTCAACGTTAGCAATCTTGTCTTTATTCGACGCCATTCGCTCCTGCCGGATTGGGGCAGAGCGATCAAAGGCGGCACGATCAGGATAGACCGAGGTGAGAGACGCCGTTGTTGGTCCGGTGCGGACAAAGGTCAAAAGGGTTGCCTCAGTGAAGCTCGTGGGCGCGGTTCCAACGTATTGTTCCTGCACCGCGTCGGCAGCTTCTGGCGAGACGAAAGTCATGGAATTGATGCGTGCGTAGCTCATAGCTTACTCCGTGTCTGAATTTTGGTGTGATGGTGAAGATGAACTCTAGAGCTGCGTCTTGATGGCGATTGTCGGGCCCCGCTCTTCCCGCAACAGCTCGAGCCCTGGCCGTGATTTGCGGTAAGTTTTCAGCTCTTCCTGGTGTTTCAGGTAAGAATCCTCAGACTCGTACATCAGCAACGAACCGTGGGTATGGTCATCGATTTTGAACCAGATGACTTCGACAACACCGGCCGTACTCGACATGGGTGCGGTGTCTCGCATGTGGGCTTCCATTGCTGCGTCATCGATGGGTTCGTCGTGCTTCCACGTGGTTGAAATTGCGTAGTGCATGGTGTGCCTCCTTATTCCCAGGCACCCTCATTTCCACTTCTGCGCTTCAAGAATTCAAGTTTAAAGGCGCTTCCTTTCAAGAATTTTATGTCTTCCTGAGAGTATCGATTTCATTTTGAATATTTTTTGATGGGATATTGGAATTCTTTAGCGGTCTTTAACTACGCTTGCTCACATTATTTATAATAAATGTAACAAGTTTATCTGTGCATAGCCCACCACATACCAGCGTATACTGCCGTGCCGATCAGCGCACGGAAGAGAACAAAGCACCCCGGCGACAGACACAAAACTCGTCTCGTTGTTGTTTCAGAGTTTCATTTGGGCGTAGGCTTCACGAATGCTGAGTTCTGTGAAAGGCGACCGTCGGCTCAGGTCGCAATATTCGATGAAGTGCCGCTTGTTTCGCAGTAAGGCGATGGACCGGAAACAGTGATGATTGTTCTCGTCCATATAGGTCCGGACGAACCAGGTTCCTCTTTCGATCTTTAGCTTGAACTCCCATTCAATCTGAAGAGAGATGTTCGTCCAATTAACGCCTGTCTGGCTCCTTCGGCACATGTTCCGATACTGCCATATTCTCCCATCCCAGGCTGACGCTTCAAGGCATGTCGCACCGTTGAGGCGCATCTGCCCGCATTGAAACTGCGTCAGGTCCCAATAGGTGCTCTCGGTCAGCTCACTGTTTGTGATCAAACTCGCTTGGCAATCCAGAACCTCTATATTCTGCGCGGTGGCGACGTTTTGAGAGAACAGCAGCATCGTCAATATAATTAAAAAGCGGATCATGAATTCTGCCCCCACAGCTCTCAATTCGCACCAGTCGCGTAGATTTAAGACGATACCCTTTGGTACCATAATATGTCACGGGCGGAAGAATATTAACGAAACAAAGACTGGGATTTGAGTTTCTTGTTCCAACACGCAACTTCGCTCGCCTGATTTCCCAAGTTTTCAAAATCGAATGCGTGGGTAGAGTATTGATTCGAAACATTAGTCTAAAGAACAGACTTAGCGTTTGTGTCTCAGTTTGAATTGAGCAACACTTTTCATATTCAGGAACATAAACGTGGTTAATCAAAAAACTGCAGCCGTATTGCCCTGATTTGTCATGTTTGGTTTGCGGCGAAGCAGCTAGCGCCCCACCCCGTTTAGCCCCGTCAATGAGCAGAGGGCGTCTGGCACGGTCTGTGTCCGACGCCGAAGCGATCTCAGTGCGATCTCGAACGGAAAAGAAAACCATGAACCAAATCATCGATAAATCCAAACTCAGAGCCTTGCAGTGGTCCGTCATGGAAAATGTCTCAGCCAGCGCTATCTTGCCGCTGATGAGGATTGGGGATGAGCTGGGGCTATTTACTGCCCTGGCCGAAGCCGGACCTTGTTCGAGCCAAGCCTTTGCGGATGCTGCCGGCATCGACGAACGCTATGCAAGGGAGTGGCTGCATGCACTATGTGCGGCCGGCTATTGCAGTCACGATGACGACTTTACCGCGTTCTACCTCAGCGCCGAACAGCAGGCTGTATTCGCCGATGAAGACAGCAAAGCGCTGATGATCGGCGCCTTTGATATTCTGGTGGGCAACGTTCACGGTATTGATGCCATCACCGAGGCCTTTAAGACGGGTGACGGCGTGAATTATGGTGATTTCCACGCTTGCGTCTTCAAAGGCACAGCCCGCTTTTTCAAGCCGTCCTACAAGTCCAACTTGCTGGAAAAATGGATGCCAAAGATCCCCGCCGCAACCGAGAAACTCGAAGCCGGTGGCAGACTTTGTGACGTCGGGTGCGGTAAAGGGCTTTCGACGCTGCTGCTCGCCGAGCACTACCCAAAGGCCAGCTTCGTTGGTATCGACATACACGAGCCTTCGATCGACGAGGCCAACGAAGAGGCGGATCAAGCAGGCCTGAGCGACCGGCTTTGCTATGATGCGGCTGACGCCGAAAGCTATGGCGGCGACTACGACATCATCACCTTCTTCGACTGCCTGCACGACATGGGCGACCCACTCGGCGCCGCGAAGTATGCGCGTTCGCGGTTGCGCGAGGGTGGCATGGTGATCCTGATTGAGCCCAGCGCCGCTGACCATCCAAGTGACAATATGTCCGTCATCGGACAGATGTATTACTCGTTCTCGACCATGGGCTGTGTTCCGACCTCAAAGAGCCAAAAGGTGGGTCTTGCCCTAGGCGCGCAAGCGGGACCGCAGCGGCTCAGCGACATCATGCTCGAAGCCGGCTTCAAGGACACCGAAGTGGTCTTCAAAAACGCATCAAATATGGTCATCTCCTGCACGACTTAGGGTCGGCGAACGATTGAGCACAGAGAAGGAAATCCCTCATGATCAATGAAACCAATGTGGAAGCGCACTACGCCAATAACCACTTGCTGAGTGTGATTAAATCCGGGCTTGAAAACGCTGGGCTGGATCAAGAAAACCTGACGGCCATGGACTTGAGTCCAGTGGATGAATTCCACATCGGCGGCACCCAGGCGACCGACTTTGTCATCAAGGCCTTGGGCATTTCAGAGCAATCAAAAGTGATCGATATCGGTTGCGGCATTGGTGGTCCTGCGCGGTATGTCGCTGAGCAGGTTGGTTGTCATGTGACAGGCATTGATCTGACTGCGGACTACATAGCGGCAGGCAACACGCTGTGTGAATGGGTTGGGCTGGGGGATCGCGTCCACCTTGAGCAAGCCAGCGCGCTGGAACTGCCCTACGAAGCGGCGCGGTTTGATGCCGCTTACGTCATGCACGTCGGTATGAACATCGCGGACAAAACGACCATGATGGCCGAAGCCTTTCGCGTACTGCGGCCGGGCGGCTGTCTGGTGATCTACGACGTCATGACCCACACGGACGACACGGTGACCTACCCCATGCCCTGGTCAGACGTCCCGGAAAACAGCGCGATTGACTCTCCGACGCGTTACAACGCCGCCCTGACCGCCGCCGGTTTTACCATCGAGAACACCGAGTCTTACAGCGACTTCGCGGTCGCTTTCTTCGAGGGCATGATGGCACGGATGAGCGATGGACCAGGCCCCCTGGGTCTGCACCTGCTCATGGGGGCCAACACGCCAGAGAAGATCGGCAACGTTTATCGTCAGACCAAGGAAGGCGTGGTCGGCCCGGTGCTGATAACCTGCCGCAAGCCGGGCTAAACGAAACCGGGACCAAGAAATCAGGGGTGGATCCCACTTGAAGCGGCGGACCACCCTTTTCTTTCGCGTCCCTGTCTGGTTTGACGTGAGCGTCCCTGTCTGGGTTGACGTGACAGGGACGACCCCTTCCGGCCGAAAACCGTTGATCTCTTAAACGAATGCAAAGCCGTTTAGGTCGCTCCGTGTGGACTGTCGGTCTGTCCGACAACAGCCACGCGTGACTGAAAATGACAATTAAGCACAAATGACCGGTGTGGGGAGTTGGGGCGATCCAGCGCCTTTTCCTTTGCCACCGTGCCTGCTTTGGGCAATCCTGTTTTTGAATTTTTTTGGCGCCAGGAGGGCTCCACTTGACTGAACATTGCTCATCCACCTGCTGTGGGCCCGGCTACGCCAGCCCCGCTGAAGCAATCAAGGCCCCGCGCGAGAACCTGCTCTATACGATCGCCATCTACACGGGCACGGGAATACAAAAGCCGGACTACCTCGCCACCGTGGACGCTGACCCCGCGAGCCGAACGTACTCGGAGGTCATTCACCGTCTGGAAATGCCGGGCATCGGCGATGAGCTGCATCACATGGGCTGGAATGCCTGCTCGTCCTGCCACGACGACTCGTCGATGGCGCGGAAGTACCTGCTGGTGCCGGGCGTCCGGTCGAACAACATTCACGTGATCGATACAGCCACAGACCCACGCGCACCGCGCCTGCACAAGATCGTTGACGGGCAGGAGATCAAAGACCGCGCCAACCTTTCTGGCCCTCATACGGTGCATTGCCTGGGCTCAGAAATCATCATTTCCTTCCTCGGCGATGCAAAGGGTGAAGCGCCGGGCGGCTACCTGCATCTAAACAAGGATTTCGAGATCGTTGGCCGGTGGGAACAGAGCATGGGCGACATCCCCTTCAGCTATGATTTCTGGTATCAACCGCGCCACAACGTCATGGTCAGCTCCGAGTGGGCCGCACCGAATACGTTCATGCCCGGCTTTGATTTGGAGGAGGTCGGTCACCTCAAGTATGGTCGACGTCTGCACATCTGGGATTTCAAGGAGCGACGGCCGGTTGAAACCATGTACCTCGGCGAAGATGGACTGGTGCCGCTGGAGGTTAAATTCCACCATGACCCAGACAGTACCCACGGGTTCTGTGGCGCAGCACTCAGCGCCAACGTCATCCACTTCTGGAAGTCAGAAAGCGGAACGTGGGAATGGGAAAAGGTTATCGACGTTGAAAATGAACCGCACCCTGAATGGCCCATCCCTATTCCGGGCGTTATGTCGGCCATTCTGGTTTCGATGGACGACAAGTACCTCTACCTGAACAATTGGTTGCACGGCGATATGCGCCAGTACGATATCAGCGACCCTCACAATCCCAAGCTGACCGGACAGGTCTGGATGGGTGGTCTTCTGGGCAAAGCGCCGGAGGTCAACGGGGTCAAGGTTGCAGGCGGTCCGCAGATGTTCCAGCTGTCACTGGACGGCAAGCGGCTCTACGTCACCACCTCTCTATTCTCCACGTGGGATAACCAGTTCTATCCAGAAATCCGCACCCAGGGCGGGGTCATGGTGATGATCGACTGTGACGTTGAAAATGGCGGCATGAGTATCAACGAGGACTTCATGGTCAATTTTGGCAAGGAGCCAAACGGCCCCAGCCGGTGTCACGAAACCCGCTACCCCGGCGGCGACTGTACGAGCGATATTTGGTTATGACCGCCCAAACCCATTGGATCAGCATCACCAACCAAGGTGCGGCCGAGACCTTTGAAGTTGCGGCGGACCGCCCCCTGCTGGACAGCCTGCTGGAACAGGGTGTGGACCTGCCCTATGGTTGCCGGTATGGCGGCTGTATCACGTGTGCGGCCAAATTGACTGAAGGTGCGGTGGATCAGAGCGAACAGGTCGCCCTTAATAACCGGCAGATTAACGACGGCTACGTGGTGCTGTGCGTGTCTCGGCCGCTGGCTGATTGCACGCTCGAAGTTGGCGTGGAGAGTCATGATAAGCTCTACCGAAACCCGTTCCTGAGCCCGCTCCAGCCACATGAACTCAAGGCGGATATCGCCAAACCGAAGGAATACGACAGTGCCAGCTGAAGCTGAAGGCAGCCGCTACACCTACCCAGCGGGCTACATCGAAGACATCCTGCGCTCGGTAAAGACCATCGCCATGGTCGGCGCGAGTGCTGATAAGACGAAGTTTAGCTACGGTGTCCTACGCGTGCTGCACGAAACCGGCTACGACATGATCCCGATCAACCCCAATCCAAAGGTCAGTGAAATCCGGGGCCTTAAGGTCTTCAATTCACTCGAAGAAATTGACCGGCCGGTCGATATGGTCGAAGTGTTTCGCCGCCCTGAGGAGCTCTATTCGATTGCCGAGCAGGCAGTTGCCATCAAGGCCAAGGTTCTTTGGGGGCAGATTGGCGTATACGACGATGAAGCCGCGAAATTGGCGCGGGATGCTGGGCTAAAGGTGGTGATGGACCGCTGTCCCAAGATCGAGCTGTTCCGGCCCTTCTGGAAACCCCGGCTGGATTTAGAGATTTAAACGCCGCCCAGGCGCTCCTCTCCTCTCCCTGCCTTACACCCAAGTGACGCACTCGCCGATCTTTGCTTGTGTCGCATCTGCGCTAAACATGCGGCTGCAGAGATGAAGTTTTTGGAAAATGGTGAAACGGTGTTCCTAAACACGCAATAGGGAGCACGCCGGGATGGATGGTGAGTTTTACAGTGACACCCGCAAAGTCATGCCTTTCGCGAGCCCAAGGGCAGAAACCGCGCCCAAGGTTTTAATCGATAGCGCGCGTGGCGAAGTTCTGGACGATGGCAGCCCCAATAACGGTAACCGCATCGAGATCGGACCGACAGATCTGGCTTGGCAGGAATGGCACGAGGCCGGCATTCAGGCCCCCAATCTCGACGCCATTCGGGCCTATCGGCTCAAGCGAATCGTGGACACGCTGCAGGAGCGCGACTGGGGTGGCGTTCTGCTGTTTGACCCGCTGAACATCCGTTACGCCAGCGATAGTACCAGCATGCAGCTCTGGAACACCCACAACCCCTTCCGTGCCTGTTTGGTGACGGCGGACGGGCATATGGTGGTCTGGGACTACAAGAACAGCCCCTTCCTGTGCGCGTTCAACCCGTTGGTCCGCGAAGTCCGCAGCGGCGCCAGCATGTTCTATTTCGCCAATGGTGACCGCACCGGCGATGCTGCGAACAGCTTTGCTCAGCAAGTTGTGGAGCTGATGGCCAAACACGCCGGCGGGAACATGCGGCTGGGCGTGGATAAGATCATGCTCGATGGTTACTACGCCCTGCGCGATGCCAACTTCGACGTCATGCGTGGCGAAGAAATGATGGAGAAGGCCCGCAGCATTAAGAGCTTTGATGAGCAACTGGCCATGAAGTGCGCCAGCTGGTCTTGCGAGCAATCCGTCTTCGAAATGCAAGCTGCCGTTCAACCTGGCATGTCGGAAGACGAAATCTGGTCCGTCCTGCACGCCAGCAACATCAAACGCGGTGGGGAATGGATCGAAACCCGCTTGCTGGCTAGCGGGCCGCGCACCAATCCATGGTTCCAGGAGTGCGGACCAAGAAAGCTACAACAAAACGAAATTCTGGCGTTTGACACGGATTTGGTCGGGATTTACGGCTTCTGCATCGACATTTCCCGTACCTGGTGGATCGGAGATGAAAAGCCACGGCAGGACATGATCGAGGCCTACAAGCACGCTGTCGAGCACATGCGCACCAACGAGCAATTGGTAAAGCCGGGCGTATCGATGAAAGAGTTAACCTTTGGCGGGCACCAACTCGATCCGAAGTACGTTGCTCGGCAATACAGCTGCCGGTTCCACGGCGTCGGATTGTGCGATGAATGGCCTTGTATTCCTTACAAGGAGGAGTTCCAGGACGGCGCGAATGATTACGTGCTCGAACCGGGCATGTGCCTCTGTGTCGAAGCCTTGGTCGGCGAAGAAGGCGGTGATTTTTGCATCAAACTCGAAGACCAGTTGATTGTCACCGAAACTGGCTTCGAAAACATCACCAAGTTCCCCTACGACCAACGGTTACTGGGAGAGGCTTAGGCAGAGAAGCGAATCAACCAGTCAGATTCGCATCGGCGAACGACCTGGTCTGGTCCCGCAAAGGAGACGAGCTGCGCGGGATCAGAACTTCTCCCCACACGATTCTAGTTTTGGGCGCCCATTTGATTGCCTTCATTCGCTTTCGAAGCTGTTACGTCGGTCGAATTTTAATGAATAATCAGGTATTTATCCCCAGCCTTTTCCACGTGTTTATCCTCCAAATTATACGGTATTTAGATATTAAAAGTTTAGTAATTTCGTCGAGACGCGTCCTGAACAACGCCGTATTGAAACCACCCAAGTCATTATAATAATTCTTTCTCACTTCACCTTTCGGATGCGTCGCCATACGAATGCAAATTGAAGAACGCATAAAAATTTAAAGCAAAATTATGGCACCGAACTCATTAGTATTGGAAACCAGTCTCGGAGCATCAGCCTCAGGTAACCCCGTTGGCAATGACCCCAAACTCGGAGACCACTTTTTGGTGAGGGAGAAAATTAGTCTGGAGTGTTTGCTGGTTTCCGATCCATCGGCATTCGGCACTTCTAGAGTCGCCGTTCCAAGAGAACGACTGATGAAGATGATTCAGCAGTCGTTTGGAACATCCAGACAGGAAAGGCTTAACGCCGAACCAACTTTGAGCGCCCATGGCGACATCAAAGAATCACCAAAGGCCGGACAGACACACGTGCTGTCCGGCCACTTTTTTTTCAGAAAAAGAACGACGGAAGGTCCGTAGAATTTGCTCGCGACAATCCGAAATCGACATTCGTTTTCCAGCAATTATAGAAATTGAGTTTGATTGCCTGTCGTTAATCGGAATAAACCCACGAATTCGCTCCCTTTACATGTGAAACGCCTCCGAGATGATCTACTCAAAGGTAAATACTCACAGATTTCTCGTTTTTTGCACAAGATAATCTCGAACCGTAAACTTCGATTGGCTCTCCTCGCGTACATTATACGTTCAATGCTTATGGATTGGGGGAACAAATCTTGTTTAAGCGCACTCTTACGGCCGTAATTTTATCGGTGCTTACCGCATTCAGCTACGCAGGTGCTGACAGCTACTTGCACGATCATCCGGCCAAAATCAGCATCATCGTTGACACGTCGAACTCTATGCTGGGAGTTGATGGGTCAACCCTGAAACAGAAGTCGGTCATTGTTCGTGAAGCACTCGGTCAGAATGCAGGCGATATGATTGACATCGCCGGTATGGACCTCTGGCATTTCGGTGGTCGCAACAACCCAGCGTGTCAGCCTGGTCGGGTCTATAATGCCGATCGCGGTGATACGGCAGTCGTAGACGCCGTTCGCTCGCTCAAAGGGCTGCAAGCAGGGAATATGCTGGCCGTTAACGAAGCCAAGAACCCCATTTATAGATCCCTGATCGCTGCGGCTAATGGCGGATCGGGTGGGATCATGCTCATCACCGACAGTGCAGAGGATTGCGATATGGCCCCCCGCGCTGTGTGTCAAGCCGCTGGCGAGATTGGCATTCCAGTCTACGTCCTGTCCCTCGCTACGACGCGACAAGCCCGCATCGATCTCGAATGTCTGAGCAATATTTCCCATGGTTCGTTTGCCCATGCCGCCAGCGGGCAGGAAATCGCACCGCTGATGAAAACCTTGCTACGAGTGGCTATTTCACGGGCACAGATTTCGATTGCCGAGCGTCTGCTGTTGTCGATGAATGACCAAATCAAAGAACTGGTCGATGAGAACCAGACGCTGTGGTCAGAGAACGCTCAGTTGATGCAAACCAACGGTGAGTTGGCACAGCGGGTTGAAGGCCTGCTGATCATGGTTGGCGAGCGGGACGCCGAAATCGCTGCACAGGCGGCAACCATCGACGAACTGCGCGATACCGTGGGCGCCCTCGAAGACGAAAATGCAGCCCTACGCGCAACAGTCGCCCAACTTGAACAGCACGTTGAAGATCTTCAAAGGCTGGTCGAAGAGCTAAAACTGATGATCGCGCACCTGGAAGCGGAAGCGGTTGAAAGTGCGGCGACCATTGCTGCGCTGCACGGTGCCGTAGAGGAACTGACGGCGGAGAACACCGCATTGCGTGAAAAGATTGCGATGCTGACCGAAGCGCTCGAGGCGGCCAGGAACGAAATCGCGGTCCTCACCAGCCACGTGGGCAAGCTGGTTCAAGAGCGCGACGCTTTGCAAGGTGAAGTCGATGAAAAGGCACAGGAGATCGCTGATCTTCGTGTTTCGCTCGAAGCATGCCTGTCTGAGAAGCAAGCCATGAGCGACATCATTGATGGACAAGGCAACGATATCAATGAACTGCAACAAACAGTGATCACGGCGACCAAAAACTGTGAATCCCGCGTTTTGACGGTAGAGCGAAATGAGCGAGACCAGTGTACCGCCCAGATGACTCAGTTGCAGACAAGCTGTCAGAAGCAGGAAGCCAACCTGCTGGATCAAATCGGCGATCTCGAGGCCAGCATTTCTGAGAAAGATGCCAGCATCAAAGCGCTGCATGGTGCTGTTGCTGAGCGTGACAACAAGGTCGATGGCCTGATTGCCGAACGCGAAAGCATCCTGACAGCAAACGCTGAACTGCGCCAAATGGTGTCCGAACAGGAAAATATCATTGTTGGCCTGCACATGTCGGTGCAGCAACTTGGGTCCAATCTTGATGCCTGTCACGGCGAGTTGCAGATGTGTCGGATCGAGTACGGTGACCTGGATTCACGCTTTAATGTGATCACAGATGAAAACATCGAGTTGACCGAGAAGATCGCCGAGTACGATGACCTGTTAAAGTCGTGCAAGAGCCAGCTGGGCGATGCGATTATCGAAGCTGATCGCCTGCGTCACGTCGATCGCGAGAACACCGATTTGCGGGCCAAGCTGGCGACCAAGACCGCGCAGCTGAACGCTTGTGAAGCCGATAAGGCGGCCTTCAGAATTGGTTTGAGCCCTCTGGTAGTCGACCACCTGGAGACCCCTTCGACGACCTCTGACTAAGGTTCGACCAGAGCAATCGGCTCTCTACAAAAAAAAAGGCTTGCTGCGGCAAGCCTTTTTTTATGGGTTCACGGACGTCGCGCCTGCGCCTGCTGTCACATTTCGTTCTGATCACGCAAAGTCAAAGGCTTGGTTAAAGGGTAAGCGGCGCACCCGGTTTCCGGTCAGGGCGAAGAGTGCGTTGCCCAGCGCCGGCGCCGCAGGCGGCGTGCCGATCTCACCGACGCCGCCCAGATAGGATGCGTTTTCGAGCACCTGCACCTCAAAGGCCGGGGCAGCACCCATCCGTAGGGCGTCATAGTCATAGAAGTTGGACTGCTGAGCCTCGCCCCGGTCAAAGGTGATTTCGCCCATGACAGCGGCGGAAAGACCAAACAGGCAACCGCCGGTCAGTTGGGCTTCGATGTTAACGGGATCGAGAGCTACGCCCACGTCTGCGGCAATCCATACCTTTTCCAGACCGATAGACCCGTCTCCCCTGCGCGCCACTTCGATCACCTGAGCGACGGGCGAACCAAACGAGTAGGTGAAACCAACCCCTAGTGCGCGCCCCTGGGCCGGGGCGTCTGACCAGTTCGACATGGCACCGACGGTTTCGAGCACGGCCGCGCTGGGCGCATGCTCCTCCCGCGCCATGGCGATCCGAAAGGCGAGCGGATCCTGCCCAGCGGCGTGCGCCATCTCGTCGATGAAACTATCGAAGAAAAAGCCGCCGTAAGAAGCACCTACGGCGCGCCAATAACCGATAGGGAGCGCCGATGGAGTGACGTGCCCGCGCACACGATAATGCGGGATGCGGTAAGGCTGATCGTAGGCACCGGACAGGCCTTCGGGGTCGCTGCCGGAAAGGTTGGCCTGCTCCTGACTCAAGGGGTTGAGCGCTTCGCGCACCATCGATTGCTTGATCACCGAGGCCGCCGCAAAGGAAACATCAACGGCCACAGCCTGACCGCCATCCACAACGCCGCGCATTCGAGCCATGGCAGCCGGGCGATAGAAGTCTCGGCGCATGTCTTCCTCTCGCGACCATGTCAGCTTGATCGGCACCCCCGGTCGCTTTCGAGCGATCCGCGCGGCGATGACGGCAACATCGGCTTCGCCCCGACGGCCAAAGCCGCCTCCCATCAGGGTGGTGGTGACTGTAACTTGATCGGGTTCGAGGCCAACTTCTGCGGCACACGCAGATTGAATCGCGGTCGGGGACTGGTTTCCGCACCA
>PAHJ01000056.1 GCA_002705565.1 Geminicoccus sp. | reverse complement strand
TTACCTGCACGTTGACGCTGCCAATCACGTCCTGGCAACAACCCGGTTTCCAACAGTGACCTGGTACCACAGCGCCAATGACCCGGTCGATATTCCCGTCGCCTGGACCCGGCGATGGGGCCTTGGCCGCGTGTATTACAACGCGCTGGGCCACAAGGCCAACGTGATCGATAACGGCACACCCTATGAAATGCTGCGCCGTGGCGTGCTGTGGGCAGCTCAGAGCAAAGCCGAAGCTCAGGCCTCGGGTCGCAGCGTCAAAGACTTCCAGTCACCCGGCAACCACTACTGACCCGCACCGATCTAAAGGGTTGATGGCAGTCAGGCAGGGTCGAGGAGGAGGTTGGCGAGTTGCTGATTTTTCTCGGTCAGCTTGCCGATTGCCACTTTGTCCAATTCGTTGAGGAAGGCTTCCTCGGCATTTTGCAGGATGGCCTTTAACCGGCAGGGCCCAAGCAGCGTACACTGTCCATTGCCTCCGGGCATGCATGCGACCAGAGCAGACGGGGCTTCGAGGGTTCGCACCACGGTTCCGATACTGACTTCTTGGGCATCCATGCCCAGCCTAAGACCGCCGCCGCGCCCACGCTGCGATACAACCCAACCTTCCTTTGCGAGCCTTTGAGCCACCTTGTTGAGGTGATTCTGGGAAGCTTCAAGCTTTTCTGAAGCAAAGGTCAGGTTGGTCCAAGTGTCTCTATTGACGTCCAAGAGCATCAACAAACGCAAGGCCAAGTCGGTATGCAGCGTGAGACGCAAAACAACTTCCCCTTAAAAGTGGCATATCAGATACTGGTATAAGGGCCGAAAGCGGCTTATAAAATAGGTAAATGAAATACATTTTAAAGGAGGGCGTTATGGCCGCGACAAAAATGAATTCACCCGTGCTTCCCCAGAACCAGAGGACGGACGTCCATCCAGGAGCCTTTCGGGTTTTTGCTGGTATTTTTGCAGCAATGATGACCGCGCTTTTCCTTGTTTTCTGGTCGGACAAAGCAGCGGTGGCGATGGTGTTCATCAGCACTGCCTATGGCCTCATGTATTTGGGAATTCCGCTCGTCGGCGCTCATTTGGCTGAGTATAACCGGCCTTGGTCTGACTTTCTTCAGGCGGAGATTCAAACGTTCACGGGGACTGTTACCGGAAGGAGTTTTCTCATCCAGTTATGCGCACCCTACTGACGAAAAGCTGATCTCTGTTTTCAAGGAGCTCCGAGAAAAGAAAGAAAATGCCTAGCGGGGCCTGTGTTGTCGACGCCTGATCTAGCGGCAAAATCTTGCTAAATCGGTCGGGCGTCGGCATCATTGCCTGAAATCAAAAAACTCGGAACGTGGGGACAGATGTGGGGGTGCTTGAAATTTATTACAGAAAAACCCTTTTATAACAACGTTTTAGGCAGAGAAAATGGCGGAGGGAGTGGGATTCGAACCCACGGTGGGGTATCAGCCCACAACGGTTTTCAAGACCGCCGCCTTAAGCCGCTCAGCCATCCCTCCCGCTCTATGCCCTTGAAAGTGTTGGGCGGTCAGTCTGTATGCAGATAGTGGGCGGCAAGACCTTGCCTGCACCCACTGATTGCCACCGCGTAATTTGATACGGTTTTACTGATTGACGGCTCGTTTACTGCCAGCATCATCGCCTGAAGTCCACCCTATTTTGCGATCAAGTGGCGGTCACCTGTACTGAAGGAGACGATGGTTGCCTGGGCACGATTGCGATGCGCTTGATTTTCGATAACGGCCGGATCGACAATGCTGCGGAACTGCAATGAGCCACGGCTCTCCGTGCCCTGGGGAGGCAGTTGGAGAGGGCGTGCGGCTTTGGCAAATTTTCACAAGCACAGGTCTTGGGTGTCTGGCGTCGCTAGTGCGGTTTAAACCCTCAATATAGCTGTGGAAATGCGCCCTTAGGCGTTCCAAACCAGTATTGAGCCAAAAAGGAGATAGAATGTTGGTCAAGGTCCAAAACGCACTGGGCGAAGTTGAAATAGATCTGTTGAGCATCATCGCTGGCGCGTGGAGGAGCCGTTGGTTCGTTGCTGTTTCCGTTGCTATTTTCGATGCTGTTTTCGGCGCCTTGGACGCTGGATATGCGTCGCTGTTGCCAGACCGCGCTGGATGCTGCCGACGACATTTTTGAAGCATCGCCGTTGGCTGTACCTGACTTCAGACTGGTCAATGTCGTCAACATCTCAGATCTGACCGGCAGTACGGAAATTGCGCTGATCCCAGCTGATCTCACCGGGGTTCAAAACCGGCTCAAGCATCTGATAACGGATTGTGCTTAGTCTTCCGAGCAGAAACGGCTCATTCTCGCCCTTGGACAAGTCTTTTGACCGCAGCATGGCCAGCGCATTGGTGCGGATCATCTTACAGCTTAAAGTTTTAATACTGCTCCGCTTGGTGAGTCTGCACTTTTGAGATGACGAAGGCGACCCTTTCGTCGATGTCGGTCACGGTGACGGGAACTCTGACAAGCGCTTCACGGGACATCAGTCGCTCCGCCAGTCCGTTGAGCAGGATGCTGCTTCGTGTCCGCATCAGTGGATTATACTGGCGAAGCAACCCGGCTTCATTAGCGGCGCTGTCAAAGGGTATGGCATCCTCTGGTAATAGAAACAGCAGGTCGAGTTCACGCGCCATGGCCTGGCATTCTGCAAAGGCGCGTTGGGTCGCTGGGAGGTTGAGCAACTCGAACTGATTGAGGATCAACATCGCAAGATCAACGGCGGTCCGATCCAAGACACAATCATCATAGGCACTTTGTGCCGCACGCTTTGTTTGGGCGTGCTGGCGGAGGATATCGGCGGCTCGCTCGCGCGTGGATTTATAGAGTTCGCCGGGAATGCCCTCCGGCACTATGTGCCAACCAAGCTCCCGTGCAACGGCTTGGGCCAAGGTTGTCTTGCCGGTGGATATCAATCCTGAAAATCCAATTTTCAAATTTGGCTCCTATGATCAATCTTAGGCAAGGCGCGGTGGAGGGCGGTAGAGCGCTATGGGCGTGGAACGCTTCTGTCAAGTTGCGGACGACCTTACAATACGAGATGCATCAATTTGTGGATTCCCGCCTAAGCAGGGAATATTTAGTCATTTCTGGGGTAATGTCTCAATTCGTCACGCATTAGTGAGACAAAAGTACGAAATACCGTCAATATTCTCGAAATACTAAATGAATTAGTTTCTCATTTTGAATTGTCGTGACAAGTCGAACCTCAATCAAACACTATTTGCGCACTTAAAAAATCAATAAAAAAATTTGGGTATGAGGAGCGCAATCATGAAGCTGAGTATCAATCACGCGGCTAAACAATCTAAAGCCGCTTTGCGAGCTTCCGTTTCAGGTTTCGGGCTATGGGCTGGCATGGCTGCTTGGTCGAATAGCGCTCAGGCAACAGATCTGGCCAGCAACTCATCGATCATTCTCCCCCCTGATCACTATCGTTTGGCTGATGGAAATTCAGCCGTGGTGTCGCTTGAAACTGGGCAACAGGTAACGCTGAACAGTGATCAGTATATCATCTTCGAAGATGGGGTTTTGCTGATCGTTGATGACGCAGCTCAGGCGGCGATGATCGAATTACCGGTGATTGGACTGACGCGGGTCGAGCTCGGGTCGAACCACGCCGTCCCACTCCGGTTGATGGAAGGCCAATTGGTCGTCAACCACGATCTAAAGCCGATTTGGACTGGCGATGGTCCTGCGCCTCGGCTCTTTGAGCAAATCGATATCCAACGCTATGAAATTGCGCAGGTGACAGAGGACGACGATAGCAGCAATCTCGGCCCGGTCGCGGCAGCTGGCGGGGCTTCTATGGGCCTGGCAGGTTTGGCTATGATGACCAGTTGGGGAACAGGCCAGCCGGTGGAAGCTGCGCCGGTGGAAGCTGCGCCTACCTCACCCGATCCTGCCACTCCGGGATCCGTCGAGTTTGTGACGAATGCCCAGATTCCGCATATAGACGATGTGAACTTTACCGGATCCTCCGGAGAGTCTTTTATTGGCATCACACCTCTGCTCGGGGTTGGTAAAGGGTCCGGCAATACGGCAACCTTCGACATGCGTGCGGGCGGCGATAACCTCTTCTTTGCTTCGACCGCGAAGGCCCCCGGAGGAGGGGAGTTTCACTACATTGCCGGCGACGGGGATGATACGTTGGCATTTAGAGCCAAACTTGCCTACTTCTCGGGAGAAGCCACGTTCGACATGACCGCTGGTGGCCGTAACGTCCTGTTTGCAGGGGAGCAAGTCGCGAATAGTTCAGGTTCTTTCTCATATGAAGGCGGTGCTGGTACCGACATCATAGCGCTGGGTAACGAATCCTTGCAGACGGCGACCACTGTTGCTGTCGATATGTCGGAAGGGGGAACAAACCTGCTCAGAGGCTCAAGTTACCTGAGCTACTCCTCGCCGTTCAATTACACCGGCGGACCTGGCCGGGATATGGTCATTGCTGACGAATACGTCGGTTCTTATTCCACCGCCGATTTTGATATGCAGGCTGGTGGTAACAACCTGCTGATCATGGATGATTATATCGCTTACTCGGGTGTGGTTAGCTACACCGGTGGCAGCGGAACCGACAACATTGTTGGGAAGTATGATATCGGCGGGGCGTTGGTTGTGGACCTGTCCCAAGGCGGTGACAACCTGTTCGTGGCTGGGACGGCTCAGGAACGAATTGATTTCAAGGCGGGACCAGACGCGGACACCTTCGTGTTGCTTGAGGAAATGGAACTGACCGGCTCTGAGCTCGAATTCGACAATACCGCAGGCGGCCGAAACATTGCCGTTGTGGGGTCGGATGTCGGTGGCACACTGGATTATAACGGGGGTGCAGGCTCGGACCTGGTGAGCCTGGGCGCAGCAACGGCCAAGGGCGCGGATGCCGTGCTGGAAATTGACCTCGGCGACGACAGCGCGAAAGACATTGTTTTGCTTGAGGGTAAGGTCGACGCGGGGTCAGACAATAGACATACGCTATCGAACTTTGATTTTGCGGATGGAGACTTGCTCGTTATACCCAGCGTTACCAATGCTACTGTCACGACCACGTCTGGGGGTGTGGTCTTAAAGGCTGGCGTGACGGGCGGGAGCTCTGCCTACACCAGACTTTTCATCGAGGGCGCGAGCACCTCTGATTTCAACCTGAGCCAAGCGCTTGTTCCGGCTGTTGGTTTGATCGTAAACGGGTCGTCAATCAGTGATCTGGGCGATGTCTGGGTCGATGAGCTCCACAGTAGCCTCACCTCAATCGTCGGAACCAGTGGGGACACGATAGTGGGTCTCTCACCTCTGGACGGGTACGGCAGCGGTGTCGCCGCAACGATCGATCTCAGCGCCGGCGGTGACAATCTAGTCAATCTGAAAGACAGTGCGGGCCAAGGGGAAGCGCTGACGATTACCGGCGGGAGCGGTAATGACGACATTCTGGTCAATGACAGTGCCGCGCAAGCTGGTTTGATCAAGTTCGACATGTCGTTGGGTGGAAGTAACCTTACTCGTATTGGTGCTTATGCTGCGAATACCAGTGGCACTTTAGCCTACACCGGTGGTGCAGGTAGCGATGTGATTGGGGCAGGGGTTGGCTTCCTGGCCGATTCCGGAAGTGGAACGTTTGATATGAGCCTGGGCGGTGACAACGTGCTGTCCTTGGGTGAAGAGACCGCAGGTTCAAGTGGTGAATTGAACTACACGGGAGGCACTGGATCCGACGTCATTGTCGCAAGCAGCCACTTAGCTAAGTCCTCTGGTAAAGCGACATTTACCATGACAGCAGGCGGCGACAACGTGCTGTCCGTCGGTGATGGCGGCGCTATAAGTTCAGGGCAGATCGCTTATTACGGCGGCAGTGGTTCTGATCTTTTGACGTTCGATGTAGACCTCGCCGAAAGCGGTGGCTTAGTGACCATGGACATGTCATTGGGCGGGGAGAACACGGTGATCATGGGAGAGTCCCCGGGACGGAGTGGGCAAATCAACTACACCGCCGGTAGCGGGACTGATACCGTGATTGTGGGCGACAACGGGGCTTATTCCGGAACCTTGATCGTGGACGCATCCCAAGGTGGACAAAACACCTTCATTGGGGGGCAGAATTTAGCCTTCTCCGCTACGTTCACATATACCGGTGGCACCGGCAGGGACGCGTTGGGCTTTGGACGTGGCGTGGGAAACAGTAGTACGGTGCTGGTCGATCTTGGCGCTGATTCTACGGCGGATTACGTATTCTTTGAAGATGGAGACATTGGTTCCGGCGGAACCTTGACCATTCAGAATTTTGACCAATCCGATGGCGATGAAGTTGTGATTGCGGGGATTACGACCGGGAACGTCTCTTACACACAAGCGGGTTCAGATGTTGACGTCTCGAGTACAGGCGGCGCCGGCACGGTGACCATCACAATCAGTGATACAACGGTCAGCGCGATAACATCTGGCCACTACAACAGCAGCACAGGTCTTGTGATCGCCTGACAGAGTAAGGCTGTTGACCGCAACTCAACATGGTTGGGCCCCGTGAGGCTCGACCATGGGCGGTTGATGGCCGTGTCGAGCCTGGGCGACAGCTGAACATCTAGATTCTCGCTGTCCTCCGTCCTAGCAGAGACACAATAGACGCGTTGTGTCACAGTTTCGGCGGGGCAGAGGTCAGAAATCCAGGCTGTATATGCAGGATTGGTTTCGTTGTGATGTTTATGTTAGTCTTGAACGATGAATTTGACGCACAAAGAGTCAGACTTAGTCTTTTCTATAATGCGACAGCTCAGCGCCCCGATGTCGCACAGTGATGTTCGCTGCAATGTTGGCAAAGCCTTAATGCAGCTTCTCGATGCTGAATACTTCGCCTCTTACGTCTGGAACGAAGCCAGCCAGAAGTTTGATTGCGGTATTAACATCAACATGTCGGTAGAGAATTTAGGCTCTTACGAAGACTATTATCAATACCACGACCCCATCACGCCAACGCTACAAAAGCGCCGTCGCGCGACAGCTGTAAGCGAGGTGATGTCGCACCGTCGTTTGGGCAAGACGGAGTTCTTCAACGATTTCCTCGCCAAGGATGGCCTGTGCTTCGGTATTAACTTTTTCGCGTGGGACCGTGGCAAAAACATCGGCGATCTGCGGATTTGGCGACCCAGGGGATCTGAGGATTTCAGCCGCCGCGATGTTGAGTTGGTGAACGCCATCGCCCCAAGCATCGTGAACGCCCTTGTTCGGGCGCAAAACAGAGCGACCGGAAACCCCACGGCGCGATTTTCCTCTCAGCCCCACCTATGGTCGCTTACGGACCGCGAAGCCGAGATCGCTGACTTGATTGTTGCTGGACGGACGGACATCGAGATATGCCAGCAGCTGCACATATCCAAGCCGACCGTCAGAACCCACGTTGGCGCTATTCTCCGAAAGACTGACAGCGAGCGACGGAGCATGCTCTTTCATAGATTATTAGAAAAATATCATCATTAGTGATGATAGCGTGAACCTATGAAACAGCGGCAGACTTCCAGCGATTGTTGGAGGTTGTTATGCAGGTGTCACTGCGAAATCATATTCGGGCGCTTCAAAGTGGTGAGTATAGCGCCGAGGCCTATGCCGGCTCACTGATCGAACGCTTCGAAGGTGCCAAAGCCGGCGGGGCTCTTATCTCATTTGATGGGCCAGCATTGCTGGATCAGGGGCGGGCTAGCGACGAACGGCTCAAGGCTGGGCAAGGCGGCGTGCTGGAAGGCGCCTTCCTTGCGGTCAAGGATAACATCGACACTTCGAGCCTTCCCACCACCGGCGGCACACGCGCTCTGACGACGACTGCGGGGCAAAACGCGCCGTCGCTGCAGCGCCTGCTGGATCACGGCGCTATCGTTGCGGGTAAAACCAATCTCCACGAGCTGGCTTTTGGCATCACCTCCAATAATGGTGCGTTTGGCCCGGTTAGAAATCCTGCTGATCCATCAATGATCGCAGGCGGGTCGTCGGGAGGAACGGCGGCGGCCATCGCGGCGGGACTTCTGCCGGCGGGGTTGGGGACTGACACTGGTGGGTCGTCGCGCATCCCGGCGGCTTTGTGCGGGGTGGTGGGGTTCAGGCCCACGACAGATCGCTACCCCCGCGGCGGTGTTGTCCCGCTGTCATCCACTCGTGACACGGTGGGTCCAATGGCGACAAACGTGGCTGATGTCGCGTTGCTCGACGCGGCCATGGCTGGAACGGCGGTGAACGACGATATTCCGGCGGCGGACGCGTTACGCATTGCGGTGCCAAGACGCGTGCTGTGGGACGACCTCGACCCCATGGTCGCACAACGCTGCGAGGCGGTGCTCCAGCGGCTTGCGAAGGCGGGCGTGACGCTGGTGGAAACCGACCCTGCGGACTTGTGGGAAGATAACGCAGCAGCGTCCTTTCCCATCGTTCTGTTTGAAACCATGGTTGAATTGCCCGCGTACCTGAGCGCACGCGGCATCAGCTTTGATGAGATGCTGGCACAAGTCCAATCGCCCGATGTGCGAGGCGTGCTTGAAAGCCAACTGGGCGACCAACGTATGCCAGAGGCAGCCTATCGGGCGGCTCTGACGACACATCGGGTGTCGATGCAGCGGAACTGGGCCGCCTGGTTTGAGGCTAACAGGATCGACGCTGCCATCTTCCCGACAACGCCGTTGGTCGCGCGGCCCATCGGACAAGACGAAACTGTACGGCTCAACGGACAGGATTTGCCGACGTTTCCAACGTACATCCGCAATACCGACCATGGCTCCGTCATCGGTGCTCCGGGAATCAGCCTCCCCACACCCGGGGATGGACTGCCTGTGGGGATCGAGTTGGACGGCGCGGTTGGCCAAGATTCCTGGCTACTCAAGGTGGCCGCCTGTGTGCAGGCGATTTTGGATCGCTAAGGAACAAACCCCTTCAATTAATCGATTTAGGAGGACGGATCGTGAAGACCTTTCTTAAACTTTTGTCAGTAACCGTTGGTGGTCTGATGATTTCTTCATTGGCTCAGGCACAGACCAAGATTGGCGTGCTTGTGCCCGATAGTGGACCGGGGGGCCTGTTTGGGCCTTCAGCTCGTCAAGCCGCTGAACTGGCGGCTGAGGACATCAATGCAGCCGGCGGCATCGGTGGCGCACCCATTGAGCTGGTTTTTGCTGATGTCGGTGTACCGCCTGCGCAGGCCGTGCAAAGCGTGCAGCGCCTGTGGCGCGGGCAGGGCGTTGAAGGTTTTGTGGGCATGCATGACAGCGCCGTACGCGCGGCTTTGACTGGGCAGTTCAAGGGCGAAGTGCCCTACGTTTATACGGCTGTCTACGAGGGTGGCGAGTGTGCCGCTTCGACCTACGTCACCGGCGAAACACCCGCACAGCAGCTCGACCCCGTCATTCCTTGGCTGGCCGAGAACAAGGGTGCAAGCAAGTGGTACCTGATCGGTAACGATTACAACTGGCCGCGGGACACCAACGCTGTTGCAACGGGTTACATCGCCGGTGCAGGCGGTGAGATCGTTGGCGAAGAATACGTGCCGCTGGGCACGTCTGACTTTGACGCCTCATTGGTGCGGATCAAAGCATCCGGGGCGGACGCCATTCTGGTCACACTAGTTGGCGGCGATTCAGTCGGCTTCAACATCGCATACTCGGCCTTTGGTCTGCCTGAGCAGGCCCTGCGCGTGGGTACGCTGATCGAGGAAAACACCCTCGCCGGTATCGGAGCTGCCAATGCGGCGGGCCTATATTCTTCGATGGGTTACTTTGCCAACCTGCCCAATGACGCCGCCGCCGCCTACGTGGACCGGATCAATGCGACCTTCGGTGACCAGGCAGCACAACCAAACGGCTTGGGCCAGTCCATTTACGATGGTCTAGTGCTGCTCGCAGCCATGGGCAATGCTGCAGGCTCCATGGATGCAGATGCCATCGCCAGCGTGGCCGATGGAACCAGCTTCTCATCGCCGCGCGGGTCGGCACAACTGGACGGCAACCACGTGGCCCAGAGTGTATATCTGGCCGACGGCAGCTCCGGCTCGTTTGAAGTTGTGGCAAGCTTTGATAGCGTACCCCATGGTGTTGTTTGCAACTAAGCTATCGGGGAGTCTTGCGTGGAGAGCGTTTATCTATTCGCTTTAAACTTCACCTGGCAAATCGCAGCCCTAGCGCTTCTGGCGCTAGGACTTGCCATGGTTTTTGGACAACTCAAAATCATGAACATGGCCCATGGCGAGTTTGTCATGATGGGCGCTTATTCTTGGGTTTTGGTTGAAAAGTTCGGATGGTCTCCTGCGTTATCGGTGCCGGTGTGCATCGTGGGCATTGGAACGCTTGCTTTCCTCGTTGAACGCGTTTTGGTTCGCCACCTCTATGCTCGACCCTTTGACAGTTTGCTTGCGACCTGGGCTTTGTCCATCATTCTTCGCGAGTGCGTGGAGTTGGTGTTTGGCCGTCAGTTCTACAACGTGTCACTCCCGCTTCAGGGTTCGCTGAATTTTGGCTTTGTTTCTTACCCAGCGTACCGAATTCTTGTGATCGTTTGCGTGATGGTCGTGTTCGCTGGGCTTTGGTTTTATTACCGGAACAGCCGTCTGGGACTACGGCTGCGCGCCATGGTCGAAAACCCAAACCTGGCACAGGCACACGGGATAAACACCACGCGCCTCTCAACGTCGGTGTTTGTATTGGGCTGTATTTTTGCCGGTCTGGCGGGCTTGATTTTAGCGCCAACGCTCAGCGTGTATCCCAGTATGGGGATCGATGCGCTGATCCGCTCATTCTTTGCACTGATCATTGGCGGTTTAGGCTCATTGGAAGGCCTTGCCATCGGGACAACCATTGTCAGCGGCATGCAATCGGGCCTGAGTGCTGTTTTCTCGCAGACTGTGGGATACCTCGGTGTGTTGGTGTTAGCCGTCATTTTCATCTGGAGGCGCCCCAATGGTCTCTACACTCCTCGTTAGCCTGTTTTTGCTGCTGGCTCTCATTGCTGTTCCCATCTTCGGGAGCAGCTTTCTGGCGTGGCAGCTCGGGTTATTCCTGCTGTACGGCGTAGCGGCGCAGGGAGTGGGGCTTGCGTGGGGAGCTGGCGGGTTCTTGCCGCTGGGCAATGCGCTTTTCTTTGGCGGCGGCGCTTACCTCAGCGCCTTTGCCTTGAAGGCCACGGAGGGCGACCTGTGGATCAACCTTGGCGCGATGTTGGGCATAGCGTTCTTACTCGGGGGCCTCGCCTTTATCGTCGGCATGGTGTTGTTCCGAGGCAAAGCCGGTTCAGGACCCTCTTTTTCGCTGGTTGCGCTCGCCTTGGTGCTGATCTTCTCGCAGTTGGCGAACTCGGCCACGGGTTTAACCGGGGGCTTCAATGGCTTCTCAGGATACCAGCCTCTGGGCAACCTCGATGCCTTTGGAAACTTCTACTTTGTCATCGTTGTGCTGGTGGTGGTCGTGACCCTAGCCCTGTTGCTTGTGCACCGATTGCCGATCGGGTTATTGCTGCGCGCGATGGTCGCCAACGAAGACCGTCTGGCCCTGTTGGGCTTTGCACCCCACCGGCTCAAAGCAGGTGTTTTCGCCGGGTCTGCGTTCATCACCGGGCTGGCGGGCGGGTTGTACGCCAGCCACCAGGGCATCGTTACGCCTCAAGCCATCGGGTTCCTGCTGTCCGCAGAGTTTGTGATTTGGGCTGCGGTCGGTGGCCGGATGCATCCACTGGGACCATTGCTGGGAGCGGTGGCTATTGGGTGGCTGAGTAGTGAGTTGCGGGACAGCGTGTCGTGGTGGGAACTCGCGGTGGCCTGCATTTTCCTTGTCGTTGTGCTCCTTTTCAAAAAGGGTTCATTCCAGATTGTTGAAACGGCCATCAATCTCGCCAAGCGAGCAGGTCTGGTGCCGCGAACTGCGCGACATGCCGTCATTCTGACACCTCCGAATTCAAAGGCGGCAGAGCCGATTTCGACGATCCGTTTTCGTGACATCCACTTACAAGCCGGAGCGGTGCGGATCCTAAACGGCGTCACCATCGAACTGGTCGACCGGGGCGTCCTGGCCGTGATTGGCCCGAACGGCGCGGGCAAATCGACATTGCTAAACGCGCTGACGGGTACGCTGCCTGTCACTGGCGGCGACGTGTTCTCGGGCGAAATACAGCTGACCAACCGGAGACCCCATGAGGTGCTCAGTTACGGGATTGGCCGGAAGATGCAGATCCCATCAATATTTCCGGGTCTGAGCGTTGCCGAAAACCTGCGTGTCGCGAGTTTTGCAGGCCGTTTCAAGCCATGGGACTTCTTCATGCCCCAAGCCATGCGGTGGCAAAGCCCTATGGTGCGGCGCGTGTTGGCAGAGGCCGGAGTGGCCTTCGACACTGGCACAAATGACGATGCGCAAATCCTCTCTCAAGGCACAAAACAGGTGCTCGAATTCCTGATTGCCACAGCGGCTGAACCCCGCGTTCTGCTGCTTGATGAACCAGCCGCCGGGATGTCACCGACGGAATCGCAGGAAATGGTTCGTCTGGTCCGCGCATATATTGAACTTACCGGGGCGAGTATCGTGCTGGTCGAGCACGACATGAAGGTGGTTGAAGCTTTATCTGAGCGGGTCGCGGTCCTGCACTTTGGCGAAGTGCTGGCTGAAGGCAAATTTGACGAAGTGCGGGCAAATCCGAAAGTGCAGGATGTCTACGCCGGAGGGCACAAATGATGCTTCGGGCGGAAAACATAACCGGGGGCTATGGTGAGGCGCTGGTCCATCGCGACATCAGCCTGTCGGTTGACGTGGGCGAGATTCTTGTGGTGGCCGGAAAGAACGGATGTGGCAAGACGACGCTCGCGCGTTTGCTCGCTGGGCAAAACCCTGTCGTCAGTGGTCGGATCCTGCGGGGCGACACTGATCTGACCCATCAACAGAATTGGCAGCGCAAGGCCCAAGGCATTGTTTACATGGCGCAAACGCAGTTCGTGTTTGATTCGCTATCCGTCCGGGATAACTTGTCCCTCGCCGAAGGAAACGAGGCCGAGCTTAGCGGCTATTTCCAGTTGTTCCCCCGGCTGCAAGAGCGTCAGGATCAGGCCGCAGGCACCATGTCGGGCGGTGAGCGTAAGATTCTTGGGTTCGTGGCGACCATGCTCCAATCCGGCGATGTCTATATTCTCGACGAACCCAGTGAAGGGGTTCAAGCTGAAAATATTCAGAAGATGCAAAGCGTCATTCAAGCCAAAGTGGATCAGGGCAAAGCGGTGATTCTCATGGAGCAAAACTTGTCCATGATCGAGGCGCTGGCGCACCGCGTGCTCATGCTTGGCAGCACGGGGCTTGAGTTTGAACTCAAGGGGCAGGGCATCACGCGCGCTGCGTTGTTGGAAGGCCTGAGGGTTTAGTTTTCGAGTAATCTATTCGGTCCGCTGCGGTGAAATTGTCGAGTATGGCCAACACGAGGGTGGTTCCCCGACCAAACAACGTGTGCCTTCCGCCGGTATCGGTCGGCAGAGGCTCACCTGCGCCTGAGATGCGCTTCCCGCTCCCCCGTATTGGGGTTAGCTGTCCACTTTCGTCTGGGCCAGCGATTGGCTCCGCTCGCGGATGGCCATGACGGACGATAGCGTTGAGACCGAATAGGGAACGCAAAAGGTCAGGGCGATCCTCGCACAGTCACTGATGCTCAGGTTCAGCGTAATGAGTTTGTCGCCATGATTAATCACCGCCAAGAGGACGCCAACAATCAGTGCAATCTTGAGCGCGCGACGCACCACGGACGGCTGCCGCGCGATCCAGAGGAAGCTATCGCGCTCTGCTTGAGAGTGTGACCCGGTCACAGGCGTCGGACTTTCAGCTTGGTCTTCAGATCAGTTTTGCAAAAGGCGTGAAGGAAGCAGGTTTGCTCTGAGATATCGAGCATCTCCTGCGCGATCTCATCGGTTTCAGACGTTTGCAGAAATACGTGTGTTTCAATCGGATCTGCTGACCCTGCCTTACCCGTGCTTCCCGTAGCGCCGCCAAGACTAAAGTGGGTATCTTGCACGATCCGGTAGTCGGGGAGATCGAGCTTGAGCATGGACACAAACCGTCCAAACTGGGTCATGAAGCAAAAGCCGATGCCGGCGCTGATCAAGGCATTAGCACTGGGCGCGCGCCCGTCTTCCGCGCTGAGCAGGTTGAAGGAGGTTCCGTAGGGTGAATACTGCATTTGTTGCACACTCAGAACTCCGTCCTCTCGCAGAGTGGCGACAGCCCCAATGTTCAGACGGCGGTTCTGCTCGTCGGACAAGGACGACGCTTGCTGTGTCGTGCCGCTGGCGACCTCCTTCTTAGGCGTTGGACCAAGTTTTTCCAGCAGGGTGGCCGGATCTATATCCTTATCTGTGCTGGCTTGGGTCAAAGGGACGGCTGCGTCAAAGCTGGAGCGCGGATCGGGCAGGGGCTGGCCCGCCAACTCCAGCGCCTTTGCTGTGGGTAGCGCGGTGTCGTTCTTGGTAAGCTTGAACAGACTGTCCACGTGGCCCCGCAGCAGCCCATTCAGGGGCGAGGCAAAGGTTGCATCGAGAAGAAACTGATTGAGAGCCGCATCGTCGAGATCACAGCGAATGTCGATCTGTAGCTCCGGGTTTTCGGCTCCGCCCACCATGGTCCTCTTGGGCATGGATCCTGTCATGGTGTAGTAATTGTCCAGCGTCAGGCGGATGTCTTCGATCGTGATCCCGCGCAGTTTCGCCAGCGCCAGAATTTCGCGCATATAGCTCGCCGCCATGCCGCACGAGAGAAAGGCAAGCGGGCAGCACGCGGCGTCGTGACCATTGAGATAGGCACCCTCATCGCTGACGAAGCGCCACGTGTCACCCGTGAGTGCCGAAGTGACGAGGGCCTCTTTCTGGAAACCGCTCAGAGAGCGAACGGAAGTTCGAAGCGCGTCGCCAAGCCGGTTGTCTGGGGGAAGGAGCCCCAAATCTTTGGCGCCTGCTACCCTGAAGAAAGCAGGCGTTTTGCTTTGGGAGATCAAATCGATACCGATGGTTGCCATAGGCCTTTTACCTTTCTGTCTGGACAATTCTGTCGTCTATCCGCCGACCAGCGCCTGGGGTAGGAACAGCGCGATTTGGGGGAACAGCACCAGCAACAACAACAGCAGTGCCATCGCGAACCAGAACGGCCAGATACCGCGGAAGATGGTTCCCATGGGCACCTCTGGTGCAATGGATTTGACCACAAACACGTTGATCCCCACCGGCGGACTGATCATCCCCATTTCAAGCACCACAACCACGATAATGCCGAACCAGACCAAATCCCAGCCCATCCCCATGGCGATGGGAATGACAACCGGGATGGTCAGAACCAGCATCGCGATGCCTTCGAGGAACATTCCCAGGAACATGTAGATCAGGATAATGATCAGTAGGATCCCAATGCTGCCAATGGGCAGGGAAGTCAGTATGGTGACCAGATGAGCGGGCAACTCGGTCATGGACATGAACGGGATGAAGACAAAGGCGCCGATGATGATCAGGAAAACGGTTGCCGTCGCGCTCAGTGTCTCGATAACCACGGTCCCCATCTTGGCCCAGCTTAGTGAACGCCGCGCCAACGCCACCACAAACGTCAGGAACGCCCCCACCGCCGAGGCTTCGACCGGGGTGAAAAAGCCTGTGTACATGCCGCCGATGGTGGCCACGACCACAGCGACGATGGGCAAGGCCAACCGCAGGGATGCAATCCGCTCCTGTACCGACGCCTTCGGGCCAGGCGGGCCATGTTCGGGACGGCGGGACACGACCAGATAAATGGCCCCGATGAACAGTAAAGTTAGAATGATCCCAGGAATGATCCCGGCCATAAATAGCCGTCCAATCGACTGCTCGGTAAGCACTGCGTAAATGATCATGCCGCCCGATGGCGGAATCAGAAAGCCCAATGTCCCGCCGGCTGCGACCGACCCGGTCGCTAAACCATCCTCGTACTTGTACTTCTTCATTTGCGGCAGTGCCACGCGGCCCATTGTGACCGCTGAGGCGAGTGAAGACCCCGAGAGCGCGGCAAATCCTGCACAGGCGGCGATCGTCGCGGACGCCAGGCCCCCGCGCAAATGCCCCATCCACCGATAAGCCGTGTTGAACAAGTCTGACGACAGCCCCGACACCCCGGCGAGATTACCCATCAGAACAAACATTGGGATGACCAGCAGGTTGTAATTTGATGCAGCCTCAAAGGTTTCACCGGCCAGGTTGGAAAAGGCGATTTTCCAGCCTCTTGCCCAGGCAAGATCACTGCCCATACCCAGGGCAAGGAACTTGTTCGCATTGGCCACCGCAGTGCCAATAAATCCGACCCCGAGCATACTCAATGCTACCGGCATCCGAAGGGCGAGGAGCGCAAACAGCGCGAGCAGTCCAAAGACGCCTAAT
Organism: Geminicoccus sp.; assembly: GCA_002705565.1. GTDB lineage: Bacteria > Pseudomonadota > Alphaproteobacteria > UBA7985 > UBA7985 > UBA7985. Next base: position 2,590 of record PAHJ01000056.1, on the reverse strand, counting down.
AAAGTCATACTGATCATAGGGACTGGCTCTCATAATTCAGGCGATTGATTCGCTTACCCTGCACCAGCTGCCAGATGTCGATCATCAAGACCCAGGCATAGAGGAACACCGATACGGCGAGCAGGTAGTAAAAAGGTTCATAGGAAATCATCAGTTGCTGGGTGGTTTCACCAAACCGGACTGCACTCTGCCCGGTGAGCATCAGACGCCATGCCATGATCATCAGTAATGTCGCGCCCGCCACCTTGGTCAGCACATGAGACCACTTAGCGAAGCCAGGTGACATGCGGGATTCCAGCACTTCGATCTCAATGTGTGCACCAGTCCTTGCGCCCAGCGGTACCGCCAGAGCGACCACGGCCACCAATGCCACAATCAGGACGTCCTCCGCCCCCTGGATGGGGTTGTTAAACGCCTTGCGCATGATCAGGACGTTCCAGACCGACAGCAGCGTCATCCCCGCGAGCGTCAGTCCGCCCAGGGTCAGTGAAACCCAAATCAGCAGGCGATCCAACCAACGCAGGATCAGTGGCTCTTTTTGTTTTTCATTCATCTCGTGCGTCCCCGGGGTTAAACCTGCGAAAAGTCAGGGCACCATTTCAGGATGCCCTCCTGAAAACTCTCCTTGGCGCGGAAAGCCTCCGCCCAGCGGCGAATGTTGGGGTAATTGTCAAAGGAATAGCCGCAGCCGATTAGGACAAAATGGACGGGGATCCACGAGATATCCGCCAGGGTGTATTGCTCACCCATGATCCAACTTTGGCCCTCAAGCGTGCTTTCCAGCTTGATGAAGCAGTCTTTTAGGATTTCTTCGGACTTGGTGACATCCGCGTCTGAAAAGGTGCTTGAGCCCTTGTGTTTGGCGTGGAAAGTCTTGAGTTCCTGATTCTGCTGCAGGCTGTCGTAGCGCGATTGCTCTTCGCTGGTTTTCTTCAGCTTTACAGCAACTTTTTTGGCGTACACGTAGGGCTTGATCGCCGGAACATGGATCGATGCAGCCAGCTGCAGCCAACCGAGCATGGCTTCGCGGTCCAGGGCGCTCAGTGATGGAACTGGGTAGGTTTCATCGAGGTAATCAATGATGTCGTTGGACTCGATATGAACCACACCATCATCCACCAAGGTCGGCACCAGTCCGTTCGGATTGATCCCGAAATACACATCGGTGATGTTCTCTTTCTTCTTCAGATCAATGTGGTGCGAGGTCCAGGTCAGGCCCTTTTCGATGAGGGTCATTCGCACGCGCATGGAGCAGTTTGAAATGGCCCCATGATACAAATGAAGGCCCTGGAACGCCTCCACGCTTTTGTTTGTCGGAATAACGACGACCATTATTCTGATCTCTTTGTTTGTGTGGATTGTGGAGTGCAGCGCAGTTGCTGTGCGCGCAGAACGGTGAGGTCTGCGCGCACAATGGCTGCCTCTATTCGTTCATGGCCTCATAGATTTCCTTGGCATTGGGTACGCCACGTTCAGCGTATTGAGCGTAGACTTCTTCCATGCCCAACAGGACCGCCGCATCCATCTTGGCGCGCTCCTCATCGCTGACGACCTTCCACTCATACTTGAGCTCGGCGCTGTCTTTGATGTTGAGGAATATCTCATCCGCGCTGTCGAAGGACTTTGCCATCATCAGCGACATCGGCAGACCCGCCACCTCGTCTATGATTGCGCGGTGTTCATCGGAGAGGCCCTGGTAGCGTTCCTTGTTCATGGCGACAAACAGCACCTGGAAGCTTGCCGGGACGTTCTCAGCCACATGGCTTGCCACGTCTTCGAGGTTCCACGGTGGCATCAGCGAGTTGAACGACGTGGTCAGTACGTCAACAGTGCCAGTGTCCAGAGCCGTGTACATGTCGGTGATTTCCATCATGACTGGAACAGCGCCCAGCGCTTCGATCACTGGGGAGGTCGATGGTGCAAACGGCACCAACTTCGCGCCCTTCAGACCTTCCATCGTAGAGATGTCACGGTTGCCGACAAAAATACTACCGGCCACGCTGCCAACAGCGAGGACTTCCACTTCAGACCACTCGTCGGCCATGTGTTCGTCGAACACGCGCCATAGGCGCTCGGTTGACTCAATTGCCGTGTTGGCCTTGCCAGGGAGAATTGCGAGCATGGTCTTTGGAAACAAAGTGGGGGTATAGGCTGCGACGCCGAGGGTGATGTCACCGACACCTTCGACCGCGCGCTTGTACTGCTGCGTTGGTCCTGCGCCCAGCTGGCCAGCCGGGTAGAGCTTCATCGTCAGGGAACCGCCCGAGCGCTTTTCGATTTCCTCCCCGAACCACTTGAACATCACTGCGTTGGTTTCATGGTTAGGGGGAACGAACGTGGCGACAGTTAGTTCTTCCGCTTGAACAGACCCTGCCACAAACAATAGCGCACTAGCCGCGGCGCAGGTGACCTTGAGTTGACCGAACATTTTGCATCCTCCTCAAATTTCAGTACTGGATCACTCAGCCATTTTGGATCCCAAAACAGCCAATTATGAACGCGAAAACGCCCATGGCTTGAGATCAGCGCATATATAGGATCCTAAATCAATGATAGATTATGAAAATTGAGAGATTTGGGGATGTATACG
>PAHJ01000055.1 GCA_002705565.1 Geminicoccus sp. | reverse complement strand
GCCGCGCAGCCTCACGTCGCGCGCGTGCAGCCTCGTTGAGCGCGAGCAGCGCGGCTCGCGCCTCTTTCTTCAAGTCGTCCGACTCGACGATCTTGCTCTCGCGCCCGTCTTCGACCCACTGGCGCTGCCTCAGCTTGATGTGCTGGTGAGTGACATGGCCGCGGGCGGCTGCGAACATCACTTTAGCAGCGCTTTTTCTTGAGAGAATGTTACCGCTGTCGTTGTCGCTTATGTCAAGCGGCTTAAGATCAAGCAATTCGTCCGTAGCGCGCTCATCAGCATTAATCACACCAGCAATGCCACGAATCGCATCAACGACCTGCCGCGCGATGTACCAACGGGAAAGGTCATCTTCCTTGCCTTCGGACTTGGGGTCGTAGGGAAAGGACTTGGGGTCAGGCTCAGGAAGCAGGTCTCTGAATAATTCGACGCTCGCATCCTTGAAGCGCGCTTCGACCTCAAAGTCTTTTCCGTAGCCATCCCCGAGACGCTCTTCGATCTTGAGGCGTACCCCCGCCTCGTCGCGCTTGCGAATGTACTGGCTCTCCATCTCCACGTGGAACTTCTCATTTTTTACGACCCATCCAGGTTCACTTCGGTGATGCGACCAAGGTCGTTCTTTGCCATGGTTGTATTTGACGACGCACGTGCCATCCTCTTTCGAGTATTTGGTGATAGTGCCCGGATGCCACTCAGCAAAGTCACGGCTATTAACGCCCGTCGCTCCAAGCAAATCACCGCGCACGATCTCCCACAGTAGTGCTCCTCGCTGGCGTACTTTAACAGCCGTGTACTTTGACCCATTGCTCCTTTTGGACTTGCCGCGCCCTATTCCGATGGCACGGCTGTTGACATCAGGAGAACAGGCCTGAACCGCCGCTTTCTCCCAATCTGCCAACCTATCGCTGGTCTGGTCGGCGTCCACTTCGTCGTCTTCGTCCTGTGCCTCTTTTTTTGCGGCCCTTGCGCCTTCGAGCATTAGAGCGATCAAATCGACCAACTCCCTCGACTCGCCACGTGCGCTTTCGAGTGCTGCACGCAGCGCATCAACGTGGTCCGGGCAGTCTGAACGCACCAGCGCACGGCACAGTGTCATGTATTCGTTACCCTTCCGGGCACTCTTCCTGCCTATCTGGTGCGTTGTCACGCTACGTGACAAAAGCAATCCTCGCAAAACGTCCATCTTTCTCTGTGAGAAATGATGCAGGGCTGGTTGCAAGACTTCCAGTGGTCGATAGTCACCCACCATGCACCGGAGCGCAGCACGACACGCGGCGTTGCCGTTGCTCTCCTCGTCCAAAAGTAGAACGTCAAGTGCATCGCGCAGACATCGACGGCGCGATGTCGCTGTTGCGCACTCCGCGCCCCCTTCATCATCCTCCTTCGAGACGAACATCGCCGCAGCCAGACTCGCTTCAACTTTTGCTGCGGAGCGCTTCTTATCAAACGCCTCCTCTTTAGCTTTCTCATTGGCATCTTCGCATTCTCTGAGGCTTGCTTTGGCTTTCTCGAGCTCATCTGCTTCCACGCCATTGATATTTTTGTTCATGACATCAAGTTGCTCAATCGCGGCTTTCCATTCTGACTCAGCCTTGTCCTTGTTGGCATTTGCCAATACTGCTTCGCGCACAGCGGCCTCCGCCTCGTCGGCCTTCAGCTGAAGCGATCCCTGCTTGCCTCCATTCGAGGCCATGCCCTCGTGCTTGACCGCGGCTTCAGCGACAGACGAGGGAGGCAATAGCATGAGTGACTGCACGCCACATGCGAGCCGCGCGCGCTTGGCGTCGCCGAAAAGTCGCTGGAAAACCGTGTGCATCGCATCGACATCGCCGCTTCCGTGTGCGGCTCCGTGCGCGAGCAGGAGCAGCGTGACTAGCGGGCGCATCGCACCAGTATCTTGCGTAGGTGGGAAGCCGAGCGCTGCCTCGAGCGGCACGCCGAAGCGAGATACAAGGTCAATATCGCCGGCGGCGAGACCGGCAAGCACCGCGAGCGTGCGAAGAGGGTCCGATTCGACTGGATTACCGGCGAAGCGCTCTCCAGGCGGCTTGCGCAGCTCGAGTGGCTTGTCAAGCGCAGCCAGGAGGCAAAGGATCGGAACGCCCGACGCCAAAAGCACAAGCGCTTCCGCGACGTGCACATCGCGCTCCTTGTCTGTCGTGAAGACGTCGTTATCGAGCACTGCGTGTACAGGGGAAGAGGCGGGGAGACAGCGTCAGAGAGCGGGTCGGATCTCGAGCCAGCAAGGAGCGCGGGACTTACTGAGCCGATTTGCTCGTTCTTGCTTGGTCGATTCATCACCCTTGGCTCCGAAGAGGGTATCGACCCTGGCCAGCCGCAGTAGCAGTGCCGCAACCTTCGAGTTGAGATCGGATTCTGCGCCCACTTTTGCGAGGAAGACAGCTTTGGTCAGGGCTACTTTCCCACGTTCTTTGCGACGCGCTTGTGCGCGATATGTCGTCGTGTCCTTTTCATCTTCGACTTCGCCTTTAGTGTGCATCTCTCCCGACGCGTCCATCTCGCGGATGGCTGCATAGCGTGCCTCGAGGCTAAAACGTGCAACAACCGAACGCAACAGCTTGCTCAGTTCAGCAGCGTCGAGCCTGAAGACATCCGTTTCAGAAGAAAGTTTGGACGCGAGCTCCTCGAGAGCGTGTCCATCGCCGTGCGTCGCGCTCATCAAAAGGCATGCTGCGCGCATGAATTTCTCGCCGTCCTCGTCAACTTGCTTTTGGTTTACGCCTTCCGTACGCGGGAAGAACCCAGACTGCAGATGGCGCGCGATGCGCGATACCGAAGTGGCGAGTCTTCTGCCATCTTTATTGCGATGTGCCTTCTCGCTAGCCGTAACAGTGACAGGCATCGCTTCTGCCGCGATCAGTACGACTGTCGCACGTGCAACTTCAATGTCGCTCAGTTCAATGTGAGGAGCGGCTGTCACAGCATTCAGTACGCGCAGCTCAGCGCGCATGAGATCGAGCGCTTCGAGTGCAGGCGAGGGCTCGTCGCCCAGCCCCAGCAGTTGACACACCGGCACGATGAACGAATCAAACTTACCGGCCTTGGCGTCCGGATTTATCAATGCCAGAGTGCCGACGAGCCGCAACGGATCGACCGCCAGCACTGTTCCGATGGTACGCGTGCCGATCGCGTCGCCATGTAACGCGCACGAGAGAGCGACGAGGCGCTCGGGCGAGCGCATCGGCGTCATATTCCCTAACTCTGTCGCTGCACGCGCCGTGATGGAAAGGTCTCCACCGCGGTGATGCAGCGCCAGCAGTGAAAATATCATTGGCCCAATCGCAGTGAGCTCCAGCACCTCGAGCAGCGTACTCACAGCGGTCCGTCGGCTCGAAGTAGTGAGTGGCACACCAGCAGCGATCGCAAGTGCACCGGCAATCACGTTCGGTCGCGGCCACTTGAAACGCCTGCCAACGTCGTCATAGAGCGCCTTCATGATGACGTGCATTAGCTGATACCTTTTGTGAGGATTCGTGCTGGAGCTTGGCGAGAGAAGCGCCGTGGCCACGTGCCCAAGTGCCGCTGACGTGGCCGGCACGCCCAGCGCTTTTTGGTCGATGAGCTTGAGCAGCTCTTCGTTGGGCCGAGGTACTTGGCGGGCTGGCGCGCGACTGCGGATCGCAACAGTCAGGAGCGGGAAGAGGATCGAGGTCGAGCTCTCGTCTTCGTTGTCTTCCTCCTCTCCACCCGCAGTAGCTGGAGCGCTCTCTTCGGACTTCGCGTCGAGTTCGCTCGGGTTTACGAACAATTGTTCCTTCGATTCTTGCGTTTCGGCGGCTGCCTCGCCTCCGGATGCCACGGCTGCTTTTCCGAAGGGTAAATGTATTTTCGGCTTCTTACCATCCCTTTCTGCTCGTTTGGAGAGCACGAAGCTCTCGATGGATTTTGCAAGGGCAGCAGCCATTTTCAGGTACGGTACTGCATTCGCGTAAAGCCCGCCCTCGGCCGCACGCTCGGCAATCGCGCGTGACATGGGCTCCAGCACTAGCTTGACACCGGGAGCAGACTCCTTATCCTTGGAATCGTGCAGCAACTCGCAATCCACTGGAATCTTGGCACAAAGCTGGAGCAACTGCCGCATGTCGCTCATCATTATCCCTCGTTTCTGCTTCTTAAGCGCCTGTTCGCCTTTGAAATTAATGTCAATCTCGTTGGTGAGGAAGTCGACAATCTGCACGGTTTGTTCGCGACGCTGGTCGGCCTTGATGTGAACGCCCGAGTTCTTGCGACTTTCACGCATGCGCACGAGCATGTCGATGAGTGGCACGCGCACGCCGATCAGACGGCTGAGCTGGTGGCGGGCAGCGACGGCGCGCCACACAAGCGCATGCTGCTGGACCCACGCGCTTGCGAAACGTCCAAGGGCATCGGTAGTCGTACCGTCTCCAAGCAGGCGCATCAACATGGTCAGGCGTCGGGGGTTGGTCATCTGAGCTCGATCCTTGTCGAGGTTCGAGAGGTCAGGTGCCCATGGTTTGGCAAAAATCGTTTTGAGAAGCTCCTCGAAGCGGTGCAGCTCCACCTGGACTTCACCATCTGTCTGAAAGCTCCCGCCCCACTCATGGGCGCTTGCGCTTTTCGGTGATGAGAAGCTATTGTGACGCATTTTGGCGAGACTGATTCGTTCTGGCGACGGTATCCAATTTTCTTCGTCTTGGAGGCCGTCCCGAATCACGGCGCGCACTGGAGCCAGCCCAGTCGAGACTCTGTGCAACCCATTGAGGACGACTACGGATGTGCTCGCCGCAAACGGTGTCCGCCCGTCTTCACCAAGATGCCAAGAACACGGAGTCGGCGGAAGTCCCAGATCGTCATCAACGCTTTTCGTCTGTCCTCTGTCCGCGAGCCTTTTGTTTTGTTCGCTGAGCCAGTCGTGAAAACGCATCAGCCGCGCCGTAGCGCCATCTTTTGCGAGCTGCAATTGATCACCCTGTTTCTTTTGCATCTCGAGCCTGACTGCCGCGAGCACATCGCCGCAAGTCAGCACAGCGGGACGCCCAAAGATGATACGACATGGGTCTCCAGGAATGATGTCGAGCAGCAGGCGAAGCTCTTCGTGCAAATCGCCGCCGCCCAGCATCTCGCTGAGTGTTTTTAGCACTGCGGGCGGCACGGTAGCAGGCGGGGCAAAGCAGTACGCTTTCTGATTGTCACGAACGCGGTTACTGGTCTTGGCGTCGCCCTCCTCGTTCTCGTCGGAAGCCCACGACAACGGTGGTGCAAAACTTGCGAGCACAGACAACGCCCGTAGCTGCGAGCACTGCCTAGGCTTGAGATGGAGCACGTCCCCGAACAGCGCGAGCAAGCAATGAGCACGACCCGCGAAGAGTTTGTCCACTAGAGCTTTCGCGGGCTCATCAAATCCGGCTTCCTCTTTCCATGCCTTTATCCAATCTACATGTTTCTCGCCATGATCCTTTTTGGCGGCAATCGTTCGCATCAAAGCGAGAAACTCAGGTTTGGACAACTTGCCGTTGCCGTCTGTATCAAAAAGCGCGATCATTGCCCTCACTAGTTGTTTCTCCACTTCTTTGGTTGAGTCCAAGTCTAGATTATTCTCCTTCAAGACGTTGTAGATCTCATCCTCGTCGAGCTGGCCATTTTTGTCCGTGTCGCTTTGAATGAACCACGTTTTGACCTTATTATCATCCCAACTTACTGGCATTTTGTTGACCTTGGCATTCCGCTCTTCCGCCTTCTGGTGGGTGGCGGCATTGACACGTCTTCGCCTGTTATACTCTTTTGCATCATCCTCGGAACATACAGCCGGGTCGCGTATATCAGCGGTTCGCAAGTGAAAACCCGCATCTCTCATCGCCCCAAGTGCCAAAATCGCTAGTTGCTTCACGTGCGCGCATGTTTTCTTGTCCTCGCGAGCAGCTTCTCGCGCAGCCGCCGCCTCAGGGACCGCACCAACCACCCGCGCGATCGCGATCACGCTCTTGGTGAAGCGATCGCCTTTATCAGGGTCGAGACGCATCGCCTTGGAGATCTCGACGAAGCTATTTCGCGAAACTTTCGCTTCCGTTGTGAGAAGGAGCAACTCATGCAGCAGCGGGCATCGCTTCTTAGGGATGCTGAGACGCTCGCCGATCAAACAAATCGCATCCAGGTGAGACGCCGCCCAGTCGGTACCAAACATGTCGCCGGCGCCGTACGCACCCGGTTGCATCATCACGCGCATTGCTTTGACCACCGGGGAGCTTGCACGTGGCAACCCGCTCGCGTGCGCAATGCTTTCGATATCGATGTCTCGGCCATGCTTGAGAACGTACAGTGAGAGGAGCATGTCGCCCGCGAGCACATTGCTCGTTTTGCGTGAGTGTGCGTGCGAATTTTCAGCTTTGACCTTGGCTTTTACTACATAGCCCTTCGTAGTATCAACCAGCTTGATAGCCTCGCGCGCCACCCTTAGTTCCACGTCATCCTCATCATCGTTGAATCGGATATCAAACGTGCCGTCCTCTTCGTTGCACTTTATGATCTCACCGAAGTACAATTTGCTCTGGACGAGTTGAAAGAGCTCAGCTCGAAGCGCCACGTAGTCCTCATCTCGCGCGGCGTCGAACGCGTGCAGCAGGGCTGCCGGCATGTCAGGCACACTATGCCGTTCGGCCAGACGTTCGCACACTGCGAAATCCGTCGGGCCTGGCGCAATCAACGTCAGCACCTCTCCCAGTGGCTCGGCGATTTCCTTTGGCAACAGCTGATTGAGCATCTTCGTCGAAGCCTCGAGCGCGGCCTTGCGGTCAGCGATCCTCATCGCACCACTTGCTAACACGGGACCCGCGGCACCGGCATCGTCTTCCATCGCCTCCTTAGCTCGCTCGAGCAGCAGAAGCTTGGCGATATACACGAGCGGCATCGGCGCGTCAACCATCCCGGCAAGATCAGTAAGTGCGGTCGCGCGCTTCTCGTATGAGCTGTTCAAATCAAGCACGTCAAACAGAGCTCCACCAAGCTCGGGCGACACCGGCAGCGAGCTCTGGTCAAACATGCGGCGCAAAAAACTTCGCGCAATCAGCTCTGCCTTGGTCCGCGCCGTGCTGCGCGCATTCGTGTCTCCGCTGGCGGTCGCGGCAAGCAGGACAGCCATCTCAACGATAGTGCCGAGGGGGCCGACAGGAGTGCTGCTGTGATCTTTGACTGGCTCACTCACACCGAGCTCCACAGCGACCTGCTCCGCTGCCTTGCGGGCAGCCGGCGCATCTTGGCGTGCAAGTGAGATCAAAAGCCTCGCTGTGGCTTCGGCCATGCCGGCTGCAACAAGCTTCTTTTGCACGATGCGCAAACCGTCGCCCGCGAGCATAGCGGCAAGATCTGTCTCCTCAATCTTCAGCGTTGCGAGTGCCGACGCACCGTCATCAGAGGTCGCCCAGCCCCCGAGTGCTTTGAGCGAGCTGAAGCGCCGCTGTCCAAGTGCGTCACGCGCGTCAACACTCAACGCCTCGATTGCCTGGAGCGATCAACAAGAGGGGCCCATACGCATGAGATGAGCGAGATTTTATCTCAAGGCACACACGCAGACACACACCTCGCTGTAACGCTGGCGCGCAGCATCTGCCGTGCGCGCGAGCTTGTCGGCAATGCTCTTCGTCGCGTAATCACACGCGTCATCAAACAATTTGTTTAGCCGTTTGTATTGGCCGACGATGAACGTGGCCAACGTGACAGCTCCCGCGGCCATCGGCAGATATTTGCTCGGATTGAGGATCGCGCCGAGCACCCACCACATGGCCGTCAGAACAATGTATGAGAAAATCACCCCAACGATGAGCGCAGTGGTGAAAGTGTGTGTGCCCGCGAGCAGTTTCCGCCAAAATGTTCTCTTCCGCCAGACCACATACGCTTGAGATTGACTTATCTTGCTGTCCTCCAGCTTATTCACCACCTGCGCCCGCGCCACGTGCACCACCTGACCCCTCACCACCTGCACCACATGCGCCTGCGCCACCTGCACCACCTAAGCCCGCACCACATGCGCCACCTGC
>PAHJ01000054.1 GCA_002705565.1 Geminicoccus sp. | reverse complement strand
TTCCCTTCTTGGGCGGCACCTTGTCGAGGAACAGCTCAAAGCCGACCATGCGGCCCTTGATCCCCAGTGCCCGCAGAGCCTTGGGGTGCAGTTCCCCAAAGACGGCCAGAATGTTCTTGCCCAACCCCAGCGTGCCAGAGCGACCGGGATGGAACCAGGCCGGAATCTCGCGAGAGTCGGTCATCAGGTTATTGACCGGCGCGCCAAAAGCTTCCAGTGCGGCCAGCGCATCGGACTTGGCGTCGAACGCATCGACCGGACGCGCACCGCCTGCCCAGTGGCGGGGTTGTGCTGATCCCATGCGCACACCGCCCACGGTCGGCAACTGCCCGTCCGGCTTGGTGGACAGGAACCGCAGTCCTGCTTCGAACAGGGCGACGTCCCCATACCCGCGATCGTTGTTGCGGCCCGCCGCCATGATCAGGTTGGGCAGCAGCGAAGGCCGCATGACGTCCAAATCCGCACTTATTGGGTTGGCTAGCAGCAGGTCAGCTTGAGTGCTCGCATCCCAGCCAAAGTGCTGAGCCACCTCAGACGAGGTAAACGACCATAGCACCGCTTCATCCATGCCTTCAGCAGCCAGTACCCGCTTGAGATCACCCATGGCGCGCTGATGCGCAGACAGGGCCACTGCTGGCATGTTGTCGGGGCGGGTGAAAGGGGTGGTGGGTAGCGCGTCCAGCCCGATAATCCGCAAGACTTCTTCGACCAGGTCTGCCTGACCATCGATGTCCGGTCGCCAGGATGGGACGTGTACGGTCGACCCGCTGACGGTGAAGCCCAGATCGGTCAGGATGGCTGAAGCTGTCGGTGTATCAACCGCCATTCCGCCCCGGCGTTCAATCAGGCCAAAGTCGAACTCGATCGCCTTCTGCCAGGCTGGTTCTTTGCCTGTGATGTGGATTTCACCCGGCTCGCCACCACAGAAATTGAGGATGTACTGGGTGGCAATGTCCAGCCCTTCGGTTGCCGACGCACTGTCGGTACCGCGCTCGAAGCGGAAGCGGGCGTCAGTATGAACGCCCAGCTTGCGACCGGTACGGGCGATGTTCGAGGGGTTCCATAGCGCGGCTTCGACCAGCACGTTCACGGTGTCTTCCGAACACCCGGTTTCCGTCCCGCCAATGATCCCGCCCAGCGATACCACGCGATCAGCGTCCGCGATGACCACCATTTCGGGGTCAAAGCTGTATTCCTTATCGTTGAGCGCCATCATGCGCTCGCCATCCTGCGCCCGCCGCACGGTCAGCTTGCCGCCCGCGATTTTGTCAGCATCAAAGACGTGCATGGGCCGGTTTTGGTCCAGCGTCATCCAGTTGGTGATGTCCACCAGTGCTGAGATTGGCTTCTGACCAATGGCCTCCAGCTTGCGTTTGAGCCAGTCCGGAGATTCGCCATTCTTGACATTGCGCACGATGCGATACGTGAAAATTGGGCAGTCGTCCGTTTCGATCTCTACGGATACAGGGCTCGCACCCTGGCCGCCGACGTAGGCCGGGCGATTGTCCTTTAGCGCCCCAATCTTCGCAGCCGCAAGATCCCGCGCGACCCCACGTACGCCCAGACAATCTGCCCGGTTCGGGGTAACGTTGATTTCGATGACAGGGTCATTGATGTCGCGATAGTCGATGTACGCCATCCCGATGGGTGCATCGTCTGGCAACTCGACGATGCCGTCGTGATCCTCTGAGATCAGGAGTTCCTTTTCCGAGCACAGCATGCCCTCAGATCGCTCGCCACGGATTGAGCCGAGTTCGAGTGTGAAGTCCTTGCCGGGAATGTGCGTGCCCACGGGTGCAAACACCGAAACCAGTCCCGTGCGCGCATTCGGTGCGCCGCAAACCACGTTGTAGACCGTGCCGTCGCCAGGATCGACTTTGCATACCCGCAGCTTATCGGCGTTGGGGTGCTGTTCGGCAGAGATGACTTTAGCGACCACGAAGGGCGCCAGAGGGCTTTGCTCGATTTCTTCCAGTTCCAGCCCCACCGCTGTCAGCTTATCAGTCACAGCCCGCAGGTCGGCATCGGTGTCCAGGTGCTCTTTGAGCCAATCAAGAGTAAATTTCATCGGTCAGCGCCCCCGCACCAAAGATGGGAGAAGATGCGGCTCGAAGCCGTAGTGCTGCAGCCAGCGGACATCGCCGTCAAAGAAGGTACGCAAATCAGGGATTCCGTATTTCAGCATCGCCAGACGCTCCAGCCCGAGACCGAAAGCAAAGCCCTGGTACTCATCCGGGTCCAAACCGCAGGCTTCCAGTACGCGCGGGTTCACCATGCCAGAGCCCAGCACTTCCAGCCAATCCTCGCCTTCACCAATCACAAGCTTTCCCCCCGAACGATCGCATCGAATATCCACCTCGGCCGACGGTTCGGTAAAGGGGAAGTAGGAGGGGCGGAATTGCAGGGTCAGGTTGGGCGCGCGGAAGAAGGTTCGGCAGAATTCTAGCAAGCACCCCTTGAGTTGCGCCATGTTCGAAGTTTTGTCGATCACAAGACCCTCGACCTGATGGAACATCGGCGTGTGAGTGGCGTCACTGTCGGAGCGGAACGTGCGACCGGGAACAATCACTCGGATGGGAGGTTTCTGGCTCAACATCGTGCGCACCTGCACCGGCGAGGTATGAGTGCGCAACACCAGCGAGCCCTCGTCACCACTGTGGCCGTTCATGTAGAACGTATCCTGCATCTGCCGCGCTGGGTGGTCGGCGGGCATGTTCAGGGCGGTGAAGTTATGCCAGTCGTCTTCGATCTCCGGGCCTTCAGCCCAGACGAAACCCATCTGTCCAAAGATGTCGATGACCTCGTCTACCGTCTGCGTAATCGGGTGAAGACGGCCGCTTTTGGTCGGACGCGGCGACTGGGATACGTCGATTGCTTCCGCGGCCAGTCGGGCGTTCAGCTCAGCATCCGCAAAGCCACCCTTTTTGGCATCCAGCGCACCAGCGATTTCATCCTTCAACGCGTTTAGCGACTGTCCGGCCGCCTTGCGTGCTTCGGGGTCGAGGCCGCCGAGCTGTTTCATTTGCGCGGTGATCTCGCCTTTCTTGCCTAGGGCAGAAACGCGGATGTCTTCCAGCGCTGCGACGTCGCCGGCGGCGTCAATACGGGCCATCAGGTCCGACTTGAGGGCTTCTAAATCCATTATCGACCACTCGTGTCTGTTGGGTTTTCGAGGAACACTATGACAGTAACCGGGTCTCGCGTGCAGCGCTGCTAGGGCTTTGGCCGCATGCGTGAGGCGCAAAGTTCCATCGCCTGGTGCAGCACAAAAAAAGGGGCCGCAAAGCCCCTTTTGTCTGGCGAAAAGCAAGCCGGATTAAGCGGCTGCCTTGTCCAGCGCACCCTTGGCCGTTGCAACGATCGCTGCAAAAGACTCAGGCTCACGCGCTGCAATGTCGGACAGAACCTTACGGTCAACCTCGACACCGGCTTTATTCAGGCCGTTCATCAGCTGGGAGTACGTCAGGCCGTTTTCACGGGCTCCGGCGTTAATCCGCTGGATCCACAGGCCGCGCATCTGCCGCTTTCTGGTGCGGCGATCGCGGTAGGCGTACTGCAGATCCTTATCAACGCGCTGTTTAGCGGTTTTGATCAGGCGGGAACTGGCGCCACGCGAACCTTTTGCGAGCTTCAGAACCTTCTTGTGGCGGGCGTGACTGGTGACGCCGCGTTTAACTCGAGCCATCTATTCAGCCCCCCCTATGCCTGAGCCATGGCCGCGCGCTGCGCACGGGATTTCCGGCGCTGCTTACGGTCGTAAGGCATGTAAACTTTAACAATGCGCGCATCGGCGTCGCACATCACGGATGTAGCGCGAGCCTTACGCTTCATCTTTTGGGGCTTGTTGGACTGCATGTGGCGCATGAAAGCGCTATTCATGCGAACCTTGCCAGACCCGGTCATGCGGAAACGCTTCTTCGCGCCCGACTTCGTCTTCATCTTCGACATTTCATCTACTCACTCTAAGGTGTTGATACGACCGTGCGAAGGCATGTCGATTGGCCAAGCGCACAGGGGACTCGCGGTGCAACACAAGGGATGCATCGCGATGGGCGGTTTTTATAGACGCGTTCCACCCTTGGCAAGCATGCACTGACGCAAGGGTGGGTTTCTGCGGATCATTAGGTCTCGACCAGTTTCAACCGGTCGAAGTCGCGCTCAGGTCGGCTTGGGCGCGACGATCATGACCATTTGACGACCTTCCATCTTGGGATGCGCTTCAAGCTTAACGGCATCGCCCAATTCAGCCTGGACACGTTCCAGAACCCGGCGGCCCAGATCCTGGTGCGCCATTTCACGGCCCCGGAAACGAACGGTGAATTTCACCTTGTCTTCGTTTTCTAGGAACTTGTTCGCGTTGCGCATTTTGGTCTGGTAATCGTGATCATCGATGCCGGGACGCATCTTGATTTCCTTCAGCTCAACGATCTTCTGGCGCTTGCGCGCCTCGTTGGCCTTTTTCTGTTGCTCGTACTTGAACTTGCCGAAATCCATGATTTTGCAGACCGGGGGGTCTACGTTTGGGGACACTTCAACGAGGTCCAGGCCGGCTTCTAGCGCGCGGTCGAGCGCGTCGCGGGTTGTAATGACACCATAGTTGGTGCCTTCATCGTCGATTAGACGAACGTTGGGAACGCGAATATCGCGGTTGGCCCGAAACTGATCCTTTTTGTTCGGTTCCAAACGAAGGGGTGGACGTGCTATGATTCTATTTCCTGTTGTGAATACTAGGCTGTGCGTCGCTTTGTACGTCGGCGGCGCTTGCGTCAAGCAAATAACACGAACAGACGCGGGCGCTAAGCGCCTACGCCTGCAAGAATCGCAAATAAGCGAGAATTTTTGTGTTTTTGATCGGTTTTTCCGGAATTTTAGTCGTAAGGCGCGCGAGTGTTCTCAGTGATTTGCTCCAACGCGGCGTCCAGCGACATCATTTCCTGATCCTTACCGCCCAGAGTCCTGAGTGCAATCGTCCGTTCATCGGCTTCTCTGCGACCCACCACAGCGACCAGCGGCACCTTCTGGTGTGAGTGCTCACGGATCTTGTAGTTGATCTTTTCGTTGCGCAGATCGGAAACCGCCCGAATGCCGCGCCGCTTCAATTCCTCAACCACTTCTTCGGCATAATCGTTGGCGTCGGTCGTGATGGTCGCAACCGTCACTTGAACCGGTGCCAGCCACAGCGGCAGCTTGCCTGCGTAGTTCTCGATCAGAATGCCGATGAAGCGTTCGAACGAGCCCAGAATAGCGCGATGCAGCATCACCGGGCGCTGCTTGGAGCCGTCCTCTGCGATGTAGTTGGCGTCCAGACGTTCAGGCAGCACGAAATCCACCTGCCACGTCCCGCACTGCCAGTCGCGTCCAATGGCATCGCGCAGCACGAACTCGAGCTTGGGGCCATAGAACGCGCCTTCGCCGGGGTTCATGGTGTAGGGCAGGCCAGCGTCTTCAATTGCTTCCCGAAGTGCGCCCTCGGCCTTGTCCCAAGTCTCATCGGTTCCGGCCCGTTTTTCAGGACGATCCGAAAACTTCACAGCCACATTGGTAAACCCAAAGTCAGCGTAGATCTGGGTGAGAAGGGTGCAGAACTCCTTTGTCTGCTCCGTCACCTGTTCTGGGGTTGCAAAAATGTGGGCGTCGTCTTGGGTGAAGGCACGAACGCGCATAATGCCATGCAGCGCACCGCTGGGCTCATTCCGGTGGCAGGAGCCGAATTCGGACATTTTCAAAGGCAGATCACGGTAGGACTTGATGCCCTGATTAAAGATCTGCACGTGGCAGGGACAGTTCATCGGCTTGAGTGCGAGAATCCGATCATCCGAGCCTGCGTCCTCATCGGCGGCATCGCCGGTGGTAAACATGTGCTCGCGGAATTTCTCCCAGTGGCCTGAGTCTTCCCAAAGTTTGCGGTCCACCAGCTGCGGTGTTTTCACTTCCTCATAGCCTGCGCCATCCAGACGGTAGCGCATGTACTTTTCAAGCTCGGTGTAGATCCGCCAACCCTTTGGGTGCCAGAATACCCCGCCGCGCGCCTCTTCCTGCATGTGGAAAAGGTCGAGCTCTTTGCCCAGCTTGCGATGATCGCGCTTTGCGGCCTCTTCGAGCATGGTCAGGTGCGCGCGCAGGGACTTGGGGTCTTCAAAGGCGGTGCCATAGATGCGTTGCAGCTGCTCGCGGTTGCTATCACCACGCCAATAGGCTCCCGCCACCGATAGCAGTTTGAATGCCTTGCCGACTTTGCCGGTTGTCGGCGCGTGCGGGCCCCGGCACAGGTCGATCCAGTCGCCCTGAGAGTAAAGCGTGATGGTTTCGCCTTCCGGCAGATCCTGGATCAGCTCAACTTTGAACTGCTCATCCTTGGCCTTGAAGAACTCAATCGCTTGATTGCGGTCCATGACCTGGCGCTGGAAGGGCTCGTCGCGGGCGATGATCTCGTGCATCTTGGCTTCGATGACTTCCAAGTCTTCCGTCGTGAACGGCTCAGCGCGGTAGAAATCATAAAAGAAGCCGTTTTCTATGTTCGGTCCGATGGTGACTTGTGTGCCCGGAAACAGCTCCTGCACCGCTTCGGCCAGCACGTGCGCACAGTCGTGGCGGATGATGTCCAAGGCTTCTGCTGCGCCTTTGTCGCGCACGATAATAGCGACGTCAGAGTCTGTCGTGATTTCCCGCGTTAAATCCCACGCCTGACCATTAACGGTGACAGCCAGCGCTTTCTTTGCCAGGCCGGGTGAGATCGATAGCGCAATGTCCATGCCGGAGGTAGCGCCATCGTACTGACGCTTCGCGCCATCAGGGAGGGTAATTTCAACCATTTTTTATCACAGATAGTCTCTAGTGAATGAGGAAGCAGCCACAAATCGCGGTTGCGGGAAACACGTTAGGACGAAAACCAAAATAATCCTTACGCAAGTAGCTCATCGTAGATGTCAAAAATCTGCCGGGCGGTTTCATCACGCTTGTATGTCTTGAAAGCATGCAACATGGCACTGTTTTCAAGTTCGGCGCGCTTGTCTGGTTCCAGGCTCATCGCCCACCCCAGCGCCATGGATAGCGTTTCCGCATCACCGGGATCGAATAGCGCGCCGTTGGTGCCCGGGTCGATTTGGTACTCGGTGGCGCCATTGTTGGCCCCGAGCACAACTTTTCCGGCCGCCTGACTTTCCGCGCAAGCATAGTCAAAAGCCAGATTGCCGTTGACGGTCGAAATCACGATATCGGTCAACTTGTACAGCGTTGCTGGGTCTTCGGTCCCGTTATAGATCTTGATCCGCCGGTCAAGCCCCTCAGCCTCAAGCCTCTGCGTCAGCCGGGATTGATAGCGTCTTTCGGGCTGTCCAACGCCAATGAACAAGCAAACCCACGTCTGGTCCTGATGAGCCTTCAGCGCTTCGATGACAATGTCGTGGCCGGCGCCGTCTTGCAACGCGGCGGGGAAGAGGATCACCGGACTTTGCGCCGTGATCTCCATATCCCGCACCATGCGAGTCAGGCGGGCTGCTGTCACCACAGAGGGGTGCAGCGCATTCACGGCGAGGCCGGGCGGGACCACGCTGGCCCGCACGTCGTGCAAGTAGCCGGCTTCCTGTAACAGGTTCTGCAGGAACGGTGAGGCGAGCAGCACGCGGTCGCCCTTGAGCGCAGTTTGCAGCCCAGGCGTGGGCTTGCCGTTGCGTTGGACGGGCAGGTCATAGAGGCTGACCACGTGGGGCACGCGGTGCTTGCCAACGGCTTTGAGCACAAGGCAGGCCGCGTCTTCGCCGTGAGAATGAACCAACTGTGCGTCCCACTCTACGAGCTTACCGGCAACCTTGCCCCTGGGGTTACCCATGGGGCTGGACGAAGCGACTGAGACGGTCGCATGTTCAACGCCAGCGCGCTGCGCTTCTGCGACCATGAGTCCGCCACCACTCATGATCTTGCTGTCGCCGCCAAACCTTTGAATGGCGGCGGCCAGATCCAGCGCGACGCGGTTGACTGGTCCAGCCTCCAGAAAATCGGAGACCTGAACGATCGCGCCGCTTGACCGTTCGCCCATTCCACCGGTGGTGGGGTTAGTTGCCGTCATCGTTCACCCAACACTTTCTTTACCTCGAGCACTGGTGTCCCGAGCTTTCGCCACGCCAAAAGACCCTGATGGCTTGTCCCTTGCGATCATCTATGAGAAGCCAACGTGAAAACGTCGGCAAACTCGCTAGACCTGACAACCCTTTAACACAGTCGAGGCGCATAATGACAAATACGCTAATTCGGTCCGATGGGACAAGGCTGGTCTACGATCGGTTGAAAGTTCATGGGGGCAATTCCGCGCCAGGATTGGTGTTTTTATGTGGTTTCGGGTCGGATAAGGAGGGTTCAAAGGCACTCTTCTTAGAAAGCCATGCCCGGCAGACCGGACAATCCTTCGTTCGTTTTGATTATTTTGGCCATGGCGGGTCTGACGGCGACTTCAAGGATGGCACCATCAGTCGATGGGCCCAGGATACCATTGCCGTGATCGATGAGTTGACCGAAGGCCCTCAGATCCTGATTGGCTCGTCGATGGGCGGCTGGTTGATGCTGTTGGCGGCACTGGCGCGCAAGGATCGGATCGCGGGGTTGATCGGTATTGCTGCTGCGCCTGATTTCACCCAGCGGCTCCAGTGGACCAAACTGACACCCCAGCAGCAGAAAACCGTGATGGAGGAAGGGCTGGTGCAGGTGCCGTCGAACTACGAGGACGACTACATCTTCACCCGCGCCCTGTTTGACGACGGTGCTCGCAACCTGTTGCTGGATGGACCTATCGACCTTGATGTACCGCTGACCCTGCTCCACGGTCAGCAGGACGCCGATGTTCCGGTGGAGATTTCGCTCGAAATCGCCCGCCAAGTAGCCAGCAGCGATGTGGTCCTGGAGCTGGTCAAATCCGCCGATCACCGCTTTTCCGGTCCGGACGAACTCAACCGCCTTGCTGCGGCGGTCGATACGATGACGGAGAAGCTCGCCTGATGGCACGCGCACCCAAGGAGCCAACCAGCACACTGAACCTGCCGGTGTCTTCGGCGGTCGCTCTGGAAATGATGCTGGCCACGCTGATTTCCCTGCTGCTGGTCGAACTGGCTCGGCTTGCGGGGCCGGTGGGATGGGTGTTTGCCCCGGTTGGTATCCTGATCAATTGGTTCGCAACCTTCTTTCACGAATTCGGCCATGGGTTTTTCGTGCTGATCAGCGATAGCACGCTGGTCGATTTTCAGCTGAACTGGAATGGCTCGGGCAGCGTGACCTACCGGGTCGAAAGCTGGCGCTTGCCGATTTCCTGGGCGGGCTATGCGACGCCGCCTCTGGTTGGTGCTTTCTTGTATTGGGAGGCGCACGGTCGCGGTTTGGAGACGCAGGGAACCCTGGTGGTTGTGGCGATGCTGATCGGTGGCGTGACGCTTTGGTGGCCCAAGGAAGACCCGGAAGCGACCATCACCATTGCAGCCTTTCTGGTCGTCAGTTTGCTGATCATCGCGCTGCTGTGTGCATCGACCATTGGTAAACGCATCCCACTTGACTGGATCCAACGGGTGATCGCAGTCACGCTGTTGGTCGAAGGGGTGCGCTCAGTCTGGTACCTGCTCGGTCTGGGAGAGCCTTCTGACGCAGCGACGCTGGAGCAACTCTATGGTTTGCCCGAGTTTTTTTGGGTGCTGACGTGGCTGATCTGGACGGCGGCGTGTGTGGTGGTCACGTATCGATTGGAAGTCATCGACCGCCGTCGCAAGCTGCTCAAGCGGCCCCGGAAGCGTCCGGCGAAGACGACCCAGAAAAGCCCGGAGACGAAAGAATAGCCGCTAACCCCTCGCGGTACGTCGGAAAAGCCGGCTGCCAGCCGAGCGCGTCCTTAAGCTTTTGGTTCGAAACCCGTTTGTTGTCCGCATAGAAACTGCGCCCCATCGCCGATAGACCGGCCTCGTCCATGGAGACAGGTTTGGGTACGGGCTGACCCAGCAAGCCACAAGCATGGGCAATCACGTCCCCCGGCGCGCAGGAATAATCATCGCACACGTTGAAGACGTCTTCCTGAACCGCGCGCGCGGTGGGATGGTTCATCGAGGCAAAAACGGCGCTTGCAATGTCCTGAACATGGATCCGGCTGAAAACCTGTTCGGGCTTGTCGATGATCCGGGCGCGACCGCTGCGCACGGTTTCCAGCGCGTTGCGTCCCGGCCCGTAAATCCCGGCCAGCCGGAAAATGTGCATTGGCCAGCCTAGCCCTGCCCATGCTGCCTCTGCCGCCAACCGGGAAAGCCCGCGCGCAGAGGTGCTGCGGGTCGTCGAGGTCTCATCCACCATCGCGCCCTGCCAGTCCCCATAAACCACCGTGGTCGAGAGGTAACCGGCCCAGGTTGGCGTCAAGCCTTGCGCCAAAGGGTGTAGCAGCGGCAGGACAGGATCGTGGCCTGCTTTGGCTGTTCCGACCGATTGCAGGATATGTGTGCTTTGCCCGAGCGCGTCGAGGATTTCATCTGACAGCACCGGATCCGCGCTAGTGTCCAGAACGTGAGCTTCGATCCCTTGTGACCGCAACGCAGACGCTTTTTGGGCTGAACGAACCGTGCCGCCCACTCGCCAACCATGTTCGAGGGCGACTTTTGCCAAGGCCTGACCGGAAAACCCGAGGCCGAAGCAGAATAATTGTTTAGGGTTGGTTTTCACGCTTTTTAGCCATGCTGATCGAGTAGATTTGTATCATGACAGTTAGTGATCTTTTTCGGGTGACAAGCCTAGCCCTGATTTGCCTCGGTTGGGCTGGTGTGCGGCCGGCATTGGCCTTCGATCCCCAGGATGTCCCCAATGCTTTTCGCGGCACCTACGTTAGCTGTATGGCCAAAGGCGAAGTTGATCCCGTCGCTGCGCGGGAGCACGCGGAACAATGGCTGAACTCAGAAGCGGGCGGTGACCGGTTTGCGTTTTACTGTCTCGCTATTTCCACCTTTCGCGCGGGTGATCCCAGGCGAGCTGCCGAAATCATGGAGCGATTGAGTGAAAATCCGGATGTACGGGTTACGGACTAC
Organism: Geminicoccus sp.; assembly: GCA_002705565.1. Classification (GTDB taxonomy): domain Bacteria; phylum Pseudomonadota; class Alphaproteobacteria; order UBA7985; family UBA7985; genus UBA7985. Next base: position 3,340 of record PAHJ01000054.1, on the reverse strand, counting down.
GCCTGGCAGTTCCTACGGGCCAGTGGTGATTTGTTCGACGCGGCCGAAGACCCCGAGCAGGCCTTTCGCGCCTATTCCAAAGCACTGGAGCGCAACCGGGAAGAGCCTGGTTTGTGGGTGGATCGGGCCTTGGTTCGTGCCACCTTTGGCGACTTTGACGGCACCATCCGTGACCTTGATCAGGCCCTCGCACTGAACGCCGCCAGCGTTGAAGCTCTGGTGTTTCGCGGTGCGAGTTATCTGGCCATCGACGCCCTGGACGCGGCAGCAGACGACGCGCTGCAAGCCTTGCTGTTTGAACCCTTCAATCTCTCAGCGCTATGGCTGCGCGCGCAGATTGCTTTGGCCGAGGGCGACACAGATCTGGCGATCAGTGATCTGGAACGCATCCTTGCGCGCGATTCCGGCGGGTTCGCTGCGCGCGCGCGTCAGGCCCTTGCCGCCATCATCCAGGACCAGGCTCAAAAATCGACGTTAGAATAGTGCCGAGGTGGTGGTACGCCGTCGATGCGGTCAGCCAGGATCGTTTCCATGGCGCGCCGCGATTTGACCCGCGCGTACCAGCGCCTCAGAACCGGGTAGCGGTCCCATTCAATCAGATCCACGTAGTCCAGCACGGAAATCTGCGCGACGGCGGCGATATCAGCCAGACTATAGGATCCGCCAGCGATCCAGTTCCGATGCTCGTACAGTTCTTCAATTGCGCTCAGATAGCGGGTTGAGAGTTGGACGGCGGTTCGCATGGCCGTGCTGTCCGGTGCGCCCAGACGGGCCATCGGCTTTTGCACTTTTTCGAACAGGATGGGCTTGGTCACACGCCCCCCCATATCAACCGCGAAGTAGTTCGTCAGGCGTCGTGTTTCCGCGCGCTCTAGGATATCGCGACCGATCAGCGGCGGTTCAGGATAGCTCTCATCGAGGTACTCGGCGATCACCATCATGTAAGGCAGCTGCGCGCCATTAACGTCTTCTAGTGTCGGGATTTCCATCACTGGAGCATCCGGCACCGGCATCGAAGGCGGCGCTTCCCGAAAATCCAGACGCTTTTCTCCCAGCATAAGCCGGATGATGCGGCAGTTCGGATCAAGCGGGAAGTGGAATAATGTTCGCATAATATTCGCCTACAACCTCAGACCGCAGCTGACAAGACTTTGACCCATGCAAACCGCGCTTCAATGTCCTGAAAGACGACAAATCCCGAGGTGACACAGACTCCAGTTACCTGCGCGAGACCCATACCGTTGCGTTTTCGCAACGCTGTGCATCGCAAAGCACAGTCCTGTAGCGTAAGGGCAAAAAACGGGTGATCAGATTGTGCTGCGGCGGTTTTGAGGGAATGACTCACCCATGTTTGGCCTTCTAATTCTACAGTCGATTGTTCAGGGAGTGACGGAGTTTCTTCCGGTCTCCAGCTCCGGGCACCTTGTCCTGATCTGGAGCGCTGCCTCGTGGATGGGGATTGGCGGCGAGGTGACGGACGCCGAAATGCTGACGCTGAACGTCGCGCTGCACGTGGGTACCTTGGCCGCGGTGGTGCTGTATTTCTGGCGGATGGTGCTGGACGTGGCGCACGGTGGATTCGATACGCTGGTTTTTCGAAAGACCCAGAACCGACGTTTGTTTTTGTTCGTCGTTGTCGCCAGCATACCCCTGATGATTGCCGGTCTCGCTGTCGCGACTTACGTGCCGGACGCCTGGCTTCTCAATCCTCTCGTTGTGGCAGCAGCAACACTGGTGTTTGGCTTGGTGCTGCTGTTTGCTGATATCGGTTTTGACAATCGTCGCAAGGCGAAGAACATTACGATGGTGGATGCGCTGGTGGTGGGGCTCATGCAGTGCCTCGCCCTCATCCCTGGCACGTCTCGATCAGGGATAACGATGACGGCGGGTCGGATGCTGTCAATCAACCGCACTGACGCTGCACGCCTGTCGATGATCCTGTCTATCCCGGCAATTCTGGCCGCGGGCGGCTATCAGACGTTTGTGACCGTCAGTGAGGGGAATTGGGAGCTGAGCCGCTTGGCCTTGCTGGGTGCAGGGCTTGCCTTCATTTCCGCGATCCTCGCCATCTCGCTTTTCATGCGGTTTATCAAGGTTTCCGACCTGCTGCCCTTCGTGATCTATCGCGTGGTTCTCGCGCTTTCGATCTTCGCCTTCATTCTGGTAATCGGGGTCTCGGCAACGCCGCCGGTCTGATCACTGCAGCTCCCAAGAAACCCAAGTGGCCGCTCCAATGCAGCAGCCGTGCCCCGGGGTTTCTCGGAACGAACTGGTCTGTCAGGCTCGGGCGTACTGCCCCCCATTCCGGAAGCGCACCAGATAGGTTGGCAGCAGGGATTCAATCGGTGCGGTTTCTACACCCAAGGCATCAATCCCCGGCAACGTGCCAGTCGCGATATTGTCCGAACGCAGCAGTATCACTTGATCCCGTGTCAGAGGCGGGACAGGGGCCAGCGATCCAACCAGACCGATCAACTCCGCCACGCCCCAGGGTACGTGTATCTGCGGCGCCTTGGAGTAGGTGATGGATTGCATCAGGTTGATCAAATCCTTGAACGAATAGGTGGTTGGACCCGCGAGCTCAAAGGTCTGACCCTGTGCTGCAGGATTGTGGATCGCAGCCATAATGGCGTCGGCCACGTCACCCACGCAAATCGGCTGGAACAGGGTGCTGCCACCGCCAATCATCGGTATCGCCGGCATGCCGCCAAACCGGTTAAAGAAACCGTCTTCCGGACCGACCACGATGCTGGGGCGCAGGATTGTGGCTTTGGGGAATACCCGCACGACAGCCTGCTCGCCCAAGGCCTTGCATCGGGCGTATTCAGAGGCGCTGCGTTTGTCGGCGCCTAGCGCGGATACCTGGATCAATGTCGTAGCGCCGGTGTTGGCTGCTGCGGCGGCCACGTTAGCCGCGCCATCGACCATCGTGGCCTCAAACGACTGGTCCTTGCCACTCTCAAACAGCAGGCCGACAAGATTGATGACGACATCCGCACCATCGACGGCGCGGGCCACAGCAGGTTTGTTCTGAACCGGTGCGTATACCGGTTGAACTTGTCCAACGTCGCCCTGGGTTTGCAGGTGGCGCGCCCTGGATGGATGCCGTGAAGCAATCCGCACGCGATACCCGGCCTTCGTCAGCTGGGGCACAATGTAGCGAGCCAAAAAGCCCGTCCCACCAAAGACTGTTGCAATCTTTTCAGCCATTTTCAGGTTCTCCGAACACATCTGCCCCTCAGGGCCATTTGAAGCTTTGATTCCACCAATAGTCCAAGCCTGCGTCCCTGACAAAGCGCGTATTGACCAAGGGAGGTTCACACCGCAGAAAACGATAGGC
>PAHJ01000053.1 GCA_002705565.1 Geminicoccus sp. | reverse complement strand
TTTCTATTTGTTGGAGCGGTTATTTTCGGATTTTTATGGTTCCATTGGCACAAATGCCAGAATAATGCGCATTTTTTCCTAAAAATCTTTAAGGCTCTACACCCTATTCGGAGGAAATCAGACTCATGTCCTGAGTCTTGGTCAGTTTGAACGGACAATGGGTCAAAGACGTCTGGATTGAGAGCGTCGTCGAAGCAGCAGAGCAGCAGCAAATGCGGAGCCTTCCTCATGACGTGACGGCCTCAAAGAAAGTTTCCACAGGCTGCTGACTTGACCAATGACTTTGGCTACCGCACTCCCTGTTCACACGATGGAAAACGACAAAGCCAAATCGGATACGCGCGCAGATCGCCTTGCCAACGCGCTCAGGTCTAACCTCAGACGACGCAAGTCACAGGGTCGGGCGCGTAGTGCTGAAGAGCTGGCGCAGGAAACCGCAAAGCAACCCAAAACGGAACAATCGGAGTCATAAAGCCGTGGGCATTCTTCCTGATCACAAGATCCGCGACCTTGCCAATCAGGGCATGATCGAGCCATTTGTCGAAGCTCAGAAGCGCGAGGGAATGATTTCCTATGGGTTGAGCTCCTATGGCTATGATGCGCGCGTGGCCGAAGATTTCCGCATTTTCACCAACATTGATTCAGCAGTGGTTGATCCCAAGGAGTTTAGCAACGACAGCTTTGTCGAGCGCCAGACCGACGTGTGTATCATCCCTCCCAACTCTTTTGCCCTGGCACGGACGGTTGAATACTTTCGGATTCCGCGCGACGTGTTGGTGGTCTGTGTTGGTAAATCGACCTATGCCCGCTGCGGTATCATCGTCAATGTCACACCGCTTGAGCCGGAGTGGGAAGGTCACGTGACCTTGGAGTTCTCCAACACCACGCCTCTACCCGCTAAAATCTACGCCAACGAAGGGGCCTGCCAGTTCTTGTTTTTCCAGGGGGACGATCCGTGCGAGGTTTCCTATGCCGACCGTGCTGGGAAATATATGGGCCAAACTGGCGTTACGCTGCCGCGCCTCTAACCGGCAGTTCTGGCGGTTGTGCTGATTGCTCAATCTTTGCAAGAAGACGCCGTACCATTTGCTCGATTGGGTGCTTAAGTGACGGACTGGGGCAAGGGGCTTGTCGACGAATGCCGGAGGGGACCGGCCTGATTTCGAAATTGAGGTAGATCGAACGCTATGGCTGAAATTGTTGTTTCCGGCGGTAATCAACTGAAGGGCGAGATTGCCGTTTCGGGTGCAAAAAATGCAGCCTTGCCGCTCATGGCCGTAACGTTGCTAACGGACGAACCGGTCACACTCACCAACTGCCCTGACCTGCATGATATTTCCACGTTGTCCAACGTCCTAAAGGGCTTGGGCACGCAGATCGACGCATCGCATATCGGAACAGCTGCCGAAAACGGCCTTCCGGTTATCAGGCTCGCAACGCCAGAAATCACGTCTATTCGAGCTCCCTATGACCTTGTCAGCCAGATGCGAGCCTCGATCCTTGTTCTTGGACCTTTGCTGGCGCGCCAGGGGCGGGCGGAGGTTAGCCTGCCCGGAGGGTGCGCCATCGGTTCTCGACCGGTTGATCTGCACCTTATGGGCCTGGAAGCCATGGGCGCACAGATTGACCTGCGCGATGGCTATGTCGTGGCACAAACCCCGCAGGGTGGAATGGGCCGGCTGCAAGGCGCCCAAATCAACTTCCCCAAGGTCTCAGTCGGCGCAACCGAAAACCTGGTCATGGCGGCGTCCCTGGCTGAAGGCCGCACGGAAATGTTTAATGCGGCACAAGAGCCTGAAATCGTTGACTTGTGCCAATGCCTGATCCGCATGGGCGCACAGATATCTGGCGTGGGGACCAGTCACCTGATCATCGACGGCGTAGAACGCCTCTCTGGCGTCCAGCACCAGGTTGTCTCCGACCGGATTGAAGCAGGAACCTTTGCCGTCGCTGCGGCAATTACGGGCGGCGAGCTGATTTTGAAGAACGCTCGCTTGGAACATCTGGGGTCACTGTCGTCGGTTCTGGAAGCCAGCGGCACGATCTGCACGCAACTCGGGACCGGCCTCCACGTGGCATCCACGACTGAACGTCCCAGCAGTACCAACGTTACCACTGAGCCCTACCCCGGTTTCCCAACGGATCTACAGGCGCAGATCATGTCTCTGATGGTTGTTGCAACTGGCACTGCGGTTCTGACCGAGACCATCTTTGAAAACCGCTACATGCATGTTCCAGAGCTGATTCGCATGGGTGCAGATATCGACGTGGATGGCCGTGTTGCCGTGGTGCGGGGGGTCAAAAAGCTCTTTGGCGCACCGGTGATGGCAACAGACCTGCGTGCTTCAGCCTCTTTGATCCTTGCCGGTTTGGCCGCAGAAGGGGAAACTCGCCTTGGGGACATTCACCATCTGGACCGAGGTTACGAGCGGATCGAAGCCAAGCTTTCGGCCGTTGGCGCGTCCATTAAGCGACAAGACTAGAGCAACACCAGAATCATGGCATCGAACGAACGACTGAAACTCCTAGGCCGGGAAAGCCGGGACATCGTCATGCTGTCAGGACTGACGCAAGACGCTATCTTTGTACCCAGTGATATGACCATCGAAGACGACAAGCGCCGGTTTGTGGCCATTCTCAACCGATTTCAGTGGGAACGCGCAACCGCTTTCGATACGCAGGATTCTGCTGGCGCGTCGGATGATCAGGCTGATGCCCGGTTTCAGGACGATATCACCAGCGGCTACACCCGCAGCTTTGCAGCCCTGACAGTGGAAGGCATTACCGGTGCTCGCACCAAGGCGATCAAACGCGGATCACGCGACCAGTTTGTTTCGATCATGGCACTGGTCCCCGATGACAAGGGTTTGACCATCGTCTGCTCCGGTGAATCCGCAATCCGCCTCTCCGGTCCGAATATTCGCGTGTTCCTTGAGGATTTGGGCGAGCCGTGGCCTACTCAGCGCAAGCCTGAGCACGGCGATGATCTGGCAGAAATTGCCGCGCAAGCCCCAACCCTGAGCGAGGAAAGCTGAAGACCCATGAGTGAAGCACTCGTACTTGCCCTTCCCAAAGGCCGCTTGGCGGGTGACTGCCAGCCGGTTCTCGAAGCCATTGGCGCCGCCCCAGAAGCGGCGTTTCACGATAAGTCTGACCGGCGCTTACGCTTTGGAACGGCGTCTCCGGAGATCGACCTGATCCCGGTCAAGCCATTTGACGTTGCCACTTTTGTCGGATTTGGCGGTGCGCAGATGGGGGTTGTTGGCGCTGACGTTTTGGCTGAATTCAACTTTTCGGAACTGTACGTGCCGGTCGATCTTGGCTTTGGTGCTTGCCGACTGTCTGTCGCCGGCCCGCAAGCCAGTCTGGACGCAGTTCCGCTTGCCGGGCGCTCGCACCTGCGCGTGGCAACAAAATATCCCAATGTCACGCGCAAACACTTCGCGCAGAAGGGGATTCATGCGGAGTGTATCAAGCTCAACGGCGCGATCGAGTTGGGTCCAATGCTGGGCATGGCGTCGCGGATTGTTGACCTGGTCTCGACGGGAACAACATTGCAAATGAACGGGCTGATCGAGGAAGAAGTCATCATGCATTCGACGGCACGCCTTGTGGTGAACCGCTCGGCGCTGAAGACGGACTCCCGGCGGATTTTGGCCTGGATCAACGCCTTCCGCGACGCGGTCCGTGAATCGCAAATGAGTGAGACAGCATAGATGGTCTTTTGGCTAAACCAGAGCGACGAGGATTTCGAAGCACGCTTTCAGGAGTTCCTGTCCCTCAAGCGCGAAGTCTCGGTGGACGTGGACGCGGCCGTAGCCGAGATCATCGATGATGTCCGCGCCCGCAAACACGCGGCGGTTGCGGAATATACGGCCCGGTTTGACCGCCTCGATGTCAGTGAGACGGCACGATTCTCAGCGGCCGAGATTGACGCCGCGGCCGCGTCGGTTGGTGCTGAGGACCGCGCGGCGCTGGAACTCGCAATTGCACGAGTGCAGTCGTTCCACGAACGCCAACGCCCCCAGGATGAAGGCTACACCGATGACGTCGGCGTGGAACTTGGTTGGCGTTGGACCTCGGTTTCTGCGGCGGGGATCTATGTCCCTGGCGGACAGGCGGCTTACCCTTCCTCAGTCTACATGAACGCCATTCCGGCACGGGTGGCCGGCGTGCCCCGAATTGCCATGTGCGTGCCGACCCCCAATGGTGAGGTTAACGCCCTGGTGTTAACCGCAGCGCATCTATGCGGCGTCACGGAAATTTATCGTATCGGCGGCGCGCAGGCCGTTGCCGCGATGGCCTATGGCACCGAAGAGGTTGCCCCCGTGGACAAGATTGTCGGGCCGGGTAACGCTTATGTCGCCGCGGCCAAACGCCGGGTCTTTGGTCAGGTCGGTATCGACATGATTGCTGGTCCTTCAGAGATCCTCGTGGTGGCTGATAGAGACAACGATCCCGCCTGGATCGCCGCCGATCTGCTGTCACAGGCCGAGCACGACGCCGATGCGCAATCGATACTCATCACCGACGATTACCGGTTTGCGCAGGCCGTTGAACAGGCCGTTGAAGCCCAACTCAAAACCCTGCCCCGCGCAGAGATTGCCGGTGCGAGCTGGCAAAACAACGGTGGCATTATTCTGGTGAAAGATGTCAGCGCATGCGAAAACCTCGTAGACCGCCTGGCACCTGAGCACCTCGAAATCGCAACGGAAGCGCCAAAGGCACTGTTTGGCAAAATACGGAATGCAGGGTCGGCCTTCCTGGGCCGGTTTACGCCTGAGCCTATGGGGGATTATATCGCTGGTCCCAACCACGTTCTGCCGACCGCGCGCGCGGCCCGCTATGCCTCTGGCCTTGGTGTTCTGGATTTCATGAAGCGGACGACATTTCTTGGGCTCTCCCCTGACGCCCTCGCTGAATTGGGCGCACCGGCGCGGCGACTGGCCGAGGCAGAAGGTCTGAGCGCACACGCGCGATCCATTGCCATCCGTGGTAATCACTAGTCATGACCGACAAACTCGCCATCGTCGAACTGGGGGACGTTTTTCATGCGCACCTCTCCCCCGAGGCGCAGCAAGACCAGCAAATCGCGATTTTTGATCTGATTGAAGACAATATCTTCAAACCAGCTACTTTCGCGGACCAGGGCCCCTTTAAGCTGAAGCTGAACGAGCACGAAGGCAAACTCGTCTTTGAGATCAGTCCCGTTAGCAGCGCCGAAAAACCCTATTTCCTGCTGATTTCTCTGAAAACTTTCAGAGCGCCATTGGCGGAATATTACGACATTTGCACAGCCTACAACGACGCGATCCATACCGCCTCAGCAGCACGAATCGAGTCTATCGATATGGCAAGGCGCGGTGTTCATAACGATGTTGCAGAACTGCTTCGAGATCGGTTGGAGGGTAAAGTTGAGACTGATCTGAACACAGCACGCCGGCTGATTACGCTGCTGTTTGCACTCTATTTAGGCCGGAAGGATACCCTCGAATGAGCAATCTCCCCGGATCCGTGCTTTTTCTCTGCACGCGTAATGCCATCCGCAGCCCGCTGGCTGAAGGGTTGATGAAAGACGAACTCCAGCACGCCAGACGGTCCGGTGTTTTCGTAGCTTCAGCGGGCCTGTACCCCACCGATATCGATGGGTTCGTGGTTTCGGTACTAGGTGAGCAAGGTGTTGATATGCACCGGCATCAGGCAAAACCCTTCGACGCACACAGCGATGGGGGCTACGACCTGATAGTCGCGCTGTCGAAGCAGGCGGAAGGCGAAGCGCTGGAGGCTATGCGGGCACAGGCGACCGATGTGGAAAGTTGGGACGTGCTTGACCCCAGTCTCGTTGACGGCACACGCGACATGAAACTCGATGCCTACCGAGAAACCAGAGACCAAATTCGCGCCAGAATTAAGGAACGCTTTGATTTTTCGTGATTATCACCCGGTTTTCACGCCTGCACCTTGACCTCGACCGTCCCTTGGCCCTATCTGCCACCACTATTGGGCGGACTCTCTCGCCTCATTAAACAGGGTAAGTAAAGCCACACATGGCAAAAGAAGATCTGATTGAATTCACAGGCGAAGTGCTGGAAATCCTGCCAAACGCCATGTTCAAGGTAAAACTGGACAACGACCACCAAATTCTGGCGCACACGTCAGGCAAGATGCGGAAGAACAAGATCCGGGTTCTCGCTGGTGATCGCGTCCAGGTCGAAATGACACCTTACGACTTGTCCAAGGGGCGGATCACGTTCCGCTATAAATAGATGCGCCTTATCCTCGCCAGCGCCAGTCCTCGTCGAAAGGAACTCCTGGCGCGGATTGGCGTGGTTCCTGACGCCATTCGGCCCGCCGACATCGACGAGACACCGAAACACGGTGAGCTTCCCGCTGCCTACGTCGAGCGATTGGCGTGTGAAAAGGCGCGTGTGATGGCCCAGGCCAACCCGGATGCCGCCGTGCTCGCCGCAGACACAACCGTTGCGGTTGGTCGGCGGATCCTCGAAAAACCCACCGACGCTGAACAGGCGCGTGCCTTTCTCGCACTGCTCAGCGGCCGTCGACACCGTGTCTACACCGGACAAGCTATCGTGCGTCCCGGGCATGCGCCCAGCAGCGAGGTTTCGATGACCCGCGTCGCCATCAAGCGGCTGAGCGTGCAAGAAATCGACTGGTACATCGCCAGTGAAGAGTGGCAGGGCAAAGCGGGCGGGTACGCCATACAAGGGGCCTTCGCCCGTTTCATTCCGTGGATCAATGGGTCTTACACCAACGTCATGGGGCTCGATCTGGCCGTGACCCATGCCCAGCTCACCGGTGCAGGTTTCCGCCTATGAACACGCTTTACGTGATCGATCAACCCGCTCAGCGCGATCTAATCGTTCGCGCAGGCCCACCCCATGACCTGGAAGCGCCGATCGTGACGCGCGTGATCGACTGGCCCTGGATGCGGCCCTGGTCCACTCCACTGGGTTCGGGCGCCAAACTCTGGGCTCGTGTTCAGGAAGTCTCAAAGACGCTGGGCGTCGCCTTTCTTGACACTGGCAAGGCTATTCCCCCGCGTCTGACAACCGGGACCGGCGCCGATCAGCGCACCATGGTACCGCTCAAGGAAAGGGCCAACATCCGCGAGGGGTCCTGGGTTTGCGTTGAAATCATCACGGACGCCCGCGAAGATAAAGGCCCGCGTGGCCGCCTGATCCCCCCCATTCCCGAAGTTGCGACCTCGAAAGGCAAAGCACAGCTGCTGCGCAGCGCAGTGGATCCTCTCTCCGCGCTGGTCGAGACCGCCGACGCCGTGGTCTGTTTGAGCAAGCCGGAAGCCGTCGCAGCCATCCGAGGCGCACGCGCCGATATCGCCGTCGACTTTTTCCCCTCTGACAGCGTAAATCCCGCCGATCCGCAATGGAACGTTACCGATGGACTGTATGTACCGCTAAAGGGAGGTTTATCGCTGCTGGTCGAACCGGGCTTTACCGGCACCATGATCGACGTGAATGCGACTGTGCGCGCTTCTGAGCGCCTGGAGACCAACAACCGCGCTGCTGCCGAAGTCGCACGTGTGGTGCAAGCCCTTAACCTCGGTGGTCTCATCGTCGTTGATTTCCTCAATCTTGAAACCAAGGCCGAGCGGGCTCGTTTGACCGAACATCTCCGTGGACTGATGGAACACCCCACGTGCCAATTTGACGTGGAGCCCGTGAATCATTTAGGCATCGGCCTCATCACGCGGGCACGACGGGGGTTCTCGATCCCTGAGCAGCAACGCGCCCAGGTTGATCTCGTCAACCGCGTGCCTTTATCTTACGCCAAAGCTTTGGAAGCGACCCGCGATGGCTGACCTCGCACCCATGAAAAAATCCGCACTAGCGGCCTGCCCAACCTGCGGCAAGCCGGAAACCCCACAAGCTCGCCCGTTCTGTTCTGATCGATGCCGTGACGTGGATCTCAACCGCTGGCTGACCGGTGCCTACGCGATCCCGGCCGTGGAAGAGCCTGACCCGGACGATGACGCTGAACTGGGCGAGGTTTTACCGCTAGACCGAGAGGCTTGATGCTCAAGTTGCGCGCCTATGCTTCTCATGCATGAGCCACATTCCGGCGCTTAAAAAATCTGCCCTTGTTCTCTGGTCAGCGGGGGTCTAAACAACTTCATCACGCGTTGAGGGGAGAGTCCGTAGGGCTCCTGACCAACACCTCAGCCTCAGGATGCCGAAGTAGCTCAGTTGGTAGAGCAACGGATTGAAAATCCGTGTGTCCCCAGTTCGAATCTGGGCTTCGGCACCATCTC
>PAHJ01000052.1 GCA_002705565.1 Geminicoccus sp. | reverse complement strand
TCGAAGGCTAAGGCAACCGTCATTCCGCCTCGACAAACCTCGGAAATACCCCCGCTGGCGCGGGTAACTCGGTGCCTTCTGCCAAACGCTGGTCAAGGGACTCAAAATGCCGCTGGTCCTCTGATTGGGCCAGAAGATCCAGCAGCTTGCCACTGCTTTCAGGCATGACAGGCTGCAGAATTACCGCAACCCGGCGAACCGTCTCTATCACCGTGTACAACACTGCGCCCATCCGCTCAGGATCGGTCTTCTTCAACGTCCATGGCGCCTGCGCGTCGATGTAAACGTTGGCCTCAGAAATCACCAGCCAGATGGTTTCCAGCGCCTTGTTAAAGTCCTGGACATCCAGATGCTCGCGCACCCCATTCAGCAGGCTCTCCCCTGCCGCTTCAATCAGCGCTTCGTCTTCAGCCGTCAGGGTAACAGCCGGAACCACGCCACCCAGGTTTTTAGCAATCATCGACAGCGACCGCTGCGCCAAGTTCCCCAGATTGTTGGCAAGGTCGCTATTCATGCGCGTGATCATCGCGTCGCGCCGGAAATCGCCATCGTTGCCAAACGGCACTTCGCGCAGAAGGAAATAGCGGGTCTGATCGAGGCCAAAGGTCTCCTTGAGTTCGTAGGGATCAATCACGTTCCCCAGCGACTTAGAGATTTTTTCACCCTCGTTGGTCCACCAGCCGTGTGCAAACACACGCTTGGGCAACGGCAGCCCAGCACCCATCAGGAAAGCTGGCCAGTAAATCGCGTGAAAACGTAGGATGTCCTTGCCGACCAGATGCAAATCTGCGGGCCAGCGCGGCGCCTCATCAGGCCACCCGGTCGCCGTGATGTAGTTGGTCAAGGCATCGAGCCAGACATACATCACGTGCTTCTCATCACCGGGCACCCCGACGCCCCAATCAAAGGTCGTGCGGGAAATAGATAAATCCTGCAGACCGCCCTTCACAAACGAAATAACCTCATTCCGTCGCCCTTTGGGCAGAATGAAATCTGGCTGCTTCTCATAAAGCTCCAGCAGCGGTTTTTCGAAGGCTGACAGGCGGAAGAAGTAAGACTCTTCCTCGACCCACTCCACCGATTTCCCCGTTGGCGCAATCCGGTTTCCATCTGGGCCTTCGATCAGCTCGCCTTCGTCGTAGAAGGCTTCATCAGACACCGCGTACCAACCGGAATACTTGTCCAGATATATATGGCCTGCATCCGATAGAAGCTTCCACATCTGGGCACAGGCGCGCTTGTGGCGGTCCTCAGTGGTACGAATGAAGTCATTGTGGGAAAAGTTGAAGTCTGTCGCCAACTCTCGGAACACGGCAGACACTTCGTCAGTAAAGGCCTGCGGGGAAACCCCTTTGGCTTCCGCTGACCGCTGGATTTTCTGGCCATGCTCATCCGTGCCGGTCAGAAAGTGAACGTCGTAGCCATCCAAGCGCTTGAATCGCGCCATTACATCCGCAGCGAGCGTTGTGTAAGCGTGACCAATATGGGGACGATCGTTGACGTAGTAGATTGGCGTCGTAACGTAATAGGTTTTCTTGGTCATGGCTCCAAAAGCTCAAAACTTTCCATTTTCGAGCCAGACCTTAGCGCTTCCGACCCGCCTTAGACCACGGCTAAGTCAGCAGAGCAGTTTGTCTATTGTCGCCTAGCGATACTGGTTCAAGGCATTCGGAGTATAAATGGAGTCATAGGGAACCACGGCGCCATCAAGGGTCGTTGAAGCCTCGAAGCCAAAGGTCAGGTTGTTGTTGACCATGTACTCACCACCAACTTCGATCCACGTTTGATCGCGTGCCACTAGACCGTCAGGCTGCATCGCTACAGAGTTTATGGCCGCGTACAGCTCACCTTGGCGTCCGTGAATGTTGAGGCCCGCACCGTATTCGTAGGCCGAACCCAAGGTCGTATCGACGCGTTTGCCATCGAGCTCCAGCGAAAGGCTGGGGCTCAGGTCTAGCTCTGCTGCCACGCCGTAAGAAACCCCGGAATAGCCCTCACCCCAGTTGGTCGTGAAGGCCTCGACTTCCAACGTGACATCAAGGTTATCGGCAGTTTCGTATTCGGTGTCAAAAGCCGGGCCAAAGGACGGCACCACGGCGGGCTGCGGGTAAAATACCTGCGCTCCGACGGAACCGGTCATAGCAAAAACAGCAATCGCAACAATCACGACAGAACGCATGCGTCTTCTTTCCTTCATCGTGGAAGCCAGGAAACGGCCTCCAGCTCCATTCAACTAAGCATCCGTCATGGTTTAGGCGAGACACAAATGCGGCAGCATTGCGTTTTTCCGTTCACGATTGCGATGGCACTAATACCGGCTCAGCAAGGACCGCCATTCATCCTCAGGATTGACGTTCAAGCCATCGATCCGAGCAAAGGCTCCCAACGCATCGCGATACAGCGCTTGCCCACGACGAACATTGGGCAGGCTCGCACCCTTTTGCCGAGCGTGCAATGCCCGCAAGAACAAGGACCGAAAAGCAACATCACCGGTCTTGCCGATCGACCCGGCCAGACGTGCAGCCTGGGCGGAATGCCGCTGTGGATGAAACTCCAGAGCCAAGGCATCGAGCTGCTCTAGCCAGCCGATGGCTTTGCCGTCGGCCAGCCGTTCGGCCAAACCAGGCGAAAAACCGCTTGCCTCTGCCAAAGCTGTTAACTCTGACTGGCCGGATGCATCAGCCCATTGGGCAAAATCCGGCGCGGCGAGAGGCACAAAAGGCACCTTGGCACAGCGCGACAATACTGTGGGAAGCAAGCTCCCCAGCGATCGGGCTACCAAAATGATCAACCCTCCCCGCGGCGGTTCTTCCAGCCGTTTGAGCAGAGCGTTAGCCGCCTCGCGGTTCATCAGCTCGGCGCCATCTATGATCACGATGCGCCGGGAGGAAAACGTGCCTGTAGTCGAAAAGAAACCGCCAATCCGCCGGACAACCGCAACCGTCAGTTCGGTCTTATCCGCCAGCTTCTCCAGAAACAGCAAGTCGGGGTGGCCGCCCGCCTCAACCATTCGCGCGGCGCGATCCTGATCCGGCCCAACCACGGGCTGCCCCGCCTGCGGCGCCTGACCGGCCAGCAAGGTTTTTGCCAGCACCAGCGCAGCGGTGCGTTTTCCAATACCTTCTGGTCCATAAAGGATCAGGCCCGTTGGACCATCGCCAGATGGATAAAGCGTGCACAGTTGGTCCCAGGCGCGATCCTGCCCGATCAGTGCCCGCGGATTCAGAGCACTACGGTCAGCTTCCACCGGCTGCTTGGCCCGAGACGCTGCCACTAGAGGGCCTCCGGAAACTGCTGAGTAAGCGCCTGCTGCACCCGTGCTTCGACCTCTTCAATCGCCCCAGAAGCATCAATTTCGCAGGTGGGGCCGCGCGCGCTGGCGTCTCGCAAAACAGTGGTATAGGCAGCACGAACGCGCACGTGATAACTGTCCTCGCGGGCTTCGAAGCGCTTTTCTTCGTCTTCACGCTCCCGGGCCCGGGTTAGCGCAGCGTCGGTAGACAAAGCAAAAGCGAGCAACAGGTCTGGCTCCAACCCGTCGGTCGCCATATCGATCAGCGCTTCGAGCTTGGACTGATCAAGCCCTAGCCCGCCGCCCTGATAAGCCAACGTCGAATGGTAGTAGCGGTCACAAATCACCCACTGCCCCGCCGCCAGAGCCGGCCGTATCACCCGCTCAACCAGTTCATGACGGGCAGCATTCATGAGCAAGGCTTCGGTCCAGTTCAGCAGGTCGCCCGGCTCGCCCTCTACCAGTAGCGCCCGGATCCGTTCAGCGGAGAGACAGCCGCCCGGCTCCCGAACCTGCACCACATTGTGACCAGCCGCTATGAGCCGTTCCGACAGTCGTTTTGCCTGCGTGGTTTTGCCGGTTCCGTCCGGCCCCTCGATGACGATGAAGCGCCCATCCATAGTCAGTCTGACAATCCAAAAACAATGTATCGTATGCCGGTCGAGACCCGTTCCAGCCGACCAACCGAGTCAACCGATGCTCCGGCCACAACGGGGATCTCCTGCGGATCAATGCCCGGCCCGCTGAGGATCAGTGTACCCAATTCTGTGCCAATGTTAACCGGCGCCGGCACAGGCGATCGATACGTCACCTGCGCACGCAAGTTTTCGTAGGTGTGCCGGGGCAAGGTCATGCGAAGCCCGTACTTGGCCACCAGCGGCACTGTGTCTTGTTGGCCCAACCAAACCGGTGCATGCCCAATCACTTGGCCAGCGCGGAATAGACTGTGGTTGCCATAGGCTCGCAAGGCCCAATCGGTCAGTCGTTCGGCCTGAGTCTTCCGTTCTGCCTTCGACGTGGCGCCGTTCAGGACAATAATCACCCGCCGGTCATCCCGGACGGCCGAAATCATCACGCCATACCCCCCGGCATCGGTCTGCCCGGTCTTGATGCCGTCAACGCCCAGCAGTTCATCGCCCAGTATAGGGTTTCGGTTGTTTTGCAGAATATCGTTGAAATTGAAGGATTTACGCGCAAAGTACGAATAGAAATCGGGGTGATCGCTGATCAGCCGCTGTCCTAGAATTGCAAGATCCCAAGCGGTCGAATAGTGCCCTTCGTCCGGCCAGCCACTGGCGTTGACGAAGTTGGTATCAACCATCCCAATCGCAACCGCCGTTGCGTTCATCAGTTTGGCAAACTCGGCCTCAGTTCCGGCAAAACCTTCCCCTAAAGCAATCGCGGCGTCATTACCTGAAACAACGATCAGGCCAATCAGCAAATCCTGCACGCTGACTTTCTGTCTGCGTTCCAGCCACATAGTCGAACCCCGCCGCGAGCTTGCCTTCTCGCTAACGGTATAGATCGTATCCATCGACAGCTGGCCCGCGCGCAGGGCGTTGAACAGGACGTACGCGGTCATCACCTTGGTCATGGACGAAGGCGCCATCTGCTGCCGGGCGTTCTTTTCATAAAGAACCTTGCCCGTTTCGGCATCAACGACGATGGCCTGCTTGGCGTCGGTGGTGATAGCCCCGGCCAGCGGCGCTAGGATCGTCAGGGCAAGCAGTGCAAACAGCCCGGCCAACGCAGACCGCAGCACACCCGACCACCGCTCCAAGCGGACGGGTCTAAAAGAGAGCTCTGTCAAAGCATCAATCCGGCTCAATCGATGACCACCTGCGCATCAACCGCACCCGCTGCAACCACTCGGCCCAGCGCCACACGCGCATCCGAATCAGAGCCATAAGGCCCGACGCGCACGCGCCAGATCTGTCGTCCATTGAGCAAGGCCGGCTGGATCACCACGCTGCCGGTTTGTGACAGCATTTGCTGCATGGACAGCGCATTGGCTCGCTCCCGGTAGGCACCGGCCTGGATGTAGAACGCTGAGCCGCCGGCACTGAAGAACGCATTGCTCGCGCCGGGCAGGTTGCCGCCGCCCACCAGTGGAACCGTAGGCGCTTGGTTATTGGCCGCAAAAGGGTCGTCCAGGGGCTGGGCTGCGATGACTTGCGGGGTGGCAATGGTCGAAGCGCCTTGCGGGATCAGAGGATTGGCCGCCTCAAACTGCGGCGCTGCGGCATTGGGGATTGCAGCGCCTGCAATCGCAGGCTCCAGCGCACCGCCAATGTTACCGCCGGTCACTTGGGCAACGTTGCGCGTGACGGTTTCCACCACCTCGACGGTGACATTTGCAACCGCACTGGAGCCAAAACCGAGTACCTTGGCGGCGGCGGGCGTGACCTCGAGCAGATGGGTAAAGTTCTCCGGTCCACGATCGTTCACCCGCATCAACGTCGAACGCGTGTTGTCCCGGTTGGTCACTTTGATGATGGTCGAGTAAGGCAGGGTTCGGTGCCCAGCGGTGTAAAGGCCGGGGTTATAGCGTTCATCGCTTGCCGTGGTGCCGGAAAACAGCTCCGAGCCCATCACAGCAATACCGTCGCGAATGTAGGTCAGATCTTCCATTGGCGTCACCGACTGTCCGCCGATGGCATAGACGCTCCCCAAAGAGTACCGCGCCACGTCGCCGCTGGGGTCAAGCGTGTTGACCGGAAAGGCTGACACAGGGTTGCTGGGATCAAACGTCGGCAGAGTCGATGTTGAAACGACCTCCGACGCGGTTCCACGATTGCGTCCAAAGCTCTCCTGCACGGCGTCACAAGCCGTGAGAGCGAAGGCGCAGGCTAGTAAAGAAGCGGCTGACACCACCGTCCTGATATTCATTATGGGTTCACCCCTGAAACTACTTGGCGCGCACATGTCAAATCCTGGTCCCCGCCGCCGGGCTTGCAACTGTGCACGGTGATTAGAATGTCGCATAACATGTATGGGCCCAAATCGCCATGGTTGCGCATTGAAATTGAGGCCGTTTCGGTAAGGCTTGGCTGTGTCACCATCATGGCAAACACTAGCGCCAGCCACGAGCCATGCATCGCGCTCATACGGGCACTTGGCAGAACAAAAAATTCAAGGCTTGCAACCCAAGCCACACCCGTCTATTTCAGCTCTCAGCGTTCCCTGATAGCTCAGTTGGTAGAGCAGCTGACTGTTAATCAGCGGGTCACTGGTTCGAGTCCAGTTCAGGGAGCCATTTTTTCTTTTTATTTCAGCCGCTTGAATGCGACCTTCGCGTAAGGTCGCATCGGTCATATTTGTTTTGGAAACGCAGCGCGAAAATTCGAACGCTTCTGGAATGCTCCCTATTTGCCGGGGTTGAAGGGCAGAGGCCGATCCTCCGGCATGTCTTTCACGCATCTTGCTCAGACTGCAAACACGCTGACTTTGTTCACTTCTCCAAGCTGATGCGTGAGGGGTATGGCGACAGACCCTACGACCTAGCGATGCAAGCTCTGAAGGGTTCAAAGTGTGGCAGTAGACACCGCGCTGTGACGCTTCGCGGCGCTAGGGTTATTGGTGCCTCGACACAGGCTCACGGTGACGTGATCCGAGCCTACTCAGATAGAGTATCGCTTGCGGATGAGCGAACACTCCTTAAGGTTGATAAAAGACCCTTGGAGACGCTCGATGCCGACACCCACTTACACCAGAGCCGTTAAACTCCGACTTGTCGTACCCAGAGGGGCTAACGATCACGGCAGCACCCAGGCGCTATGGACCACTCACCAAGAAGTCAACAACGCAGTTCGCAGCTACCAAGAGATGCTGATAGCGATGCGTCAGGGTCAATATGAGCCTCGTGATGGCGCCGTCGTTACAAAGGCAGAGGTCCAAAAGCAGGCAAAGCTCCTGCTAAAAGGGGCTTGGGATGCCAACGAGGTACCAGAGGAAGCGCGCAGTGAAGAACAAGCACTAGAGGCGCTGGAGCGGCTCTATCACGTCATCGTCCAAGGAACGGCACAAGAAGCGAATGCCCTCATCAGCCCTTTCTTTGATCCAGATAGCAGCGCTTTCGCGGGGCATCTTGAGATCATACGCAGCCTACCGAACTGGCTTGGTGGGGAGATAGATGACATCAGGGATGCTGCCCAACAGTGGCTCGATGATGGACACCACCACCAACTAAAGCCGTCTATCGGCTCACCACCAAAATGGTACAGGAAGGCGCTGGCTGGTGACTGGGACTGGCCCCGTGATCTACACGCTTGGGGAGAAGGCAAGAAAGACGAGGTTGCCAAAGGCCCTGCGGGACTTGTTCTGAGACTTCGTGAACTTCGTGTCTTGCCGCTGCGCCTTTCTTACTTTGCTCCCCGGCTCCATTCGAAAAGCAAGGTGACCCCATGGGACAGGCTGTGTTTCCGCTTGGCTGTAGCGCAACTTGAGAGTTGGCAAACTTGGACGGAGAAGTCGGCAGAGGAGTATAAGCGGCGCACCGAAGACCTGAGAAAGAAAGAGAGCAACTTCAAGGAGGAGGATGCGAAGGAGGTTTTTGAGGCTCTTCAGGCATACGAGCAGGAACGAGCAAACGAGTCGATGGCCCTAAACCCTCATCTTGGAGAAGAAGAGCATCGAACATGAATTACCTCTCGTACACTGAGGGGGTGGCCTGACCTCAAAGAAGCATGGTCGAAGGATAAGGACCAAACGCTAGAGTCACTGAAGGCGCTCATCGCTCAGCAACAAACAAAAAAGAGAGGTCGGTTTGGCGATCCTCACCTGTTTGGTTGGCTGGCAAACCCCAAGAGGCACTGGGTATGGAAAGGGAGAGGCGATGACTTCATCAGCGCCCATGCCATCATCAATCAGGCTCGAACGGTTGTTGAGGAATCCAGGGAGCAAGCGACCCTGACATTTGCGGATGCGCTGGGGTCACCACGTGCGTGTCAGTGGGAATACAGCGGGGGTGCAAACCTCAAGAACTGGCGGCTACACAAAAGCGACAAAGGTAACTTGACCGCTGAGTTTGATCTTTTAGCGACCACTTCGGATGGGCTGAAGGAAGTGCCGCACCGCTTTCCTATCGCCGGGACGGACCAGCTTAAAGTGCTGGAAATCAACGAGCTAAAGGCCAAGAAATACGGGATAGAATACGTAACAGCCGCAGGTCTTGCTCAAGCAGCGCTGGGGAGTGCGGACCTGTTGTTAAACTGGCGATGGCTCAGAAACAAACGCCCAGAAGACGTGGACCATGGGAAGATCGGAGCGGCCTATCTCAAGGTGGCCTTAGCCGTCGATGAGCAAGCTGAAGAATCGGTTCTTGCTGTACCAAAGGGCGTTGAGTGGCACTTTCTAACCGCTAAAGCTGAACGATCAAAACACTACGATAAAGTCAAAGAGGGAACGAGGGTTCTGTCCGTAGACTTGGGCGTCAGGCATCTTGCAAGCTGCAGTGTCTTTGAACTGAAGTCTCACCCTTAAGTCTGCTGCGGACTGACAGGGCAGCTCCGCGAGGCGGCGCTCCTC
>PAHJ01000051.1 GCA_002705565.1 Geminicoccus sp. | reverse complement strand
TCAATAACGGGTTCACCCAGCGCTACCATGCGATGAGCGCTGTAAGGGCGGATGAAGAAGGCGTTATCTTATCAATCTTTGAAACCAGCAGCTTCGGGCTACCGCTTGTCATCAAAATGCTTGAGCGTCACCCCAAGGGCTCACAATCATTTATGCCAATCGGGTCGTCAGCGACGCGTGGGTTTTATGTGGTAGTGGCAGAGGGCGGCTCAGCACCTGATCCGGGCACGTTGCGTGCCTTTGCTGTTCGGCCAGGACAGGGCGTGAATATTGCGGCCGGGGTCTGGCACCATCCCAACATTGTTGAAGGCCAGGCCCAACAATTCCTAGTCGTCGACCGGGCAGACCCGGCCTCCAACCTTGAAGAGTTCACCTTTCCCGACAGTTGGGAAACCGTAATGCTCGACCCTGCAGGCGCGGACTAGCCCTGCGGTGCCGCGCGCCCAAACAGCTTGAGCCGCGAAATCCCGCCGTCTGGAGCGATGTTGAAACGCACAACATTGATTGGACCAGCTGCCGTCAGCGCGGAACCGTCAAAACGATGTACTGCATCGGCGGTCAAGGGCTGGCTGGGAAGCAATTCGGGCCAGAACTGGCTGTCAGCCTTCAGGGCATCGGGATTGTCCAGGAGCGCTAAATCCGCCCCGCTCAACAACCGACCATTCATCGAACACGATGCCGGAAAGTTGCCCTTGTAGTGCGCAGTGTCAACGATCAGGTGGTCGAGCACACCCGCCTCGCCCATGGCAATGATGATCCAGTCAAACCCCGGCTCGCGCCGACGCCTCGTCTCCCAGCCGTCACCCATATTGAGGCCCTTATCGGGGTACAGCAGGATCTCCGGATTGCCATAGTGGCTATCATTGAAAGCCAGAACCCGCCCACCGTTGAGAATCGAAGAAAGCTCATTGACCGCGTTTTCGTCTGTCGTCGGTTCAGAGACCGGAATGCCATGAACCCGCAGGCGCGCAATTCCGCCATCGGGATACATATCCAACCGCAAGTGCGTGACGGGTTCTGCATGGGACACTTCAAACCAATGCGGAGCGTCCGGGCCGAGCTTGGACATATCCACTAGCGTGCGGTAGGCCGCATCCGCCGGCAGGCCTTCGCCCTCATGATAAGCACCCATGACCCGTGCTGCGTGTGGGTAGTTGCCGGTAAAGAATGCCGTATCGATATTGATTGCCCGAACCACGGTAGGTCCGCCAAGTTTGATCAGCGCGTGATCATTACCGCCAGAACGACGGCGCCGAGATTCCCAACCGTCCATCCACTTTCCATGATCGTCGTAAAGGTCAGGGTAAAACACCGCCTCCTCAGCCTTGATCAGCCTCGAACGCTCGGCAAAAAACTCATCGGTGACCGAAACGACCTCTGCGCCCAAACGAGCATTGGCAAGGTTGGGATAACGGGCCGCGAAGTCGGGAATCTCGCGCTCGGCATGAATGGAAGTAGCAGCATCGGTCATTGCATTAGTCTTTCTGTTGGCATCTTTTTATCTTTGGTAGGTCTTAGGCATGGTACGGGCGTCACGTCCGAGCGTGGGGGGCTTCTTTATGGTCAAGCCTCTGTCACGCTGCGATTGTCACGCTTCGATCCGCTCCATCAGCCGAAAGGACATGATTCGGCACACCTGCTTGAGGGCTTCTTCAAACTCGCTCTCGCGGTCCTGAGGCAAACGCTCTTTGAAGCTATCGAGGATCTGGGCCTTGGAGGCGCCTTTCACCGCAAGAATAAACGGAAACCCAAAGCGCGCTTTATAGGTTTCGTTCAGGACCGTAAATTCTGCGCGTTCTGCATCGGTCAGGCTGTCAAGCCCAACCGACGCCTGCTCAGCGGTACTGTCTTCGGTCAGTTGACCCGCTGCGGCCAGCTTGCCAGCCAAATCCGGATGCGCACAAATCACGCCCAGACGGTCTTCGTCATCCGCATTGTTCAGGGCGTCGGCAAAGGCGTCGATTACCCCCTGCTGGGACGCAAAGGGTCCTGCGGCATGAGCCTGCGCGGCGACCCACGGGCTTTCCTCAGCGATATCGCCAAAGCGGGCAAGGAACGCCGAGGCGCTCAGGGTGTTGATCTCACTAAGCTTCATAAGGGAAGGTCTCGTGCCAGTGCTGGGCAATCTCAGCGCGGGTTGCGACCCAAACGCGGTCGTGGCTCTGTACATAGTCAAGGAACCGCATCAACGCTGCGGCCCGTCCCGGACGACCCACGAGGCGGCAGTGCAGCCCTATCGACATCATTTTTGGCGCCACTTCGCCTTCCGCATAGAGCACATCAAAACTATCACGGAGATACGCAAAAAACTGATCGCCACTGTTAAAGCCCTGGTTGGTCGCAAAGCGCATGTCGTTGGCGTCTAAGGTGTAGGGCACAATCAACTGCGGTCCGCTGCGGGTCACTTCCCAATAAGGCAACTCGTCCGCGTAGCTGTCTGCGTTATAGAGAAAACCGCCGATCTCTGCGGTCAGCTCGCGCGAGTTCTCGGAACTGCGGCCCGTGTACCAGCCAAAGGGCCGCTCACCGGTGGCTGCTTCGTGCACGCGCATGGCCTCCGCGACCTGTCGGCGCTCTTCGGCAATGTCCATGTACTGGTGTTCGATCCACTTCAACCCATGGGACGCAATCTCCCACTGTGCGGCTTTCATCGCTGCAACAGCCTCTGGATTGCGCAACAGCGCGGTCGCAACACCGAATACGGTAGCGGGCATGCCCCGCTGAGTGAACATCCGGTGGAGGCGCCAGAACCCCGCGCGGGACCCGTATTCATAGATGCTCTCCATGTTCATATGCCTGACGCCCTTTCGAGCATCGGCACCGACGATTTCGCTCAAAAATGCCTCGGAAGCCTCATCACCATGCAAGATGCAATTTTCGCCACCTTCTTCATAATTGATGACGAACTGAACGGCGATCCGGGCGTCTTGGGGCCACTGTGCATGCGGCGGTACCGCGCCATAACCCGTTAAGTCGCGCGGATAATCTTCAGTCATGGTCATTTCACTCGGGTCTCCCGGCCTTTTAACTGCGTCACAAAGTAATAGCGTCACAGTCTGCCTTGCCTCGTCAAGTGAGCTGTGAAAAGCTCCCCCGCACATTGACACGGGGAGACGTGAATTGGGAACGCTCACAACGCATGTGCTCGATTTATCAACTGGTAAACCTGCGCATGGGCTAGATATTGAGCTGTTTGGGCTTGAGGACGGCGAGGTATCGCTGAAGCGCGCAACGACAAACAGCGATGGCCGAGTGGACGCACCCCTTCTCACGTCGGATACGATTGCTGTTGGATCGTACAAACTGGTTTTCCATGCAGGGGCTTATTTGCAGCGGGTCCATCACATCAAAGCGGCAGACCTGTTCCTTGATGAAGTTCCGCTGGTTTTTCGCGTCTTCGACGCCGCGCAAAAATATCACGTCCCTCTTCTCTTAAGCCCGTATGGCTATTCAACCTACCGGGGGAGTTAAGCAGACTTGAGTACGGTTCTTGAATTCTTCCTTAAAGGTGAGGCCCGGCAAGTCGCGGGGCTGGATACCACGCTGACGCTGCTCGATTATCTGCGGGATCACTGCAACCTAACCGGAACCAAAGAGGGTTGTAATGAGGGAGATTGCGGTGCTTGCACTGTGCTTTTGGGTCACTATGAACCGCTGAGCGAAGAAGTCCGTTACCGCGCTGTAAACGCCTGTATCACGCTCTTGCCCGCTGTTCACCGGCACTGGGTTGTGACGGTAGAAGATTTGGGCGACGGCCCGGACAATCTGCACCCGGTACAAGATGCCATGGTACGTCGCCACGGCTCGCAGTGCGGCTTTTGCACGCCAGGCTTTGTGATGTCACTCGCAGCACTGCACCTCGATGCCGCTTCCCCAGACCAGGCGGAAACCTACATCGCCGGGAACTTGTGTCGCTGCACCGGATACGGACCAATTCTCGAGGCCGCCAAGGACAGCGCTGAGGCCCCCCGGCACCCGGCGTTCACCGCCAAGGAGCACGCCGCTGCACAATGGTTCCGCTCGCTGTCGTTGGACACAGGGCTGTTTTATGAGCGCGAGGGGGATCGTTACGATGCGCCGGTCTCGCTCAAAGCGCTGCTCCAGGCCCGCAAGGACGATCCGGATGCCGTGCTGGTCGCGGGAACGACGGAGCTGGGTCTTTGGGTGAACAAGGACTTGAAGGACTACCCGTCTCTGATTTCCACTACCCGTGTGCCGGAAATGACGGCGGTGACGTTTCTAGTTGATGGCACACTGTCGATTGGCGGCGCAGCAACCTACGAGCAAGCCTGGCCCCTACTGCGTCAGGTTATCCCAGAGGGACAGGACTGGTTCGATCGCTTCGCTTCCAAACAAATCCGGCAACAGGCCACCATCGGCGGCAACGTTGTCAACGCCAGCCCCATCGGTGACGGACCGCCGGTGTTGCTGGCCCTGAACGCCTCAGTCAAGCTGTCGTCCATCTCCGGCGAGCGCCTGGTGCCGCTTACTGATTTCTTCACAGGATACAAGCAAACCGCCCTGGCCAGCGATGAGGTCCTCACCGCCATTCATATTCCCCCACGGGAGAACGACCGGCAATTCGCAGCGCTAAAGGTATCCAAGCGCAAGGATCAAGACATTTCAGCCGTCATGGCCGTATTCAGCTGGCGGCTAGAGAACGGTCGTTTCCGCGACGTGCGCATTGCCTTCGGCGGCATGTCAGCCACACCGATGGTTGCTCAGAACACCAACGCGGCGCTCGAAGGCAAGGACGCGAGCGCATCGGCGGTTGAGGCGGCTTTAACAGCACTCAGCGAAGATTTTTCTCCAATCGATGACCTGCGTGCCAGCGCATGGTATCGCACCACCGTTGCACATAACCTGCTCGACGCCGCCTTGAGAGAAGCCATCGACAGCGCGACACAGCAACACGAGGAGGCGCCGGCATGACCCGGCACGTCGTCCATAAATCTCACCCGCACGATAGTGGCCCGCTGCATGTCACCGGCGCGGCTCCCTACGTCGATGACTTGCCCACTCCGTCCAATGCCCTACACGCCTGCTTCGGCCTCGCGCCCGTGGGCCGTTCGGTGATTGAGAGCCTTGATCTCAGCGCAGTCTGGGCGGCGCCAGGGGTCGTGGATGTGATACAAGCCGCTGATATTCCGGGCGAAAACAACGCTGGGCCGGTTGTTCATGATGAACCCCTGCTGGCCGAGGACGACATCCTGTTTCCCGGGCAAGCCTTGTTTTGCGTGCTGGCCGAAACCCGCCTGCAAGCGCGCAAGGCCGCCCGTCTGTTTGTTTTGAAGGCCCGCGAGCTCCCTGCCCTAACCACAGTCGATGAAGCCGTCGAAGCCAATGCCTTCCTGCACGACCCGCTGGTGTTCCAGCGAGGCACGGTCAGCACCGCGATCGAGAACGCGGACCACAGCATGGCCAGCCGGCTGTACATCGGTGGACAGGAGCATTTTTACCTCGAAGGTCAAGGCAGCCTCGCCCTGCCCAGCGCCGACGGCCTGCACGTGATTTCGTCCACCCAGCACCCTTCAGAAATTCAGGACCTGATCGCCGACGCCCTCAACATGTCTGCTGCCGAGGTGACCGTTGAAGTGCGGCGGATGGGCGGAGCCTTTGGCGGCAAGGAAACCCAGGCCGCGCCCCTGAGCGTCATCGCCGCACTGG
This sequence comes from Geminicoccus sp., assembly GCA_002705565.1. GTDB lineage: Bacteria > Pseudomonadota > Alphaproteobacteria > UBA7985 > UBA7985 > UBA7985. The sequence continues at coordinate 3,739 of PAHJ01000051.1, read as the reverse complement.
GCGCGCAACGGACCGGCCGCGCCGTGCGCTTTCGACTAGATCGTGATGACGACTTTATCCTGACGGGTAAGCGACACGATTTCCGAGCCGACATTCGTGTCGGTTTTGACGCCGAAGGCATGATCAAGGGCGTTGACGGCCTCCTCGCCAGCCGATGCGGCTACGGCCACGATCTCAGCCGAGCGATTAACGACCGGGCTATGTTCCATGCCGACAATGGCTATTTCTACCCCGAACTGGAACTGACTAGCCTCAGAACCCGCACCGACACGGTGTCCAACACTGCCTTCCGTGGTTTTGGGGGCCCGCAAGGTATGATGTTGGCCGAAAGGGTTGTTGATCTGGTCGCAGCATCCGTGCAACGCGACCCGCTGGATGTTCGGCTGGCCAATTTGTATGGTGAGGGCGAGCGCGGTGTCACGCCGTTTGGCATGCAGGTTGAGGATAATATTCTGCCACAGCTGATGCCGGAGTTGGCCAAGACCTCTGACTACCGGGCTCGCCGGGCAGCGATTATTGACGCCAACGCAGCCGCAGGGCGCTCGCCCATCCGGCGCGGGATTGCGCTGACTCCGGTTCGGTTCGGCATCTCCTTCACGACGTCCTTTCTCAACCAGGCCGGCGCACTGATCAACATCTACAAAGATGGCTCTGTGCTGCTGAACCACGGCGGGACGGAGATGGGCCAAGGCCTGTTCGTGAAGGTTGCACAGGTTACGGCCGAAGTCCTCGGCGTCGCGCTCGAGGACGTTAAAATCTCCTCGACCCGCACGGACAAGGTGCCCAACACGTCTGCAACGGCAGCCTCGTCAGGCTCTGATCTAAACGGCTGGGCCGCCAAGCTCGCCGCATTGAAACTGCGCGGGCGCTTATCCGAGTTCTGGCGCACTGCCAAAGGCATTGACGGCGAGCTCACATTTGCCAATCGCCGGGTCCACAGCCCGGACGGCCAAAGCTGGCCCTTTGCCGAAGTGGTTCGGGCCGCCTATCTCGGCCGCGTGTCGCTGTCGGCCACAGGCTACTACCGCACGCCAAAGATCGACTGGGACGCAGCAACAGGTCAAGGCCGACCGTTCCTGTATTTCGCCTACGGCGCTGCGGTTTCGGAGGTCGAAATAGACACCTTGACCGGCGCCAACCGTGTGGTGCGTGCCGATATCCTGCACGACGTCGGCCGCTCTCTAAACCCTGACATTGACCATGGTCAGATCGAGGGTGGTTTTGTCCAGGGCATGGGCTGGTTGACGATGGAAGAACTCGTATACAGCGCGCGCGGCGAAGTCCTCACCCATGCGCCATCGACCTACAAGATTCCCTGTGCCAGTGACCGGCCCGACGACCTGCGCATCAACCTGTTTGATAACGACAACACCGAAGACACAATCTTCAAGTCAAAGGCCGTGGGTGAGCCCCCGCTGATGCTCGCCATCTCGGTTCATTCCGCGCTGGCTCATGCCGTCTCTAGCTTCAGTCCAGTGGGCCGGTGGCCCGAACTGGACGCGCCTGCCACTGCCGAAGAAATCCTGCGCACCATTGCTCAGGAACAAGCCGCCGCATCATGACGGCGGAGGGCTGGATCACCGTTGAAATCGTTGAAGCCCTAGGCAGCACACCGCGTGATCAGGGTACCGTCATGTGGGTCAGCCAAGATGCGCTTGAAGGTAGCATTGGCGGCGGCGCACTGGAATTCCGGGCGATTGACCGGGCCCGTCTCATGCTCGCCGAGGGAGAGCGGAAAGCGACCATGGAACTACCTCTCGGCCCCGCGCTAAACCAGTGCTGCGGAGGCTTTGTGCGCCTCGCTTTGCGCGCGGGAAAACAGGAAGCGCCACCCCCGCGTCTTTGTCCGCTTGTGCTCTACGGCGGCGGGCATGTCGGGCGCGCGCTCCGACGGGCGCTTGAGCCCCTGCCCTTTGCTGTTACCTGGCTGGACGAACGCCAAAACACCCCCGCTGACCCTCACGCCAATCTGGTTGAGCACGCAGCCCACCAAGGTACCGGTGCACTGCACTACATCATGACCCACGACCACCAGCTTGACCTGGCCATTGTGAGCGCACTGTTGCATCGCTCGGTGAGCGAGGTTCCGTTTATTGGCATGATCGGTTCAGACACCAAGATCGCGCGGTTTCGCAGCCAGTTGAGCGGAACCGGGTTTAATGGCGAGCAGCAGAGCCGACTGGTCACCCCGATTGGCGTGGCGGGTATCCGCGGCAAGGAGCCTGCGGTTATAGCCGCTGCTGTTGCTGCCGAAGCCTTAATCCTGCGATCTCGGTTTTTAGACTAGAATTTACGTCCAGTTGGGGCTGCTATCAGAACCCCTTGACCTTCGGGGACGAAGGCTATTCACTGGGTCGTCAAGAACCGGCGCGAAGTCTGAACCATGAATGCTGCTGCTTCCTCGTCTTTCGTCCTGAAGGCCCATTTGCTCTGGTGGGACGATGACCCCTACTTTCACGGACACGCTACGCAGCACTCGGTCCCAAAGGGTGCCATGGCCATCGGTGAGGACGGTCGGATCGCTTGGGTTGGTGAGGCTGACGCGCTGCCAGAGGCCTTCGGGGCCTGGCCATCGGTTGACCGACACGACACGCTGGTGTTGCCGGGATTTATCGACGCTCATTTGCACTTCCCCCAGAGCGGGATCATCGGCGCTTACGGCACGGACCTGTTGGACTGGTTGGATACCTATACCTTTCCCGAGGAAAGCCGCTTTGGAGACCGTGTCCACGCCGCGTCCATTGCAGCGACCTTTGCTGACGCTCTGCTGTACTACGGTGTGACATCCGCGTGCGTGTTCTCAACCATCCACCCCGCAGCATTAGAAGAACTGGCCGCCGCTTTTGATGCGCGTGGGATGGGCCTAGTGTCGGGTAAGACCGCGATGGACCGCAACGCCATCCCCACCCTGCAAGACAGTGCTCAGTCGGCCTACGACGAGAGCAAAGCGTTGATTGAGGCCCTGGAACCCCGCTACGAGCGTTTCGACTATGCCGTGACACCGCGCTTTGCCATCACCTCCACCGAAGCCCAACTTGAAGTCTGCGGCGCACTCCATGCCGAGTTCCCTCAAACGCGCATGCAGACCCACATCAACGAAAGCGCGCGCGAGATCCAAACTGTCGCCCAGCTTTTCCCCAATGACGCGTCCTATCTGGATGTCTACGACCGTTTTGGCTTGGTTACAGACCGCGCCCTTTTCGCCCACGGCATCCACACAACTCCCGCCGAGATGACGCGCATGGCCCAGGCCGGCGCTTCCGTTGTGCACTGCCCGACGTCGAACACCTTCCTGGGCTCCGGCCTGTTTAACCCTGGTGCCAACCGCGAGGCAGGGGTCAACATCGGTATTGGCTGTGACATTGGCGGGGGCACACATTTCTCGCCTTTTGTGACCATGCAGGAAGCCTACAAGGTCGCCCGCTTCCACGACCAGTCGCTTAGGGCAGCGGAAACCTATTACTGGCACACGCTGGGCAACGCACGGGTTATGAAAACCCATACTGACACCGGCTCCCTCTCAGCAGGAAAATGGGCAGACTTCGTGGTGCTGCGAGACCCGATAAACGACCCCATCGCCGCCCTGCGTCTTGAGCGTGTGGAAACCGACGAGCAGCGCCTGTTCGCTTACCAGTTCTTCGCTCCCCGCGTCGAAACCTGGACCCGCGGCGTCCAACGGACGACACCTCCAGCCCACCGACGCCCCCATCTTAAAACTACGCCCGCCCGGCGAACTTGA
>PAHJ01000050.1 GCA_002705565.1 Geminicoccus sp. | reverse complement strand
TGTCATTCTGAGCAGCTCGACCTCTGGCGGTTACTCGATCAACCACAGCAGCGGCGGCGAGATCGATCTTGTGGACAGCCGAGGCCGGCTGATCGCCCAAAGCAGCAAATACGACCTGCTGCACGCTGAGGAAAATGCCGGTGGGGGCTACGACGTTCTGGTGAACACACCCAAGCGCGGGGCCGACAACTATTCCGTGAGGCATTTCGATGGCATGGGTGAGGAAGTCAGCAGCGCCACGTCCATAGGCACCTCTGAGGACCGTTTAGTGGAATGGGAAGACGACTTTGAAGTCGATCTGAACGGAAACTCGGTGATTGGATCCAGCTTCACCAGTCCTGCTGATTTGGATGTCATTTAAGGGCAATAACGCGACCTTTAGAGGACCTCATCCAGCGCACCAATAAGCTGGGTGACGTCCTCCGTTCGGGTGTAATGCACAAAGGAAAGCCTCAGGACGCCGTGGTCTGGATCGATCCCAAGGCCTTCCAGGCAACGAACCCCATAGAAATCTCCGCCACCGGCCATAATTCCGCGCTGAGCGAGGGCCGCGGCGAGGTTTGCTGCCGGGAGCGATGAATGCACGGCGACAGTTGGGGCTTTAGCTTCTGCCTGCTTTGGACCAATCAGCCGCACGGAATTGCGGTCGGAGAGATAATCAAGCAGCGGTTGCAGCGCCTGGACTTCATAGTCACGCGACAAGTCGTGAACGGCCTCAGCCTTGGCCGTTAAACCGACACCGGTCTTGCCAAAGTGGTGGTCGTAGAGGTCTTCGAGGTAATCCACCATACCGGCACTGGCCGCAATTTGTGCATGGTCAGGTCCAGCAGGGGTGAACTTCTTTGTGCGGTAACCAGCGTTAAAGTAATGCGCCTGGGAGGGTAGGGCATCTGCCAGCGCGTGTCGAACCACCATGATACCTTGATGCGGCCCGAAGGTCTTGTAGGCCGAAAACAGGTAGATATCCGGCCCCAGCGTGTTCACATTGGGAATGCCATGCGGCGCGTAGCTCACGCCATCAACGCAGCTATAAGCCCCCGCAGCCCGGATCTTGGCGCACAACCCGGCCACGTCATTTGGCGCACCGATGATGTTGGAGCAATGCGGGAAGCAGACGAGTTTGACTTTGGCGTCAAGCAGGTTTTCCAGCTCCCGCTGGTCGAGAAGGCCACTGTCTGGGTCAAAGCGCCATTCACGGACTTCGATGCCCTGCGCGGCCAACCGCCGCCACGGTCCGGAGTTTGCCTCATGGTCCTGATTGGTGACAATGATGGCATCCCCTGCGTTCAGCATTTCACCAAAGGCTTTAGAGAGGACGTAGGTGTTTTGAGTCGTTGATGGGCCAAAGGAGACCTCATCGGTCGCTACGCCCATGACCTCGGCTAAACGGTTCTGCGCCTCATCCATTTCATCACCCCCCAAGCGTGATGCTTCATAGGGGCCATAGGGCTGTACTTTGCGTTGGGTATAGAACCGCGTCAGGCGGTCAACTACCTGTCGGCACGTGTAGGAACCACCGGCGTTCTCAAAGAACAGTTGTCCTTCCAGCGAAGGCTGTTCAAACGCTGGAAACTGGGGGCGGACAAAGTCCAGATCGAGGGATGGGTTCATGACGGGCAGGCTCCTAAACAGCAAAACTGGAGCGCCACTTTAATCTAATTCAGCATCGCGACTAGGCGCTATTATTTTCCTCAGTCAATTTCAGGCCAAGGGAGACGACCAGAGCCTGACACAAACACATGGCGCCGGAGATCAGGCGGAAACCGTGGGTTTCCTGGCTGTCCGTCTCAAAGCAAAGGTCAGATTTAGCGGCCAGCGGTGAAAGGGGGCCGTCTGTGATGGCTATGATCGGCCGTCCAGCAGCGGAAACAGCGGTCAGCGCGTCCGTGACTTCTGGGGCATAAGGCGGGTAGGAAATCACCACCAGCAAATCGCGTGCGCCAATCATCTGCGTTTGCTGCAAGGCCATCCCACCGGTGCCATCGATGATGTGAGCCGCCACGCCGAAGCCGGTGAGATTATAGGCGAGATAGGTGGCGACAGGGAACGAGCGACGCATGCCCATGACATGCACGCGCTCGGCGGTGGACAGCATCTCCACGGCTCGGCGCATATCGTCGGCAGTGACTTCTGACTCAAGGATGGACAGAGCTTCGCGTGAGCTGGCGATGAAGTCGGACAGAACGCCGACGGGCTCCTTGGGGGCCTTGTCAGCGGCTTCAGTAATCCGCTCTTTATAGGTCGGAGTCCGGGCGACCAGTCGCGCGCGCAAGACCCTTTGCATATCCGTAAAGCCGGTAAAGCCCAGTGCTTGCGCGAAGCGTACCATGGTCGGCGGGCGCACACTGGCTGCTTGAGAAAGCTCAGCAACGGTTTCCAACGCGGCGCGGTTCGGGTGCTGAACAATGAACTCTGCCACCAAGCGTAGCTGGGGCGATAAGCTGTCAAAGCGGTCCGACAATACGCGTCTGAACGCATCATAGGTCGCGGGGGCTTCTTGCGTGAGAGTCATGGTCTGAGCGTTTCCAGCCGACTGCAATTGAACGATTGGTTCAGCTCGGTCTACCGGGTCACAATTGTGCTCGGTATTGCTTCTGAACCATCCAACACCACAAAACCCGGATCTGCAGCGGTGGTCAAGTTTGTCGCAGTGGGGAAGGCCCCTGCGTCCGTGACTTGGATCGGCAGGTAGCTGCTGTCGACAGTACCAAAAGCGTCGCCCTGGCTCAGAACGCGCAAGCGTATGGCCAATTGCTGGGTTGGCGGAAGATTCACGGTAAGCGGCAGCAAGGCCAGTTTTGCCAGGGTTTCTCTGCGCGTGGTGCTCTCACCCGGTTGCAAGACCACCGGAGCCGCAATGCCTTGCTGGTCTAGGTTATAGGCAACGTCCAGCGTGAGGCTGGCCCAGGTCGACCCCGTCCATCGATAAACCTCAAACGGAGGAAAGCGGTTCAGCAGGTTTTCCGGTTGGAACGTGACTGGCATCGAACCCAGATTGCGCAGAGTCAGTGTTACCGCGCCGCTGTTCACCCCATAGAGATTCGTGACGGCCACACGGGTCGGATAAGTCAGAGTGAATTCGATATCCTTGCTACGGAACTGCGCGAAACCGCTTTGGTAAGTGCCGCTGGTCGGGCGCTGTGCCAGCCGCTGGCTGCCGCCATAAATCGGGATCGCAGCCTGATTGCTAAGCTGGGTCGATCGGGGCAGCACTTCGTCTTCAATGAGTGAACCTGAGCTGTTCGGACCGTCGTCTGCCGCGCTCAAAGCCACAGCTGGGCTGGTGCCGACGGCGGTGTAGCCCGGGGTGCGGGGCAAGCCGCGCAAAGCATCGGTGCGGCCGTCAAAATAGGGCGTTTCAAGATCAGCGCGCTCAAGAGCCGTATACTTCACCGCCCCGCCATCGTGCATCAATGCAGCGGCGTCAGCTGATGACAAGACGATGAACCCGGCGCTGTCGTTCTTCAGCGAATTGATGATCGGCGCGCGGATTTGGTCGGCGATGCCTGAGCCTGAGGCACCGTTGGCATCAAAGCGTGGCGAGGTCGTGAGAGACCCAGCCACCAGCCCCATAGATGCGCCAGCTTCCCCCATCTGGCTGGGGGAAACATCCAGGGCTGCATCCAGCAGGGCCGCATCGGCGCGGGTCACACCTGAGGTCGCAGCCTGCGCCATCAGGCCCGCAGATATCAAAGGGTCTGCCATGGTCGATGGTGCTGGCGCTCCAAGCTGCGTTGCTCCGCTGACTGGCGCCGTGGCTGAGAAAGCCAGTCCGGGGCGAAGTGCGCTGGATGCTGCAATCATGGTGGCACCGTCCGAAGGGACAAAGCTGGCCATAGGATTGTCCAACTGCTCGTCACTGAAGTTCGGAAGCACGGCATTCCGGATAGGTTCAAAGGCATTACAGCCCGTCAGAATAGCACTGCCGGTGAAAAGAATAATCGCGTTCCGCAGGAAGCGGTGGCTGTTCTTCATTTCATATTCCCTTGACTCAAAGCCTGGGTGTGGCCCTGAAAATAAGCTAATCCTTGCAAGGATGATACCGCTATCTCTGCCTTTTTCAGACCTCTGTCTATGATCCATTTAACCGCTCTTGAGGTCGGATCGCAAATGAAGGTGGTTTTACAGTGGTCAGGTGGCCCAAAACCAGCGATGCACCCAAAAAAAAGGGCTCGGTGGAAGAACCCCGAGCCCCGTTTTGACATGTAAGCCATGGAGCAGCTGCCCTTAAGCAGCTTCCTGCACCATGGAACGCAGCACGTAATGCAGAATACCGCCGTTTTGGTAGTAATCCACTTCATTGGCTGTATCGATACGCGCCATTAAGGTGATGTCCTTGGTCGAACCGTCGGCATAGGTGATGGTGCAAGCCACGTCCATCCGCGGTGAGACGCCTTCGGCGACCCCCGTGATGTCGTAGGTCTCTGCGCCTTTCAGACCCAGGGAGTCGATGCTGTCGCCGTCTTTGAATTGCAGCGGTAGTACGCCCATACCAACGAGGTTGGAGCGGTGGATCCGTTCGAAGGATTCAGCGATTACCGCCTTGACGCCCAACAAACGCGTGCCTTTGGCCGCCCAGTCACGCGAAGAGCCGGTGCCGTATTCCTTACCCGCCACGATAACAAGCGGCGTGCCTTCGGTCTCGTACTTCATCGCGGCGTCGTAGATGTCCATCTTCTCGCCGGTAGGCTGGTGCATGGTGTACCCGCCTTCAACCGAGCCGCCCAGCATCAGGTTCTTGATGCGGATATTGGCAAAGGTGCCCCGCATCATGATGTGGTGGTTGCCACGCCGGGAGCCGTAGGAGTTGAAGTCGTTCGGCTGGATCTGGCGTTCCATCAGATAGTGACCTGCTGGCGCTTCGCGCTTGATCGCACCTGCCGGAGAGATGTGGTCGGTGGTGATGGAGTCACCAAGCAGAACCAGAGGGCGTGCACCGTGGATATCGGCGAAGTCATCCACGTCCGTGGTCATGCCCTCGAAGAATGGCGGATATTGCACATAAGTCGAACCGTCATCCCAGTCGTAGGTCATGCCGCCCGTGACTTTGATGCCTTGCCAGTCCTTGGTGCCGTCAAACACGTTGCCATAGCGTTCGGAGAACATCTCGGCGGTCAGACAGGCGTCCATGGTCTCGGCGACTTCCTGGTTGGAAGGCCAGATGTCCTTGAGGAAGACATCGTTGCCGTTCTGGTCCTGACCAATGGCGTCTTTGGTGACATCAATGTTCATCGAACCTGCCAGAGCGTAAGCGACTACCAGCGGTGGTGACGCAAGGTAGTTGAAGCGGCTCAGCGGGTGGACTCGGCCTTCGAAATTACGGTTACCCGAGAGGACAGCCGCAACGCGCACGTCACCTTCGCCGATGGCTGCTTCGATTTCTGGTTTCAGCGGCCCGGAGTTTCCGATGCACGTTGTGCAGCCGTAGCCCACCAGGTCAAAACCGATTGCATCGAGGTGGTCTTGAAGGCCTGCCTTTTCCAGGTAGTCGGTCACGACCTGTGATCCTGGTGCCAGCGAGGTCTTTACCCAGGGCTTGGACTGCAGGCCCAGCTCGTTCGCCTTCTTGGCCACCAGACCAGCAGCCACCAGCACCGATGGGTTGGACGTGTTGGTACAGGACGTGATTGCAGCGATCACAACATCGCCGTTGTCCATGCTGTAGTCCGCCCCTTTGACTGACGCGGAGCCCTGGCCTTCAGATTGCGGCTTCTGCGCGATGTCGGCCGCGAAGTGCTTTGCGAATTCGTTGTGGGCTTCGGACAGGAGAACCCGGTCTTGCGGCCGCTTTGGCCCGGCCAGCGAGGGAACAACCGTGCTCATGTCCAGTTGAAGTGAGTCGGTGAAAACCGGATCTGGCGTGCTTTCGTCGCGCCACATCCCCTGTGCCTTTGCATAGGCCTCTACCAGTGCCACGGTATCAGCATCCCGGCCCGTGAAGGCGAGGTAGCGGCAAGCTTCTGCGTCGATGGGGAAGAAGCCACAGGTTGCGCCGTACTCAGGCGCCATGTTGGCGATGGTCGCGCGGTCGGCGAGGGATAGGTTCGTCAGGCCTGGGCCGTAGAATTCGACAAACTTGCCCACGACGCCTTTGGCCCGCAGCATTTGGACAATCACCAGCACCAGGTCGGTTGCTGTGGTGCCTTCAACCATCTTGCCGTCGAGCTTGAAGCCGATGACTTCAGGAACACGCATGGAAACTGGCTGACCCAGCATAGCGGCTTCAGCCTCGATCCCGCCAACGCCCCAGCCCAAAACAGCAAGGCCATTCACCATGGTCGTGTGCGAGTCTGTCCCGACCAGTGTGTCAGGGTAAGCAACGCTGCGGCCATCGACGTCTGCCGTCCAGACGGTCTTGGCGAGGTATTCGAGGTTAACCTGGTGACAAATGCCGGTGCCGGGTGGCACGACGCGGAAGTTTTCAAACGCAGACTGGCCCCAACGCAGGAATTCGTAGCGCTCCTTGTTGCGCTTGAATTCAATCTCGGTGTTCAGATCAGCAGACTTGTCGTCGCCAAAGTGATCCACCATGACCGAGTGGTCGATCACGAGGTCGACTGGCGAAATTGGGTTGATCTTCTTGGGGTCAGCGCCGAGTTCCACGACGGCTTCGCGCATCGCAGCGAGATCGACAACCGCCGGAACGCCTGTAAAGTCTTGCAGCAGAACGCGCGCAGGACGGTACGCGATCTCGGACGCGCCGCCTTTGTTATCCAGCCACTGGCTAAACGCCTTGATATCGTCCGTGGTGACCGACTTACCATCTTCGAAGCGCAACAGGTTTTCCAACAGCACTTTGAGTGAATACGGCAACTTGGACAGGTCGCCTAACTGTTCGTAGGCTTTTGGCAGGGAGTAGTAGTCGTATTCCTTACCGGCAACGGTCAACGTGGACCGTACCTTCATGGTATCGTGGCCTGGAACCATGGAAATCTCCTCTAGAGCTAAGACGCTGTAGCAACGCAGGTTATGTCGCAAAGGGCTGGGGCGGTGTCGCAACCCAATAAAATCTGCGCTGTTTGTATCCCGTTTTCGGGCGTTCAACAATTCTCAGACCCACGCGCCTGCGCCTCAATTCGTGCATTGCTGTCACCAGTCCGTGGTTCTCTGCATCTTCGCCAGCGTAGCGGTAAGCGCAGGTTTCCATCGCTTGGATTTTTTGCCTTCAAGCCATGACAAGCGCTTGAGGACTCCCTACATCTTGTTTCATGTGCACGTATATTTTCCGCTACGATCCCGACTCCGAGTGGCCCTTTCTGATCGCTGGTAACCGCGATGAGCTGCGTTCGCGGCCTTGGCTGCCCCCCGCCCGACACTGGCCCGACCGCGAAGATGTTGTCGCAGGAAAGGACACGCTGGCCGGCGGCACCTGGCTGGGATTGTCAGATACGGGCGTGGTTGCGGCCATCTTGAACAAGAAAAAAGCTTTGGGACCCGCGCCGGACAAGCGGTCTCGAGGAGAAATTGTGTTGGACGCCCTCGATCATCCAGATGCCGTGGACGCGGCAAAGGCGCTCTTGGACGCCAACGGCGATGCCTATCGCCCGTTCAATCTGATCATCGCCGATAACCGCGATGCGTTCTGGATCGCACACGAAGGCGAAGACAAGGTGCATGTTCACCCCATCGAGCCTGGTGTGCACCTCATCAGCCACAACGATCTGGATACTGGACTGCGGGCAGAAACCCACCTGGCTCGTGCACGCGAGGGCGTACCAGAAGGTGCGATGGATGACCCTGAGAGCTGGGAGCGATGGGTTGCGCTGCTGAGTGAACGGGCTGAGCCCGACTCAGAATATTGGGAAGCAGCGCTCAACGTGGATGTTCCGGATTGGGGTTTTGGCACCGTATCCTCAGCCATAATCGCGCTTCCCAGCATGCACGACGAAGGCGCTAAACCCGTGTTTATGTTCGCCGATGGTCCGGGAGACCAAGCGACCTACAAGCCTGTGTGACGCGAGTTTGGGGCCTAGCGGCGATCCCATTTTTTAAAGTGGTCGGCGTCGTAAACCTTGTGGTCATGGTGCCGACTCGAATGACTGAGCAAGAATAACAGGCCACCACCCAAGGCGATGGAAATCACCAGGGCGCCCCCGATCAACCACCAGGCGAAGGGGTCCATGGCGGTGTCGACGGAGAACCAAATGCGCCACCCAACCCCAATCAGACCCGCGATCACCAGGACCATGAAGGCAATCAGTGAATAGGCTCCCCATCCCAAAGGTTCGGGTTTTTGAGGGGGTTGCGGATTCGTATGGTGTTCGTCTTGCATGGCTTTCCTCTTTGCGTATGAGTTAACACATAGGTCTGTGAGTGCTACAGGCCATAACCGCGCACTATAGCGTTCCACTTAATCGAAAGCTCAATTGCCATGCCCCGCGGCAAGCAGGTCTACGAAACGTCGGCTAAGATCATCTACGAAGGCAGCGAAGCGGACACCCACGTCCAGCACTTCAAGGACGACCCCTCGCCGGGACAGCGCGGTGATGACGCCGTCGCCCTGTGGCAGGCTGGGCGCGGCGTGTTGAACAATCGTATATCGGAAGTCCTGATGACGCGATTGGCGGACATGGGCGTGAGCAACCACCTCATCCGCCGACTGAACATGCGTGAGCAGGCGGTGCGTGCGACTGAGCGTATGTCCATCGGTGTGAAAATCCGTAACCTTGCCGCAGGGGCCTTTGCGCAGCGGTTGGGCATGCCCGAAGGCATGAAGCTTCCGCGCCCGATGATCGAATTCTTTTTGCGCTCGGAAGAGCTGGGCGACCCGCTGATCACCGAAGACAACATCGCAGCGTTCAACTGGGCCAGCCCGCAGGATCTCGATGATCTTGTCGCACTGTCTATGCGGACCAACGATATCCTCTCCGGTCTGTTCATCGGCGTCGGGCTGAAACTGGTGGATTTCCGGCTGGAGTTTGGACGCCTGTGGGAGCCCTTGGACAATGGACAGGAAGAAATGCGCATCATCATCGCCGATGAGATGACGCCGGATAACTGCCGTTTGTGGGATAACCAGACCGGTGAAAAACTCGAATCCCTGCGCGACTCTGAAACGGGGCTAGACAGTCATCGTCTGGTCGCCGCCCGGCTCGGGATTATGCCGGACGCGGGCCCTCGCGACCTGCAAGGTCCCAAGACCGTTCAGTAGTTTCCTCCCTGCAATAAACGAACCGACTATTCAAATCCCCATTTCTGCCCCTATATTAAATACAGCACTAGTTTTTCAGGGAACGCGCCCATGCCCATGTCCGCCGGTGAGATTGAACAGATGATTCGCGCTGCCATGCCCGATGCCGAAGTCAGCATCGAGGATTTGCGCGGTGATGGCGACCACTATGCGGCGCACATCGTTTCTGAGCAGTTCCGCGGCAAAACCCGCGTGGCGCAGCACCAGTTGGTTTACGCTGCACTGCAAGGGCGGATGGGTACTGAGCTGCATGCCCTGTCGCTCCAAACCAAAGCACCCGACCTCGCCTGATTGATCATCAGGCGGACACTAAAGGACAAATACTATGGATACCTCAATCCTTTCGCGCATTCAGAACGACGTCGAAACCAACCAGGTGATGCTGTACATGAAGGGAACGCCCGTGTTCCCGCAGTGTGGCTTTTCCGCTGCCGTCGTTGCCGTATTGAACAACATGGGCGTGGAATACCACTCCGTGAACGTTCTCGAAGACCCCGGCGTGCGTGATGGCATCAAAGAATACACCAACTGGCCCACCATTCCTCAGCTCTATGTCAAAGGCGAGTTTGTCGGTGGCTGCGACATCGTGCGTGAAATGTATGAAACCGGGGAGCTGAACCAGTTCATGATAGATAACGGCGTTGCGGTTCGTTCCGCAGCCTAATCAGGCTCCATCCAGTCAATAAAAAAGGCCCTGCGGACTGATCCGAAGGGCCTTTTTTTGTCTTTGGCGACGGGCGTTAGGCGTCGGGGTTTACCGAAGCCACGTCAATCTTCAAGCCTGGACCCATGGTCGAAGAAATCGCGATCTTCTTCACGTAGGTACCCTTGGCACCGGAAGGCTTCGCTTTTTGGATCGCGTCGATGAACGCCTTGGCGTTTTCGAGGATGTTGGCCTCGGAGAACGACGCCTTGCCGATACCGGCGTGGATGATCCCCGTCTTCTCCGCGCGGAACTGGACCTGACCACCCTTGGCAGCCTCGATTGCACCTGCAACGTCAGCGGTAACCGTGCCCAGCTTTGGATTTGGCATCAGACCACGCGGGCCGAGAACCTTACCCAGACGACCAACCAGTGGCATCATGTCAGGGGTTGCAATCACGCGCTCAAAGTCGGTTGCGCCGCCCTGGATGGATTCCATCAGGTCTTCAGCACCCACCAGATCCGCACCTGCCGCCCGGGCTTCGTCAGCCTTGGCGTCTTTAGCGAACACGGCCACGCGAATGGTCTTTCCGGTCCCGTTGGGCAGGTTCACCGCGCCGCGGACGTTCTGGTCAGCGTGGCGGGGGTCAATGCCCAGGTTCATTGAGATTTCGATGGTTTCGTCGAACTTCGCGGTCGCGCGCTCTTTGACCATCTTCACAGCATCATCGAGGGAAACCAGACCGTCGCGGTCTACACCTTCGTACGCTGCACGAATACGCTTGCCTGCTGCCATTGGGTTAGCCCTCCACGACCTGCACGCCCATGGAGCGTGCGGAGCCTTCGATAATCTTCATTGCGCCTTCGATGTCGACCGCGTTCAGGTCTTTCATCTTGGCTTCGGCGATTTCCTTGACCTGATCCTGGGTGATCTTGCCAACCACCTGAGTGCCCGCGCTGTTGGCGCCGGACTTCTTACCCGCAGCTTGCAGAATGTAGTACGCAGCAGGGGCGGTCTTGGTTTCGAACGTGAAGGACTTATCGGAGTAAACCGTAATGATCACTGGGGTCGGCGTGCCGGGCTGGACTTGCTGCGTCGCGGCGTTGAAAGCCTTGCAGAATTCCATGATGTTCACGCCGCGCTGACCCAGCGCAGGACCA
>PAHJ01000049.1 GCA_002705565.1 Geminicoccus sp. | reverse complement strand
TAGGGCCATCTCGCTGACCTAGGCGCTTCATGTTTGTCCAGAATGAAGATTCAACAATGATCAAGCCATCGTTGCGCAGCGTCGCACTCTCCGCCTTTTCTATCCTGTTAACTTTGGTTGTGGCGCCGGGCGCATCCGCCCATGTCATCAAACATCACCACGAAGCCCCTAAAGAGACCTTGATCCTCAAGACCACCACGGTCCATGTCCACGCTCCGGTAAAAGACAACTACGCCGTCCATTCAAAAATAAAAGTTCATGCGGACATGTGTGTCACGGGTACATCGTGGCTTAACGCGCGCTCAGGGCCTTCGACGAAGCATTCCGTTCTCGCAGAATTGGGTGAAGGGCAGCGCATCGAGGTCAGCACCTGTCGCACCACCAACTACGGCAAGACCTTCTGGTGCAAAACCAATCTGGGATACGACACGGTCGCTTACGTGTCGAAGAAGTTCCTCGGACCCTGCGCCTTGGAATATCGCAATCATAAGTGGTGATTTCCCCTGTCACGGTGGAGTTTTAGTGCGTGCAAAGCCACTCCACCGTATCCTTTCTTCTGGATGTTTTATTCATTTGAAATTCTCCTTTTTAGAGGATAATGAAACATCATCTTTTGGTCAGACGAATGGACCCTTTCTTGATTTGGTTTGCCCTCCTTGCCCTGATGGCGCTGAGCGCCGGAATTGTGTTCTATCAGATCATCACCCCGAGTTGGCTCAAGCAATTCAGCCAAAAGTCCAAGTCCTTTGTTGAGATGCCAAATGGGCCGATCGCCCTGTTGCTGGTGGCCATCGCAGAGATCCGGGGACCGATCACCATCCTCGAGCGCTCAATCATCGAGCGGCAACTAACCTCAAACCTGTCTATCCATGCCGAGGCAACCGTTGCCCTGGTCGATCAGGCCATCGATACGGTAAGTGTGGAAAGCAGCCCCCTGTCCGTGCTGAAAGACGTGGCCAGTGCTCTCAAGCACAAAACGGTCAGTGTGGAGCGTCAGCAATACCTCGCCATGGCCCAGCGCGTCGCCCGCGCCCACAATGGCCCCACACCGTATCAGCAAGCCGAAATCGACAAGCTGGCTGAGCACCTTAGGATCCAACACTAGCGGTGGGCCGTCAGCGTTGGAATTACGGGATCAGGCGGACGGCGAAAACGCCATGTCTTTATTCGACCGAAGAACTCGCCTGCCGGGACCATAGTTCAGCGTAAAGACCGCCCTGCTTGATCAGAGCCGCATGCGTACCTTCCTGCACGATCCGACCCTTATTCATGACAAAGATGCGGTCGGCATGCTGGATGGTAGACAGGCGATGCGCGATGGTCAGCACGGTCTTGCTCTCAGAAACCAGCGCAAGTTGCTCCTGCAACAGCGCTTCGGTCTCGCTGTCAAGCGCTGAGGTGGCTTCGTCGAACACCAAGATCGGCGCGTCTTTGAGCAGCACGCGCGCCAGCGCAATCCGCTGGCGCTGACCGCCGGAGAGCTTCACGCCCCGCTCGCCAACGCGCGCCGCATAGCCCCTGCGGCCTTCGTTGTCGCGTAGTCCCACTATGAAATCATGCGCTCCGGCCCGCCGCGCCGCGTCCTCAACCGCTGACGGATCAGCAGCCGGGGTGCCGTAGCGAATGTTGTCGATCACCGAGCGATGCAGCAGGGATGTATCCTGCGTCACCACGGCAATCTGTTGACGCAAAGAATTCCGGTCCACCCGCGCGATGTCCTGCCCGTCAATCAGTATCTGTCCAGCATCAACGTCAAACAGCCGCAGCAGCAGCGACGTCAGTGACGTCTTCCCTGCCCCGCTTGGCCCAACGAGCGCAATCTTCTCGCCGGGGCGAATGAAGAAACTCAGGCCCTCAACAAGCGTATCACTCGCCTCGTAGGCAAAGTCCACGCCTTCGAACCGAATACTGCCCTGGGTGATCACCAGGTCGGGCGCATCCGGGATGTCGACCATATCCGGTGGTACGGCAAGAGTGTCGAGTGCTTCTTGCAGCGTGCCCGACTCTTCGGCGATTTGGGTGGTAATGCGCATGATCCACTCGGCTGAATCCGTCACCCGCAGACCAATGGGCAGCGCCACCGCAATCGCCCCTGCGCTGGCCCAGCCCTTCGACCATAGCAGGATCGACATGCCGAACAGCACCCCAATCAGCAGGTAGTTGAGCACCATCAGCACGTTGTCCATTAAGAAAAACCAAAGGTTGGCGTCCTGACGCAAGCGGGCATTCTCGCGCATCGTTTCGATCACCACCTCGTCCTCGACATCGTTGCGCGCGAACAGTTGGACCGTCTGCGCATTGGTATAGGTGTCCACCAGCGCTCCGTTCATGGTCGAGGCGGCTTCGAACGAGGCGCGGTTTTTCCGCTGCGCAATCGGGTAGAGCAGCGCCAAGGTGCCGGCAAATAGCACCATCCAAACCAGCATAGGCAACATCAGCCAGAAACTGACGTAAGCCAGCACCCCCAGGGACACGATCACCAGCGTGCTGACAAAGAAGACTTGGTCGAGGTAAATGTGGAGCAGATCATGTGTGGAGTGACCAACCGCATTGACCTTCGTCCCGATCCGTCCGGCGAATTCGTTCTGGAAATAGCGCCAGCTCATGGTCTGCAGGTGCTTGTGCATGTGCCGCTTCATCAGCGTGACGAACTTGGCATGGAACAGCGGCAGCATCAGCGCCAGAAAGACCACTTCCAGCACCACAGGCAGGACAAAGGCCGCAATCAGCACGCCAATGAACAGACCCATTGGCCAGTCGGTCTGGCTCTGAGATGGCAACACAAAAGTATCGATCGCCACGCCCACGGCCAGTGGGATCAACGCCGAGGCCGCAGCAGAGACAATGGACACAACCGGCAGCAGCGGACCGATGATCCGCGTCTGACCCAGAGCGTACCGCAGGTGGGCGAACAGACGATGGGGTGTCGGGCCGGCGGGCTTGGGTTGTTCGATGGTCAGCAGGCCGTCGAACCACTGCCAGAAGCGGGTCATTAGCCCAGGCGGGCGCTGTGGGGATGGTGGTGTCATTTGCGTCTCTAACATTGCGAGGATGAACGCCCTCGCCCCCATGGGATGCTGCACGAGGCGGGATGAGCGGAAGAGCGTGCGTGGTCTGGGTCGCGATCTGGACCTCGCTTAGGCGAGATCCAAGGCTCAAGACGGAAGGATCAGCGCCTGAGGATGCACACTAAGGCTTTGAAACGCCGTCAATCAAATCGTCGGCGGATAGCCACTGCACCTCTGCCTGATCCCCGTCCAGCGCTGCAGGCGGCCCAATATCAATCACCCCACGCCCGTGCTCCAGTTCCTCATTGATCAGGAACGTCACCGGCACCGTCATCGCCCCGATGGCGCGGTTGAACGTCAGCTCCAGCTCAAAGGGCCTGCGGAAGCGGGCCTTGTCGGTCAGGCCCGTGATGACCAACGTGTAATCCGGTGGCGCAATCTCAACACCCTGCCCGCTGCGCAGGGCGAGCGTCCGGCGGGGCAGCAGGGTTTCGACGCCGTAGAGCCGTTTGATACCATACAACACGACTTTGCTGCCCGCGGTCGAAGACAGGTCGCGCAGCGTAATCCGGTTGCGCGTGCCATTGTCCAGCACGGCGTGCAACACCAACCCCGCCTCGCCCTGAACCTGTGTCTGTGCGACAGCGGTGATGTAGAACGTGACGCGGTTGTTCAGGTCAGTTGTATGCGCGTTCGCACTGCTGACTAACCGCGCACTGAACAGCACCAGCAAACCGACGACAAATAGCCTTGCGTTCCGCATGGATGGAGCCTCCTTACTTTGCGCGCCGGTCTTAGGGTAGCGCTCCTGCCTGGACAATCCAACCCGTGCTCTTCCAGCTTTCCGTTTCCCTGACCCGCATTTACGTCTTGCGGAAGATTGAACGATCCAGGCCACCAGCGCCGAGAGGGGCAAAACGGAGGCGGCAGCCGACCGGCGACACCGTCGCCGACCCACCCGCGCGAAACCAAAAACGCCCCCCACATACCCCTATGCAAAGCGCCGGGCCGCGCAGCGGGCCGTCCGTTTGGCCACTGCCACAGGTCGGCTCTACTGGTTCGCCCGGTTCTCGATTAAATCATCAACCACCGACGGATCGGCCAGCGTTGATGTGTCCCCGAGGTTCCCAAAGTCATTCTCCGCGATCTTACGCAGGATCCGCCGCATGATTTTCCCCGAACGGGTCTTGGGCAGCCCTGGCGCGAACTGCATCAGATCCGGCGTCGCCACGGGGCCGATCTCTGTGCGCACGTGTTTCACCAAATCCTTCATCAGCGCCTCAGAAGGCTCTTCCCCGGCATTGAGCGTCACATAGCAATAGATGCCCTGCCCCTTGATATCATGCGGGTAACCGACAACCGCTGCCTCGGCGACGCGATCGTGCAGCACCAGCGCGCTTTCAATCTCTGCCGTCCCCATCCGGTGACCCGAAACATTGAGCACGTCATCGACCCGCCCGGTGATCCAGTAGTAGCCATCCTTGTCCCGGCGGCAGCCATCACCTGAGAAATACAGCCCCGGAAATTGGCTGAAGTACGTGTCGACAAAGCGCACGTGGTCGCCATAGACCGAGCGCATCTGACCGGGCCAGCTGTCTTTCATGCACAGATTACCCTCGATTTCCGTTCCGGGCTCCCAGGTCAGCTCCTTGCCCTCGTTGTCCACGATGATCGGAACCACACCAAAGAACGGATTGGTTGCCGAGCCGGGCTTGAGGTCGGTTGCCCCTGGCAGCGGGGTAATCAGGATGCCGCCGGTCTCCGTCTGCCACCACGTATCGACGATCGGACAGCGGCCCTCCCCGACCACCTCATGGTACCAGCGCCAGGCCTCTGGGTTGATCGGCTCCCCGACTGAGCCCAGCAGCTTCAGCGACGAGCGATCTGTCCTCGTGACAAAGTCATCGCCCTCGCGCATCAGCGCACGAATGGCCGTGGGCGCGGTGTAGAAGATGTTGACGCGGTGTTTCTCCACAACCTGCCAGAACCGACTCACGTCCGGATAGTTTGGCACGCCCTCGAACATCAGCGTCGTCGCGCCGTTCATCAGCGGGCCATAGACAATGTAAGAGTGCCCAGTGATCCAGCCCACGTCAGCGGTGCACCAGTAAACATCGCCGTCTTCGTAGTCGAAAACGTACTGGTGGGTCATGGACGCATAGACGCCATAGCCGCCGGTGGTGTGCAGCACACCTTTGGGCTTGCCGGTTGAGCCAGAGGTATAAAGGATAAACAGCGGATCTTCGGCGTTCATCGGCTCGGGCGCGCAGTCCTCCGACTGGCGCTCGACCAGTTCATGGTACCAGACATCATTATCGCGCCAGTCCACGGCCCCGCCCGTGCGGCGCACCACCAGGCATTGCACGTCGCGCCCGGAAATATCGATGGCCTTGTCGGCATTGGCCTTCAGCGGGATCGCCTTGGACCCGCGCAAGCCTTCGTCTGCGGTGATCAGGAAGTCTGACTCGCAGCCCTCGATCCGCGACCCCAGCGCTTCGGGTGAGAAACCGCCAAAAACAATCGAATGGACAGCGCCCACGCGCGCACAGGCGAGCATGGCATAGGCTGCCTCCAGGATCATGGGCATGTACAGCGTTACCCGATCGCCCTTCTGGACCCCCAACTCGCGCAAGCCGTTGGCCAGACGGTTCACGTGCCCGAACAGCTCGCGGTAGGTCACACGGGCATCCTCGTTCGGGTCATCGCCTTCAAAGATAATCGCGACCTGATCGCCACGTTGCGCGAGATGGCGGTCTATGGCGTTGACCGACAGGTTCAACACGCCATCCTCGAACCACCTGATCTGAACGTCCGTGCCCGAGCCCTTGCCGTAATCCACCGACTTGACCCGCGTGTACGGCGTCATCCAGTCCAGCCGCTTGCCCTGCTCGCCCCAGAAGGCCTCGGGGTCGGCAACGCTGGCCGCATACATGTCGGCGTAGTCCTTGGGCGTGGCGTGGGTGGTGTCTGCGCTGCGGTCAGCGACGGGGTACAGGTCCTTGGGCTCCATAGGTCGGGGTTCCCTCTATCGGTTCTTGGTTCACAGAATGTTGGGTTCAATCAGCGGCTTGATCTGGTCAAGCACGCTGATGTCTTCGATGGTGCCGGGCACGGTGTAGGGCTGGCCGTCGGCCATGGCTCGGATGATGGCACGCAAGATTTTACCCGAACGCGTTTTCGGCAGCTTCGCCACCACGCGCGCGTTTTTGAAGGCGGCGACAGGGCCAAGCTTCTCCCGTACCAGCGCGATCACCTCCGCGGCAACCTCCGTCTCGGTGCGCTGACAGTCGGCATTGAGCACCAGCAATCCGAGAGGTAGCTGCCCCTTAAGCGCATCTGCCACACCAACAACCGCGCATTCCGCGACATCCTCGTGACCAGTCAGGATTTCTTCCAACTGCCCGGTCGAAAGTCGATGCCCGGCGACGTTGATCACGTCATCGGTGCGGGCCATGATGTGCACGTAACCATCACTGTCGATAAGCCCTGCATCCCCGGTCTGATAGAAACCGGGAAAGGCCTCCATGTAGGAGCTCAAGTAGCGCTCGTGATTGTTCCACAGCGTGGCAAAGGCCCCCGGGGGCAGCGGCAACTTGGCGACAATGTTGCCGATTTCGCCCACCGGCGTGGGCTGACCATCGTCGCTCAGCACCTGAATATCCCAGCCGCAACACGCGTGTGTCACTGAACCCGCCTTCATCGGCAGCGCCTCCAGCCCCATCAGGTTCGAACACATGGGCGAACCGGTTTCGGTCTGCCACCAGTTATCGATCACCGGCACGCCCAGCAGGTCGCCAGTCCAGTCAGAGGTGGGTGGGTCGCTCCGTTCACCAGCCAGGAATTGGTGTTCCAGCGTGCTGGTGTCGTATTGCCCTTTCAGCTTGCCTTGCGGATCCTGCTGCCGGATTGCGCGCATGGCGGTTGGGGCCGTGAACATGCCCTGCACGCCGTATTCTTCCATGATTCGCCAGAACGCACCCGCATCCGGCGTGCCCACGGGCTTGCCCTCATACATGATCGAGGTCAGCCCTGTGATCAGCGGGGCGTAGATGATGTAGGAGTGCCCGACCACCCAGCCGATGTCAGAGGCGGTGAACCACACGTCCCCCGGGCGCCGCCCGTAGACGTATTCCATGCTAAAGCGCGCGATCACCGCGTGACCGCCGTTGTCCCGGACCACGCCCTTGGGCTTCCCAGTGGTGCCGGAGGTGTAGAGGATATAGAGCGGATCCGTACTCGCAACGGGCACGCAATCCGCCGGCTCTGCGCCCTCAACGAAGGCGTCCCAGTCCATTTCGCCATTGTCCAGGCGTGCCGGATGCTGCGCGCGCTGCATCACCACCACGTGCTCAACCTTGTGTTCCGCCAACCGGCGGCCTTCGTCGAGCATGGGCTTGTAGTCCACCAACCGCGCTGGTTCGATGCCGCAACTCGCCGTCAAGATCACCTTACAGGCGCTGTCGTCGATACGTACGCTCAGCTCGGCACCGCTGAAGCCGCCAAAGACCACCGAATGCACAGCCCCCAACCGCGCGCACGCAAGCATGGCAAAGGCCGCCTCGGGCACCATGGGCATGTAAATCAGCACCCGGTCCCCCTTGCCCACGCCCAGCCGCTTGAGTGCGCCCGCAGTGCGGGACACCTCGTCGAGTAATTCGGCGTAGGTAAAGCTGCGTTTAGTGTTGGATACCGGGCTGTCATAGCAAAGCGCCGCCTGGTCGCCTCGGCCATTGAGCACATGCCGGTCAAGGGCGTTGTAACAGGTGTTCAGGATGCCATCGGGAAACCAGTGGGATGCGGGCGCGACGCTGGTGTCGAGCACGGTCTTGGGTGCCTGATACCAATCGATCAAACCCGCAGCCTCTGCCCAGAAGCCTTCCGGGTCTTTAATCGAGCGCTCGCGCAGCGCCGTGGCTTCACCTGCCATGCGTGTTCCTCCCCCAAATCACCAGTCCCAAGCCGGACACTGAACCGCGCGCCAACCCTTCGTTCGACCTGACCATCAAGACCGTTTCGACGGCACTTAGATCGCCAAATAACGGTTCCGCAGGTCTGCATTCTCCAGAACTTCTTTCGCCGGACCGTCGTACACAACGACGCCGGTGTCCAGAATAACGGCTCTGTCCGAGTATTTAAGCACAGCGAGGGCGTTTTGTTCCACGATGATTGTGGTGATGCCGGCTTCACGGATCTGTTGCACGATGCCTTCGATCTCGTGGACGATGGTTGGCGCCAGCCCCTCATAGGGTTCATCCAGCAATAACAGCTTGATGTCGCGCGCCAGACCCCGCGCTACGGCAAGCATCTGCTGTTCCCCACCGGACATGGTCACCGCCTCTTGCCGCCGACGCTCAGCGAGCCGCGGAAAGTGGTGGTAAATCCGTTCCAACTCCCACCCCGCCGGTTCAGCGATCTGCGCCAGGGTGAGGTTCTCCTCAACCGTCAAACCAGGGATGATGCGGCGGTCTTCGGGGACCAGCTGAATCCCGGCACGGCTGGCCTGAAAACCTCGCTTGTCGTGCATGCTTTTACCCTGCAGATAGATCTCGCCACCCTTGAGCTGAGGCTCTTCTGCGCGCACTATGCACTTCAGCGTCGAAGTCTTACCCGCGCCGTTGCGTCCCAACAGCGCGAGGACCTGCTTCTCCTCCAGCGTAAACGACACGTCCTGCACGATGTAGGATTCGCCATAGTAGCCGCGGATGTTACTGACCTGCAAATAAGGTTGATGCGTGTTCATGGTTTCTGGTTCTTTCCTCCTGGCGTCGAACCGGTGATCTGACTGACCACTCCGCTTCGCGCGCTACTCTTCGCCCGTGTTCCCCGCAAGGTAGGCTTCCTGCACCCGTGCAGAGGCCTTGATCTGCTCTGGCGTGCCTTCCTCGATCACCGCACCCTGCGCCATCACTGAGATTCGTGTGGACAGGGAAAAGACCACGTGCATGTCGTGCTCGATGATCACTTTGGTCATGCCCCGAGAGTGGATTTTCTGGAGCAGTTCGATGGTATTGTTGGTATCTGTGCGCGACATCCCGGCAGTGGGTTCGTCGAGCAGCAGCAGGCGCGGGTTTTGAACCAGACACATGGCCAATTCCAACCGCCGCTTGTCCCCGCGCGACTGATTCGCCGCCGTGCCGTGCATCTTGTCCGCCAACCCCACGTCCTCAAGCGCATGCTCGGCCCGCTCCCGGATCGAACGCCGGTTCATGGCCGCGCCCAGCGGGTTGATGGTGAAGGTTCCGTCTTCCTTGGCCAGCGCTGGGATCATGACATTCTCCAGCATCGACAGCTCGGCGAAGATCTCCGGGGTCTGGAACACCCGGCTAATGCCCAGCTGGTTGATCTGCGTCGGATCCTTGCCCAGCACGGCGTCACCGTTGAACAGGATCGCGCCTTCATCGGGTTTGAGTTTGCCCACGAAGGTGTGCAGCAGCGTGGATTTACCAGCCCCGTTGGGGCCGATTACCGCGTGAACGGTTCCCTCTTCGACATTCAGGTTCACATCATTCAGCGCTTTCAGGCCGCCGAAGGACTTCTTGATACCGTTGACCGTCAATAGGCTCATTGTGGTTACTCCTCGATGGTCCGGCGCTTATGCCGATGCCGGCGCGGGTGCGCTTGGGTCGGTCGGTTTACGCGTGAGCACAGCGACCGGATCTGCCACCGCACTATCATCGCTGCCGGGTGCCGGATCCTTCCCTGCGGCGCTGTCGCCAGCATTCGGATCCTCCCCACCTGTGCGCTTCGCCGCCTGACGCGCGCGCCAGCTCAGAATGGGACGCGCGATGGCGTAGACCACAAAGGCGACCAGCGGTAGGAACATCGTCCAACCTGGCAAGGCGTTGCCCAGCAGAAAACGGTCAATCACGTAGATGACGTAAATCAGACCAAAGCTGATCAGGAACAGCCGCTTGGTCCGCCTGGTCCAGCGCTGCCACAGTGAGACCCCGCCTCCAGGCAGGAAAATCACCATCAGCATGAACACCAACCCCATGCCCAGCTCCCAGCCTTCGCCAACGAACAGGTGCGGCAGGTGCGCGATGGGCCATTCGATGAAGGCCGGGAACGGCAGGGTCTCTTCGATGGTGTGGGTCAGGCGGCTGACGTCAATCGACGAAATGATGTTGCCAAAGTACTTGACGATCAGCGCCCCAATGAACGGCCCAACGACCGAACCCATGCCACCGAGAATGTTCATGATCACCACTTTGCCGGATTCCGTCCACTCCATCCGATCCGGTGGCGCGTTCGGGTCCATAGCGACGAACAGCGCGCCCGCCAGCCCCGCGAACATCGCTGAGATCACGAAGGCTGCGAGCGTGTAGCGCTTGGGCTTGAGGCCCATGTAGTCCATCCGAGTTTGATTGGTCTTTACCGCCAGCAGCATCAGGCCAAAGGACGACTGGCGCAGCAGCGTAGCAAAGATGTAGGTGAGGATCAGAACCACCGCACAAATGTAGAAATTGGTGTACCCCCGATTCATCGGCGTTCCGAAAAATTCGGGGATTGAGGGTCGCGCCAGCTGATCCGGGCGCGTGCTGATCTGAAGACCCGCTTCCTGCATATTCTTGATCGTGAAATCGTTGAGCGTACCCCAATCGACGGGGCGGCCGTTGATTTCGGGATTGGTCCTCTTGAGCGCCGCCAGCTCGCGGTTCCACTCAGACAGTGCGGCGTTAGCAGCGGTGACTTCGTCGCGGGTTTTGCCCACGGGCTGGTTCCAGCCAAAGACATCGTCGATCACGCGCACGTCAAACTGACTGGTTCGCTGACCGTCCTGACCGTTGGTGATGTCTTTGAACACCGAAAACGCCATGATGAACAGCATGATCGAGAACGCCAGCGTCAGGATCGAGAAATAGATTCCTGAACGGCGTAGTGTCAGCCAGCCAATCGGCAGTGCGATCAATCCAGCAGCAATCGGCCCGACGATTAGCGCCGGAATAATATTCAGCGTCAGCAGCTTGAGCGACCATATGGCCGCGTAGGAGCCGATCCCGACGAAAGCGGCGTGCCCAAAGCTCAGATAGCCGGTCAGCCCGAAGAGGATATTGAAGCCAATGGCAAAAATGCCGAAAATGGCGATTTGGTACACCGTCGAAGGCGCTGAACCGTTGAACGGCAGCATCAGCAGGGGCAACAGCAGGATGGCAACCGCGAACAACGCCGCGCCCATAGCGTCTCGGCGGGTCATCCGCAGGCCCAGAAAGGAAAAGCCATTGTCGATGTCGGCGGCGGGGTTGTTAGAAAGCTGTGCAGTCATGGGGTCTAGTCCTCCATGATGCCCCGGCGACCGAGTAGGCCACGGGGACGAACCAACAGAACGATGATGGCGACGACGTAGATGACCAGCTGGTCAATCTTGCCGAAGACCTGCACCAGGTAGGCGGGCAGAATGCTTGCCATGCCGTCGAACACGGCGCCAAGGCCAAAGTAACCGGAGCCCTGCGCCCACAACGCCGACAGCGAAGAAAGAACACCCAACAGGAACCCAGCCGCCACCGCGCCGGTCAGCGACCCCATGCCGCCCACCACAACCACGATGAACGAGAGCACCAGATAGTTCATACCCACAAAGTAGACCGGCTTTTCGATGGTCGAGTACATGACGCCAGCGGTGCCCGCGATCACGGCGCCCAGCGCAAAAATGATGGTGAAACGGCGCTGGATATTGATGCCTAAAAGGTCCACCATCTCCCGGTCCTGCATACCGGCGCGAACCACCATGCCAAAGC
>PAHJ01000048.1 GCA_002705565.1 Geminicoccus sp. | reverse complement strand
TTCGTTCATTCCGCCCTATAGAGGAAGGGCGGCATGACGCCGCTCGAAACCGAAGCCAATCCTAACATTCGGGTTGGACCACTTCGATGGGGCAGGCCAATTATTATCCGACTAAATGTCCACAAATTGCTACTTTTTGTACACATAATCTATCGCCTGCGTCAGTTATCCGATGACTTCCAGTCGGGTGTGCGCTTTGCGTTGCATTCGATAAAAACTGTGACTAATTTGTCTCATGTGCGGATGTAAAGGACTTCGGTTTGCTTTGGTTTTTGGTGGCTTTCACGTATTTGGATTCCGGCGATGTATCCCGCGTTTTGGCGCGCGAAGTGGGGCAGGGGCCGGTGGCTATGGTGGCCTGTGATATTGAGGTTGAGGTCTATCAGTCCATGGGCGCGGTGCCCTACGGGTTCGACGATATTGACGGGTCCGCGTTCTATTGCATGGACGCCTTTGGCCTCTGTGACATGCAGGGCCTGACGGCCCAACAATTCATCAGCGTCGGCAATGGTTTGGGCAATCGGGCGCCGAGCCGCCCCTTGTGCCCGTCCTAATCGGTCACGCGCTCCGACAAACCTGCAATGGTCACGGACGCCGTGAGCCGTTAGAACATCTGCCACGCACGACATGGCAGGAGGGCAGGACATGGCCGGAACGATGAATAACCCCGAAGGCGGTGAACTCAGGATCGGGATCGCAGGTCTCGGCACCGTGGGTGTGGGGGTTCTGCGCCTGTTGTCAGACAACGCCGCAGAGCTGGCCGCGCGCGCGCCCAAGGGCCTGCGCGTCACGGCGGTCTCCGCCCGGGACGCCAACCGCGACCGGGGTGTGGACCTCTCGCCCTTCGCGTTTGAACCCGACGCGGCCACGCTGGCCCGGCGGGAGGATGTTGATGTCCTGATCGAGGTGATCGGCGGCACCACCGGCGCAGGCGCAGACGCTGTCATCGAAGCGCTGCGTGCGGGCAAGGTGGTGGTCACGGCGAACAAGGCGCTGGTCGCTGAACGCGGCGCGGAGCTGGCCAGGCTGATCGAGCAGCATGGCGGGGCGCTGTACTACGAGGCAGCGGTGGCCGGGGGCATCCCGGCGATCAAGGGCCTGCGTGAAGGCCTGGCCGGGAACCGGATCGTGTCGGTCGCGGGTATCCTGAACGGCACCTGTAACTTCATCCTGACCAAGATGAAGGACGAAAAGCGCGCCTTTGACGATGTTTTGGCGCAGGCGCAGGCGCTTGGCTATGCGGAGGCTGACCCGTCGTTCGACGTCGATGGCGTGGACGCGGCGCACAAGCTGGCGATCCTGTCTGCGGTGGCGTTCGGCGGCGTGCCGGACTTTTCCGCCATCGAGCTGGAAGGCATTCGCGGGGTGCGTCTGGAAGACATCGAAATGGCCGAAGATTTTGGCTTTTCGCTGAAGCTGCTGGGCGTGGCCAAGCCGCGTGCGGCGGGCGGCGGCGTGCGCCAATACGTGGCGCCGGTGCTGGTGCCGCAGTCCAACCCCATCGCCGGCGTTTATGACAGCTTTAACGCCGTCGTTGTGCGCGGCGAGCCGGTGGACGAGATTATGATGCGAGGGCGCGGCGCGGGTGAGGGGCCGACGGCTTCGGCCGTGGTCGCCGACCTGATCGACGCAGCGCGCGGGATCAATCCGCCGCTGTTTGGAACGCTGAACGCGGCGGCTGCGACCGGTGGCGGCGCGGCGCAGGCTGAGGCGGCGGCAGGTGAAGCGGTCGAGGGCGCGGCGGAGCGCCGGTTCTGGCGACTGCTGGTCGATGACCGGCCGGGCGTGATCGCTGAAGTGAGCCAGGTTCTGAGCGATCGGGCGCTGTCGGTGGAGAAAATCGTTCAGCAAGATGCGGACGGCAGCCGGGCGCACATCTTCATCCTCACCCACGCGGCGCAACGCACGCAGGCCGATGAAGTCGCCGCGGCGCTGGCGAGGCTGAACTGCATGATAGAGCCCCCGGCGGTGTACGCGGTCGAGGCGCTCTGACGCGCCTTAGCTACGCGGTTTGCGGCGCTCCCCGATCGGGCGCGTGCGGTTGTGACGGTTCCAGAGCGGATGCGGTATGCTGTCCAGCGGCTTGCGCCAATGTTGGGCGAAGACTTCGAGGTAATTGCGGTAGCCGTAACCGCCGTTGGTGCGCAGGAACTCGTCCCGTCGCTCTCTGAACAGGCGCGGCAGTTGGTACCAGGCGACCGTTGGGTGGGCGTGGTGAACGGCGTGCAGGTTGTTGTTCAGGAACAGCAGGGCGAGCGGACCGCGGTCGGGGATGATGGCCGTGCGCTGTTCCTTATGCTCGCTGGCGCGGTGCTCGGCGAAGGAACGGATCATCAGGATCGACGACGCCGGATAAGCGACCGCCAGCAAATAGAGCCACGCACTGAACCCCGCCAAGGTTAGCAGGCTGAACAGCACTGCCAGCCCGAAGATATGCAGCGCCCAGGCCAGCAAGATCGCTCGATCGCCCCGCAAAACAGCTTCCCAATCTCGACGAACGAGTCCGATGCCTGACAGCAGGGGCCCCAGCAGAAGTCGACCCATCAAGGTCGCATTGACCCGCCACAGCGCCTTCACGACCGGATGCTGCCGGGCGAAATCTTCCGCTTCAAAGTACCAGCTTTCCGGGTC
Source organism: Geminicoccus sp. (assembly GCA_002705565.1). Lineage (GTDB taxonomy): Bacteria > Pseudomonadota > Alphaproteobacteria > UBA7985 > UBA7985 > UBA7985. The sequence goes on along the minus strand of PAHJ01000048.1, from coordinate 7,849 downwards.
GTCAAACGGGTCGGTGAGGTTTTCATCGTTGTGGTGGCGCAGGTGCAAGGATTTGTAGCGCCGATAGGGATAGATCAGCGCTAAAGGCAGGCTCACCAAGGCCTCATTGATCAACGAAGAGCGGGTTGGGTGCCCGTGCAGGGCTTCGTGTTGCAAGGACAGGAACTGCACGACCAAGAGGGTCAGCACGGGACAGGATACCCACCAGGGAATCCCCCAGGTCGCGCTGAAGATAAACACCCCCCAAAGCCCATAAACCGCTACCAGCAGCACCAGCGTCGCAGACTCCCGGGCGGTCTTTAGCCGCAAGGAAGCCGGACGCGCCTGACCATGTGCCATGACGTTTCCCCGAACCAAAATCGTGTTTTAGAAAGGTGCGCCGAAATTGACGCGGAATGACTGGGCGACTTTGATCGGCCCATTTCAGAATTAAGACATGGTGCCTCATTTCGAACGGGTCTGCAACGGGTCTGCAATTGGCTACGTCGGAAGGGCTTGTCTCGGTACGTGGCGAAGCCATCACAGACCGGGTGGTGACGTAGCCTGTTTTGGGGCTGGCTGGTGCCTAGTCTGGCACCTCGGCCGCATCCTCGATGATCATCTGCACGTTTCGGCCGCCCCGGTATTCATCCAAGGCAAGGTTCCCGGCAACGTGTAAGGGCCGGTCGCTGCGGTGCAGCAGGGCATCGCCCAGTGGGTTTTCAACAGCGCGAAACGCGATGGCCCTCACCCGCGCGCCGTCCGAGCCTTCCAACTGCACGGCGACGTGCTTTTCACCCACGATGGTTGCGTTAGCGATCCGGGGGCGGGTGATGGCGACCCGGGGGCGTGGGTTGCCCTGTCCAAAGGGTTCCATGTCCTTGAAGATCTGAACGGTTTCAAACGTCACGGCAGCCGGGGCCATGGCGACATCGAACTCCATGACATCCGGGTCCGGTGCCTGGTTCAATCGCGCGCCCACCTCGGCCTCCATATAGGCGACGAAAGCGGGCCACTTTTCTTCGCTGACGGCAAGGCCCGCCGCCATGGCGTGTCCACCGCCCTCGATCAGCAAACCCCTGTCTTTGGCCTCAAGGATCAGCGCGCCGAGATTAATGCCTGGGATGGACCGTCCCGAACCCTTTCCGAGCCCGCCTTCAAAGCTGACGACAATGGCCGGCCGGCGATGGTTGCCTTTGAGCCGACCTGCGACAACACCGATCACACCTGGGTGCCATCCTTCGCCGCCAGCAATCAGGATCGGCGGCACAACCGCGCGGTTTTCCAGCGCGGCTTTGCGGGCCTCCTTCATAACCTCAGCCTCAACCGCCCGGCGTTCGACATTCAGGTCGTCGAGACGCTGGGCCAATTCTTTGGCGAGTTCGGGGTCGTCAGTGCTGAGCAGGTCGGAGCCAATCCGGCTGTCCCCCATGCGGGAACCAGCGTTGATTCTCGGACCAAGGTCAAAGCCGAAGATCTCAGGCGTCAGAATGCCGTTTCGACCTGTAATCTCCCGGAGCGCCTTCATACCCGGATTGTTCCATCGTTCAAGGATACGCAGGCCCTGGCTGACATACACACGGTTCAAGCCAAGCAGCGGGACGACATCGCAAACGGTGCCCATGGCAACCATATCCAGCATACCCATCAGGTCCGGCGGGGTGATGCCTTGGTCCTCGTAGTAGTTCATCTCTCGCAAGGCGCGGTTCAACGCAACAAGGTAGAGAAACGTCAGTCCACAAGCAGCGATCGCGCCATGCTCGCTGGGGTCATCGAGGCGGTTGGGATTGACCACCGCGACCGCTGGGGGCAGCTCTTCGATGGCCATGTGATGGTCCAGCACAATGACGTCAGCGCCGGCGTCCCGGGCCGCAGACAGCGCCTCGTGCGCCATAGTTCCGCAGTCGAGTGTGATGATCAGGTCTGCACCGTCCTGCGCAAGCTGGCGCATGCTTTCGACCTTGGGGCCATAGCCTTCTTTATGGCGGTCAGGAATGTAGCAGCCCACTTCCTTGCCCAGCGCGCGGAAGAACCGGCGCACCTGGGCGGAACTGGTTGCACCATCGACGTCAAAGTCAGCGAATAAGATAATGGTCTCGTCCGTCAGCAGCGCGGCCAGCGTGCGTTCGATCGCGGTATCCATGTCCAGCAGGTGTGAGGGGTCAGGCAGGATATCGCGCAGCTTGGGTTCAAGAAAGCGCTGCACCCCGTCTGGCTGAACCTGTCGCGAGGCCAGGGCTCGGGCAACCGGAGCCGGTAGGCCGGTCAGTGCGGCGATCTGCGTGGCGACATCGTCGCTGGCTTTGCGCGCGACCCATCGGTTTCCAGTGACCGACTGTGTGACGCCGAGAAAGGCATCGACCGCGCGAAATCCGCTCGATGACAAGGGCGATGCAGGCGCTGTGAGCGCGTCGGCAGTTGGTTGGTCTTGCTGGTGCTCCGGCGGGGTATTAATCACGGATCATTCCTCGCATCCGCCTTGCTTTATGCTTTCCGAGGTTGCTCCCATGGGGGAGGCGCGTGGAGCGGAGTTGCGAGGGCAGGCGGCCTTTGATTACCGCATTTCTATGCCAGCGTGGTGCGCTGAATTCAATGCATTATGCGCAAGCAGGGCTCGAAGAACCGGGTTCGAGCCCGTGTGACGCAAAAAAGCCCTCCGCCTGAGTACAGGGGGAGGGCTTAAAGCAATCGAGCCAGTCCGCGAAGCGGGCTGTCATTTTGGTCAGGCGCCCTCAGCATGCCAGAGCGCGGAGGGCGCGTGTGGCTTAGTAGCGGTAAGGTTCTGGCTTGAACGGGCCGTCGGTCGTTACGCCGATGTAGTTCGCCTGTTCCTGGCTGAGCTTCGTCAGTTGTGCGCCCACCTTTTCCAGATGCAGCTTGGCCACCTTCTCATCCAGATGCTTGGGCAGTACATAGACCTTGTTTTCGTAGTTTTCGGCATTCTGCCACAGCTCGATCTGGGCCAGCGTCTGGTTGGTGAACGACGCAGACATGACAAACGACGGGTGGCCGGTTGCGTTGCCCAGGTTCACCAAGCGCCCTTCAGAGAGCAGAATGATGCGCTTACCATCGGGGAACTCGACCTCGTCAACTTGTGGCTTAACGTTGTGCCACTTGAAGTTCCGCAGCTGGGCCACTTGGATCTCGTTGTCGAAGTGACCGATGTTCGCGACAATGGCGCGATCGTGCATGTCGCGCATGTGGTCGACGGTAATGATGTCGATGTTGCCGGTCGCGGTGATAAAGATATCGCACTGCGGCGCCGCGTCCTCCATCGTGACAACCTCATAGCCTTCCATGGCGGCTTGCAGGGCGCAGATGGGGTCTGCTTCGGTAACCATCACTCGGCATCCGGCATTGCGCAGCGAAGCGGCTGAGCCCTTGCCCACGTCGCCGAAGCCAGCAACACAGGCAACCTTGCCCGCCATCATCACGTCCGTTCCGCGACGAATAGCATCGACCAGCGATTCCCGGCAGCCGTACAGGTTGTCGAACTTGGACTTGGTCACGCTGTCGTTGACGTTAATCGCAGGCACCTTCAGCTTGCCGTCCCGCGCCATTTCGTAGAGGCGGTGCACGCCGGTGGTGGTTTCTTCCGACAGCCCGCGCACGTCGTCGAGCATCTCCGGGTAGTTGTCGTGCATGATCTGGGTCAGGTCACCACCGTCGTCGAGGATCATGTTGGGCGTCCAGCCGTCCGGGCCGGTGATGGTTTGCTCGATGCACCACCAGAACTCTTCTTCCGTCTCACCCTTCCACGCAAAGATGGGCGTCCCGCATGCAGCGACCGCAGCGGCAGCCTGGTCCTGGGTGGAGTAGATGTTACAGGACGACCAACGCACCGTTGCGCCCAGCGCCTCGAGCGTCTGGATCAGCACAGCCGTCTGAATGGTCATGTGCAAGCAGCCCGCAATGCGGGCGCCGGACAAAGGCTTGGCGTCACCATACTCTTCGCGCAAGGCCATCAGGCCCGGCATCTCGGTTTCAGCAATTGCAATTTCCTTAAGGCCCCAATCAGCAAGGCCCATGTCCGCGACTTTGAAGTCCGCTACGCTCATCTCTATTCTCCTAGGGCAATCTGCAGTATTTCTACGCCCACATAGCTAAATTGTTGCTGTTAAGACAGGTAAACAACGTCGCATCCCTGCGATGGCAGACCCGACCTTGAAGAAAAGGCAGGCTGCGTTAGGACAAACAGGGCCTGGATTCTAGGCTTGGCAGAACTTTCTTCGGAGGAAAATCCCTTGGCTTTGACACTCTTCGGCCGCAAAGACTCGATCAACGTTCAAAAGGTGATGTGGCTGCTCAGAGAATTGGGCGCCGATTATACTTTGGTGGAAAAAGGCGGCGAGTTTGGTGGTTTGGATGATGATGAATTCAAAGATATAAACGTCTTTGGCCGCGTTCCTGTCTTGCAGGACGGTGATTTTAAACTCGCCGAGTCCAACGCCATCCTACGCTATCTGGTGCAATCTCAACCCGGAGGTGATGCCTTCTACCCCGCTGACCTAGAGACCCGCGCTAGAATCGACAGTTGGATGGATTTCGGCAGCACCACGCTGTACCCCGAATTCATGAAAACCTTCTCTCAGGTTGTCAGGACCCAACCGCGCGACCGAAAGCCAGGCCTGATCGCCATGTCAGCCAGACGGTTTCAAATGGAAACACTAAAAATCGGCAATGCCTTGGATGGGAAAGACTGGCTTTTCGGTGAGAATTTCACATTGGCCGACATCGCAACGGGCGTTTACATGTACCGCTTCTATTCAATGCCGGTCATCAAAAGGGTAGCCCAGGGGCGGGTTGAGCGTTGGGTAACACGCCTGCAGGAGCGCCCTGCCTATGACGAAATCGTCGCGACCCGTTACGCTCACATGTTTGCAAAAGGCTCCTGAACCCCCGTACCTGTATCGGGCTAATCGCTGCGCGTGTGGGCAGTGCAATTGGGACGTTGGGCCGGGTCACTTATGGCAAAAAGATAGGGTTCTGCAATCCGGCCTTCGCGGTGGTTGACGGGCCAGGGCGAAATCGGCGTGACCGTGCAATAGATCGGCTCCAAAGCTGCTCGCCCTGCTTCCAGCGAGGGCGCCAGCACCAGCATGGACTGGTTTGCCCCGGCCTCTTGCTGCCCATATAGCGCAAACTGGTGTGGACGCGGATCCAAGCCCACGGAGGGCAAAACCTCGTTCTGATGAAACGCCAGTTGAGCGGCGAGCTGGTAGTAGTTGCCCACGATGCGGTGGTCGGGATACGCAAGATCGCGGTAGGCGGTGAGTTTCTCGAGTGAGCCTTCCCAGCCCAGCATGTCGCGGGCATTCGCGGGCATGAACCGTGGCTCGCGCAGCGCGATGGGGACCAGCAGTGCGCAGGTAAGCAGCAATGAAGGCACCGTACCGACCAGTGCCCATCGCCGTCGGCCCTCAGCCGGCCATAGCAGACAGCCCAGAACTAAAAGCCCCAAAGCACTGGGGATCAGCCAGTTGATGTAGATTTCGCGAAACCAGCTCAGCGCCAGAAACCCGACGAATGGTAAAGCCACAAACAGCGCCAGCCCCAGCAAACCTGGCGAGCGGCGCAAGGCGCCCAGACGGCCAAGGCTGAGTGCCACGGCGGTCAGGCTGCTGAGCAGCACCGCAGCCAGTACCATCAGAGCCATTCGGCTCGCTTTGGCCAGCAGGGGCTCTTGAGTGGTGCCGTCGGTGCTGTTCAAGCTCAGATGCTCGCTACCGACGTGCCGGAATGTGACCCAATCGTTGAGTGCGTTCCATGAGAGGAAAACGGCCACAAAACCCAGCACAATCGCCGCTGCGATCCAGGGCCCAGCAGAGCGCAAATGCGACCACCCCGCGGGATGTATCGCCAGCCCCAATCCCAATGCCGCGATCCACAGCGCTGCCGATACCTTGGCGGAGAAGGCGAGGCCCAGCGCCAGTCCAGTGCCAATCCACCAGCCTCGCGCCCCCACGCCTCGTGTCCCGCGCACGGCCTCCAGGCCCCACCACAGGCCCAGGCTGAGAAAGCACAGCATCACCGTGTCATGGACGTAGAGCAGCCCAACGCTCCAAAGGACCGGGCTGGTCACCGCCAGCACCAAAAATCCGTTCTCGACATGGTGCCACGACGTCGGCGCACTTTGGCCGGATGAGGATGAGGATGAAGTAATGGGCCGGGTCAGTGGGTGATCGATCACCAGACAGCGCGCAGCGTGCGCCAGAAACACAGAGGTTGCGAACGTCAGTCCCGTCGCAACCGCCCGCATCACCCACGCATGGTCCCCCAGCACCGCAACAAAGGGCGCAAGCAGCCAGCCGGTCAGAAAGGGCTGATCGTAATAGCCAAAGTCCAGGCGCTGGCTCCAGGACCAGTAATACGCCTCGTCATGTATCGGCCCAGTCCCGAACATCAGCGCAAAGCGGATCCCCATCATAAGAAGCAGGATCAACCAAAGTTTCAGACTCAGACCGAAAACAATAACCGGTATCCTCGCGCTCCGCTGCAAAGCCTAACCCCTATCCTGCATTCGGCGTTGCATCCTTTGCACAAGCAAGGCGCGCTGGGGTGGAAGGGTCCAGTTGTGAACGTTGAAGACGCGCCGTTCCAGAAAGTGTCCGGCCAGCTGTAATCCATCAATAATGGCAGCTTCATCGGCGGCACCCGATCCCACCAGAAAGCCCGGTAGAGGCAGCAAGCGGTCTAGATAAGGCTCCGCAGCACTGGCTGAGACAGCGCGCCCAGATTTGGGGGAGACATGGGTCAACTCCGTGGTGTCACCTGTGACGGCGCACGAAGAGAGGTCCAGCCCAAACCCAAGGATTTCCAGTAACCCCAGCTCGATCCGCACCAGCATGGCCGCCCAGTGATCGGATTGTATCTGGTCGAGCCATACGGTCATAGCGGCATAGAGACCCGGCGCCGGGTCGCGTTCCGGCATGCTGATATCGACCAGCGCGCACAAACTGGCCAAGGCTGCCAACCTGTCGGGGTCGTGCATGATGCCCGCGGCAGGGCTGTCGATCATATCGGCGCGGTAGTTGCCCAGATGTTCATTCAGGCGTGCAGCCCACGATAGATCGAGACGGTTGCCGATCTCATAGTTCGCCCGATTGCGCTTAGACCCGCCGCCATGCACCAAACCAGCGTGGCGTCCCATCTCTTCGGTCAGTGCACTGACCACCAGATCGCCTTCGCCATAGCGACGGGCAGACAATACAATGCCGGGCATACGCCATTCGACCATGGTTTTAACTTTCCAAACAGATCGCCACATAGGCCAGTGGGCCCAGGCAGCGTTTTGTGGCTGCACATTGCGGGTTTAAGAGATGAAGCCCAAGGGAATTGCCACATGCGTTCTCATCTGTTCTCCAATGTGAGTCTTCGGAGTCACAGCTGATGAAGGTGATGCAAAAATGACGCATAATCTCCCTTGCGTCCGAGTCGCTTGATGGCATACCATGCGTTCGTAGCTTTGGGGCTGAGAGAGTATTGACCGTACCGGCATTTAATTTGCGGTCTATTTTCAATGCTTTACTGCGTCCTGTGTGCAGAATTTGGGGTGCGAGCGGGATATCTGAATGCGGCCCAGAGCTCGATAATGGAATGTGGCGCTCACTTAACGCCATTTTCCAACCAAGTGGGCGAAATATCGCTCCAAAAAAACGGGTGGGATGCTGATTACTTCTTTTTTCTAGGTTGTTGGCGGGATCATCAAAGAAGAGCATTAAAGTGCTCATAATTGGCAAGAGAAGGGCCGCTCAAATCTGATCGTGCTCTTTGTTACGTGGGCTGTCATTTGCGGGTTTTTTTTCCTCAAATGACAGCTTTCACGACAAAAATTCATATTTTTGGCATTGTCGCGAAAATGCCGTTTTAA
>PAHJ01000047.1 GCA_002705565.1 Geminicoccus sp. | reverse complement strand
GTGACACGGGCTGGAAGAAGCGGAACAGTGATCGTCTGTACTGTGAGACCTCGTGTGCGGAAGGCTCCACGCTGACGCATAAGCAGGGTGATACGCACTACTGTAAGGTTGATCCTGCGTCCGGTTGCAACCGAAACACAAAAATCTTAACCGGCAGTCAAAGAGTAATTAAAGGTACCGATGGGTTCTGGCGACTACAGAACAATAGAGACCAAGTGTACTGTGAGGTTGCCTGCAAAGCCGGTAAGGAGCTGAAACGTCTTTCCGGGCAAAAATACCGGTGTAGGTAGTCTGGAAATTAGCAGATACAGCGTTAAGACAGGGGCAGCTTTGGTTGCCCCTTTTTTTGGACAAACTCTTTGTCAGGATAAGCGCAACCTGTTTCAATGATCCCGTTATTACCGCCTCGAACTTCCGTGGTCCCAGGCGGGCTTCTGGAACTCTTCACATTCAGAAACGCCAAAGGACCCCATGACCGATTTTATCCCAGCTCACAAAGAGCCGCTTGATGAAGGCACGCGCGAGAAATTGGTTGCCGGGGAGTCGCGTCATCCCATGACGTTTATAGAGCGGCTGGCGATGCCGCTTTTGCCGTCTCCGGAAGAGGGGCCGCCGCCGAAAGGTTTGCTGGCGTTTTTCTGGTATTTCGCGCGGCAGATCAAATGGCCGCTGGTGCTCGCGCTGTTCTTCAAAGTGTTGGAGGTTGCAGCGGATTTGATGATTCCGATCGCGCTTGGCTATTTCGTTGACATCTTCGCTACGCCCGGCATCGAAACGGCGGACGAGCGACTTGCTTTGATCCAGGAGCGGTTGCCGGTCTTACTCGGCATGGTTGGGTTCTTCCTGTTCTTCCGCCCGCTCGCTCTCATCGGCAAGACGGCTGTCGTGGAATTGGGCCTGATGGGCGGTTTTGGCAACTTCATACGATGGCAGTCCCACCGTCATATTTTGGGTCAGGATATATCCTTTTTCTCCAATGACTTCGCCGGTCGCATTGCTAATCGCGTGATGCAGACAGGGATATCTTTGCGGGAAGTAGTGCTGACTTCCTTGGACGGTATTCTCTACGGGTTCATCTATCTGGTCGGCTCCTTGATTATTCTGGCCTTTACCTCGCTTTGGCTGGCCGTTCCCTTACTCATCTGGACCGTCGCCTACGTCAGCCTGATCATTTTCTTCATGCCCCGGATCCAGCGCGCGTCCGAAGCTCACTCGGAATTGCGGTCCGAGGTCACAGGGCGGATTGTTGACAGCTACACCAACATTCAGACGGTGAAGCTCTTCGCCAACAAAGGGTTGGAGGACGCCAACGTCGCCGAATCCATCGATGACTTCAACTTTGGCTGGATCCAGGTGATGCGCCGCTCCGTCACCATGTCGGCGCTGTTGATTTGCATCAACGCTTTACTGGTGGTGTTTACCGCAGCGCTCAGTCTCTGGTTCTGGATGGCTGGCAGTGCGTCGGCGGGAACGATTGCTACCGCTCTGCCTCTGGTTTCCACGCTGACGTGGTTTTCTGGCATCATGCTCTGGCTGCTCGGCCATATTTTCGAAAGCGCCGGCGCGGTCTCCGAAGGACGACAGTCCATTTCCGTTCCGCATGCCATCGTGGACGCACCGAACGCCAAGCCGCTGATGGTGCAGGAAGGGCGGATTTTGTACGACGATATTTCCTTTAACTATGGCAAGGAGCGAAGCGTCATTTCTGGCCTGAATCTGGATATCAAACCCGGTGAGAAAATTGGATTGATTGGACATTCTGGGGCTGGCAAGTCAACGCTGGTGAACCTGCTTCTGCGGTTCTTTGACCTCGAAGACGGCGCAATCAGGATCGACGGGCAGAACATCAGCGAGGTGCAGCAAGACAGCTTGCGCAAAGCGATCGCCATGGTCACGCAGGACACCAGTCTGCTGCACCGCTCGATCCGCGATAACATCTGCTATGGCAAGCCCGGCGCCAGCGAAGAGGAGTTGATTGCGGCGGCCAAGCAGGCGCAGGCATGGGACTTTATCGTGGATCTGGAGGACAACAAGGGTCGCAAAGCCATGGATGCCCACGTAGGCGAACGCGGGGTCAAACTCTCCGGTGGCCAGCGCCAGCGCATTGCACTTGCCCGGGTAATCCTCAAAGACGCACCGATCCTGATCCTCGATGAAGCGACATCCGCGCTCGATTCTGAGGTAGAACACGCGATCCAGGAGCAATTGCTTGGCCTGATGACCGGCAAGACCGTGATTGCGATCGCACACCGCCTATCGACGATCTCCCGCCTGGATCGGCTGGTGGTCATGGAAGACGGCCGCATCGTCGAGATGGGTAGCCATCAGGAACTGCTGGATCATAACGGCGTTTATGCCCGCCTGTGGGCGCTTCAGTCTGGGGGCTTCTTGCCAACGGCCGACGTCGTGGAAGAGACGTCAGAAAGCGGTTGAACGAAAAACATTTCCGCTGCGTTGGCTTGGACACACGACGGGCTCAAGCGGGCGGCGTTGTTGTGAACTCTTGGAACGCTAGACTTTGTCCAGTGTTCCAACACGGGGGACGAAACGCCTCGCCAAAGCCGTCGTACCCAACGAATCATGATTTACCCGGAAACGAATAATCTTTTTCCGGAGTGCAGATATTCCAACCTGTGCGTATACTGCGCAGTAGAGGGAGGAGTTTTGACCGGGGGAGCACGTGTGTCCCTGTGCCAAAAGGAAACTCTCTTCACTCGGTCTTTTTTAAAAAGGCTAAAGAGTTCACAGTCTTTTTCGTACATGGCGCCTGCGCCATGTATTTTTGGGAGGAAACTATGAAAAAGCTGATTATTGCTGGCGTCGCTACGCTGGCATTTGGCGCTACGGCGCATGCAGAAGGCGACTTGGTTATCGCGTCAAACCAGTCTGACGCCGCGCCAATGGCTGCCATTGAGCAAGTTGTGGCTATGTTCTCGGAAGAGTACCCTGACATCAACGTAACCGTGAACACCACAGAGCATGAGGCTTACAAGTCCGCCATTCGTAACTTCTTGGTTGCCGATGAAGGTCCAGATGTTGGTTTCTGGTTTGCGGGTAACCGCATGGCTGGTTTCGTTGAGAATGGCCTGTTTGCTGATATTTCTGACGTTTGGGCTGAAGGCGATCTGATGACTGCCATGGCTTCGACCGCTCCGTCTGTAACGTTCGGCGGCGCGCAGTATGGCCTGCCTTACTCGTTCTACCAGTGGGGCGTTTACGCTCGCGGTGACATCATGGAAGCAAACGGCATCGAAGTTCCAGACACGTTTGATGGTCTGCTTGCTGCTTGTGAAACGCTGAATGCTGCAGGCATCACGCCTTTCACCATCGGTACACGTTACCTGTGGACTGCTGCGGGCTGGTTCGACTACGTCAACATGCGGACGAACGGCCTCCAGTACCACATCGACCTGATGCTGGGTAAAATCCCTTACACTGACGATGGTGTTCGGGCGACTTTCGCTAACTGGGCGCGCGCGGTTGAAGCTGACTGTTTCCTCGAAGGTCACCAGAACCTTTCTTGGCAGGAAGCACAGGCTCCGTTGGTAAATGGCGAAGCGGCCATGTACCTCATGGGTAACTTCCTGGTTGGCAACCTGCCACCAGAAACTCAGGACCAGCTCGAGTTCTTCCAGTTCCCTGACATCGACGCTTCGATCCCTCGTGGTGAAGATGCGCCTACTGACCTGATTTTCATGCCGTCCAACGCTCAGAATGTTGAGAACGCGAAGAAATTCCTGGCCTTCGTAGGCACCAAGGAAGCAACTGACGCTCTGTCTGACGCTTTCGGGACGCTGTCTCCGCGTGCTGACGCAGCAGCTCCATCCGACCGCTTCATGCAGGCTGGTGCTGAGATGCTGGCGAAGTCTGTCACGGCTCAGTTCTACGATCGTGACACGACACCAGAAATGGCGTCCGCTGGCATGAAGGGCATGGTTGAATTTATGCTCGACCCGTCCGCGATCGATGACATCCTGGAAGACCTCGAAGATGCTCGCGAAGAAATCTTCGGCGCTCTCTAAGTTCTAGAGACCTTGTATCAGCGGTTCAAAGTTGAGCCGCTGTTCGTAACCCCGGTAGAGAAATCTACCGGGGTTATTTTTTTGCTCCCTTGACCGATGTCCGGGTTCATCGAAGGGTAGATTGGTATCGGAAAGACTCTGGAGATGGCCCCATGCAACTCGAAATGACCCCGCAAATTCAGCGCGCTACGCTCAACGGCATGAACGGCGAATTGAGCACACTGATCGTTGGCTGTGACAACAAGAATACGCTCGAAGAAGCCGCGCCGCTGTGGGACGCATGGTGGGAAGCTGGCGGTAATGCCTTTGACTCAGCTTTCGTCTATGGCAAGGGGCTGCATGAGCAAGTTTTAGGGCAATGGATGCGGTCTCGCGGCGTGTCTAAGGAGGCAAAAGTCATCGTTAAGGGCGCGCATACGCCCAACTGCTTGCCGGGGAAAATTGCTGAACAGCTTGAAATCTCGCTCGAACGTCTCGGGTTGGATCATGCGCCGGTTTACATCATGCACCGAGATAATCTCGACGTGCCGGTTGGTGAGTTTGTCGATGCACTGAATGCGTTGGTGGACGAGGGCTTGCTTGGTGCGCTTGGAGGGTCGAATTGGACGGTAGAGCGGTTTAAAGAAGCGGGCGCCTATGCCGAGGCCCACGGATTGAGGCCGTTGAGTATCCTCAACAACAACCTCTCATTGGCCGTGATGGAAAAGCCGGTTTGGGCTGGTTGCATCACCTCCAACACAGCTTCGATGTTGGGGTTTTTGCGCGACAGCAAAGCGACCCACATCTCGTGGTCGTCCCAAGCGCGCGGCTATTTCATCGAGCAGGGACAGCGCACAGAACTGCCTAATGACACAGCCCCGGACACGTGCTTTGCCTCCGTCGATAATGCAGAGCGGCGCAGGAGGGCGGGCGTCTTGGCGGAACAGAAAGGCGTGCTGACGCATCAGATTGCCACAGCGTGGGTGCTGGGGCAGGGGTTTCCTTCGATGGCGCTGATTGGGCCGCGAACAATCGAAGAGCTGGCCACGACTTTACCAGCGTTAACGGTTCAGTTGAGCGAAGCCGAGTGTCATTGGCTAAACCTAGAACGTGACGCACTCTGATTGCTGGAACCAGAGGCACGTCACGCCGTTTTCCTAGCCTTTTTGCGCGCCCAATGTCAGGCCTGCCACGAATTGCCGTTGCAGGAAAAAGAAGAACACGAGCGGCGGTAAGGCGACAATGATTGATCCCCCGGCCATGACGTTCCACTGGTTCTGCCACTGGCCTCGAGCAAGGTTTACCAGCTGGGTCGGCACAAGCATCAAGTCGCCCTGTGTCAGTACCAGCGACCAGTAGAAGTCGTTCCAGACAAAGGTAAAGATCAGCAGGCCCAGAGCGGCCAGCGCAGGGCGGAGCAGGGGCAAGATGATCCGAGTGAACACCTGGAGCTCATTCGCCCCCTCCATCCGTGCCGCTTCGATCAGCTCGGTTGGTAAGGCGGCAATGAAGTTGCGCATGAAGAAGACGCAAAACCCCGTCTGAAAGGCGCCATGGAAAATGATCAAGGACCACAGCGAGTTGTATGGCGACCACTCCCCAAACCCGAGATCCTGCATCATCCTCAAAACTGGAAACGTCAGGACCTGAAAAGGTACAAAATTGCCGGCAACGAATATCGCAAAAATCCAGGTGCGGCCGAGAAATTTGTGTTTGGCGAGGACGTAACCGGCAAGCGTTGCGAAACCGACGGCGATACACACCACCGGCAAGACAACCATGAAGCTGTACATCAAGGACGTCCAGAATGCCCCATTGCTAAGGATGGTCATGAAACCTTCGGGCAAGAAGGGTTCTGGAATGGTAAACTTGGCGCCCTGCTCGCTGTTGATCTGTCGATTTGACTTCAGCGCGGTCAATATCAGCAGGAAAATCGGTGTCAGCCAAACCAGCGTGACCGACGCCACGCAGGACCAATAGAAGACTCTCGCGCCGGGACGCCAGGTGTGTTCAGGACTCGGATACATGGCAAAGCCCTCCCTTAATCGTCCGTTTGGCGGATCATGTTAGTGACAAAGAAGATAATAAAAACGAGCATAATTAGGAAGAGGATCACCGAAATGGTGGCGCCATAGCCGTAGTTACCGCCATTCTCTCCGAAGCCTACTTCGTACATCAGCCGGGCAAGCACCTCGGATTTCTGCCCCCCAACCGTCATAACGTGCACGAGATCGAAAGACCGCAGAGCACCAATGGTGGTCACCACAACGCAGATGAAGGTGGCAGGCCAGAGCTGAGGCATGACGATCGTTCGGAACAAGGTGAAGCCCGACGCGCCGTCAAGTTTTCCTGCCTCAATCAATTCCGAATTAATCGCTGTCAAACCGGCAAGATAGATGATCACACAGTAGGCAATTTGCGGGTACCACGCGGCGATGATAATGCCAATATTGGACCAGCCGTTGGTCCCAAGCACCCCATCTTTACCCCAACCGACCGCCTCAAAGAACCACAGCAGTGGTGCCCCGTCAGACGTGTTGTAGAAAAACTGAAACAGGAACGCGATAACGGTTGGCGATAACACAAAGGGGAAGAAGAACATGGGCTTCATCAGCCGGGTGACGAAGTGATTCTGGTTAAGGAGCACTGCGAGCGCCAAGCCTATGGGGATGGCGATTTGAAACAGGATCAGCCAGATCACGTTATTCATCAACGCCTCCGCCGCATCTGTGAGGCGGGGATAAACGGGTTTGGCCTTGTCCCGCTCCTTTTCCGTAAGCGTAGGGTTTAGGTATTGGAACGACAGCAGTTTCCCGAATTCCTTGCGCAAACGTTTGATGTTGCGCGGAGTTTTTGCGAAGAAACGCTCGTAGTTATCGAGCCCCACAAACTCCATTTTTTGTACTCGACGGCACTTTTCACCGGTTTCCAGATCAGCGATTTCACGACCATCAGAGCAAATGATTCGGTCCGCTCGCACGTCGTGCAAGCTCATCCATGCCGAACCCCCAATTGGATAAAGGACAAAAACGCCAAACAGGAGAAAGGCTGGTGCGAGGAAAAGCATTCGCGCTGGGCCGTAGCGGACCAGTCGTCCAACGGTCAAGGCAGCGCCCACCGTTACTGCGACCAGAAGGAGAAGCCAAAGCGTGAGGGTCGTCGGCCCAACCGCCTGCCAGATATCCGACAAAAAAGACATATACTTCGCCAATTACCCCTGGAAGTTTAGCGCCAAACAGGACCACGCCTGAGAACCTCTGTCTAGAGCTTTGCCTGCTTCACGTTTCCTGAATCCTGCGGCCTCCGATGGTGGCGTGGACAGATTCGGAAAGATACAAAAACGGGCAAACGTCCCAAATTTGCGCTCAATTTAGCGTCTAAAAGTCGTCTTCTGGTTGTTTATTGCACAATCCCGTGGCACCGTCTGCCTTGCAATAAAACTGAGGAGCAGCCTAGGGGCTGCAAGTCACATTTAATCCGGGAGGAATGCCTCATGAAAAAGTTTGCACTTGTCGCGCTCAGCGCGCTTGCGACCGTTGCTGTTGGCACGGCACAGGCTCAAGAAGTCCGTGTTCTCAACTGGTCGGACTACATTGACGAAGACCTGCTCGAGAAATTCACGGACGAAACCGGTATCAAGATTACGTATGACGTCTTTGATTCAAACGAAGTCCTCGAAGCCAAGCTGTTGGCGGGTAACTCTGGCTACGACGTCGTGGTCCCGTCCGCGTCCTTCCTCGCTCGCCAGATCCAAGCCGGCGTGTTCCAGCAGCTCGACCAGAGCGCGCTGCCAAACAGCGTTCACCTGTGGGATGAGATCAAGGCAGCAACCGCGTCCTCTGATCCGGGCAACGCCTACTCTATCAACTACATGTGGGGCACCACCGGTATTGGTGTGAACGTTGGCATGGTCGCTGAGCGTCTGGGCGACGACTACGGCTCATCCTGGGATTTGATCTTTGACGTCGATAAGATCTCCAAGCTCTCTGACTGCGGTGTGCACATCCTCGATGCCCCAACGGAAGTGATCCCGGCTGCGATGAACTACCTCGGCCTCGACCCAACCAGCCAGGATCCGGCCGATATCGAAAAGGGCGGTGAGTTGCTGGAAAGCATCCGTCCCTACGTGACCAAGTTCCACAGCTCCGAGTACATCGACGCATTGGCGAACGGTGAGATCTGCCTGGCTTTGGGCTGGTCCGGTGACGTCTTCATCGCGCTTTACGAAGCTGACGATGCCGATAACGGCGTAACCATCGAGTACATCGTACCCGATGAGGGCGCGCTGATGTGGTTCGACCAAATGGCGATCCCGACTGATGCTGGCAACGTCGAGGAAGCTCATGTGTTCCTGAACTTTATCATGGATCCAGAGAACATCGCCGCGGCAACCAACTACGTCTACTACGCAAACGGCAACGTCACGTCCCAGCCGCTGCTGGACTCCGAAGTGATCGACGACCCTGCGATTTACCCACCGGCAGAGACCCAAGAGTCCCTGTACGTGCTCCAGCCCTACCCACCACGCGTTCAGCGCGTCGTGACGCGGACCTGGACGCGGGTTGTTACTGGCTCCTAGAGCCGGCCAATCGCGCGCTAGCCTGACATGAAACCCCTTCGTCGCTGCCTTCGTCGTGAAGGCGGCGGGGAAGGGGTTTCTCTTTGAGGGAGAGGGTTTCGTGACCCAGCAAGACAAGTTGATTTCCCCTGCGCCCACCACGGACTTTTCCCCGTGGGCGGAGCAGGACCAGGAGCCTCTGGTTCAATTCCGTAACGTCACCAAGCGCTTCGGTTCGTTTGTCGCCGTGGACAACGTTAGCCTCAATATCTACCAGCGTGAATTCTTCGCTTTGCTCGGCCCCAGTGGCTGCGGCAAGACCACGCTGATGCGCATGCTCGCGGGTTTTGAAACGCCGACCAGCGGTGAGATCATCGTTGACGGCAAGAACATCGTCGATGTCGCCCCCGACAAGCGCCCCATCAACATGATGTTCCAATCCTACGCCCTGTTCCCGCACATGACGGTTGAGCAGAACGTAGCCTTTGGGCTGCATCGCTCTGGCGGTCCGGCGAAGTCAGAGATCGAGGACCGCACCAACAGGATGCTGAAACTCGTCCAGCTCGAACCCTTTGCCAAACGCAAGCCCAACCAGCTCTCCGGCGGTCAGAAACAACGGGTGGCGCTGGCTCGTGCCTTGGCGCGATCGCCGAAAATCCTGCTGCTCGATGAGCCGCTCGCCGCGCTGGACAAAAAGCTGCGCGAGCAAACGCAATTCGAGCTGATGAACATTCAGGAAGAGCTGGGCCTGACCTTTCTTATCGTCACCCACGACCAGCAGGAAGCCATGACAGTTTCCAGCCGTATCGGCGTCATGCGCGCCGGGCAGTTGCAGCAGATTGGGACGCCGGGCGAGGTCTACGAATACCCGCAAACTGGATTTGTCGCGGACTTTATCGGCGATACGTCGCTGTTCGAGATTGAGATTGTTGGACAGGAAGGCGACTTCACGGTCGCCAAGTGGAATGGGGCGGAGGCACCGGTTTACTTGCGCGCTTTGGACGACAACCCTGTGGATCCGGCGGCGAAGTTTCTCTCCGTGCGCCCTGAAAAGGTCACTGTCAGCCGCGAACAACCCACCGACGCTCCCAACGCCTTCAAGGGCAAAGTGGTTGATATCGCCTACACGGGCAGCCAGTCGGTCTATCATGTCGAGCTGTCGCCAGGGGTCACCATCAAGGCTTTGGATACCAACCGCTTGCGGCTTGTGGCGTCGTCGATCACGTGGAACGATGAGGTTTGGGTCAGCTGGCGTGCGCGTTCCGGGGTGGTGTTCCAGTCATGATGATCCGCGCCGTGAAGGGGCTGACACGCCGCTTACCCATCATCATTCCGTTCTTCTGGTTGTTCGTCTTTTTCCTGACGCCATTTTTCATCGTCCTGCAGATTTCCTTTGCCGAATTCGAGTATGGCCAGCCGCCGTACGTGCCGAATTTTCGCAAGGTGGAGGGGTTGAGCGACTTCTTCACGCAATTGCAGATGATGACCCTGTACAGCTACGAAATTCTGCTCAGCGACAATCTTTACTGGAAAGCCTTCCTGTCCTCGCTGCGTATTGCGGCTGTCGCTACGTTCTTTGCGCTGCTGATCGGTTACCCGCTTGCCTATGGCATGGCGCGTGCGCCTCGGTCGATTCAGCCCATCCTGCTGATGGCGATTATCCTGCCGTTTTGGACGTCGTATCTGATTCGGATCTATGCGTGGAAAGCGATCCTGCAGAAGAACGGGTTTTTGAACAATGTACTGATCAAGCTCAGCGTGATCACTGAACCGCTGACCTTGCTCAGCACACCCTTTGCCGTGTACCTGGGCATCATCTACACCTATCTGCCTTTCATGGTGTTGCCGGTATATTCCAGCCTCGAAAAGATCGACCCGAGTTACACTGAAGCCGCCCGCGACTTGGGCGCAAGCGGGTTTACGACGTTCTGGCGGGTGATCGTGCCGCTGTCGCTGCCTGGCGTGATCGCGGGCTGCTTCCTGGTGTTTATTCCGGCCATGGGGGAGTGGGTGATCCCTGATCTGCTGGGTGGGTCAGGCACCTTGATGATCGGAAAGCAACTGGCAACTGAGCTGTTCAACAACAATGACTGGCCAGTGGCCGCGGCTGTGGCGGTGTGCATGATTGTGGTGCTGATCGTTCCGATTGTGGTGTTCCAGCGGGTGCAGGAGCGTGATCAGCTCCGCCGCCAGCAGGAGGGCTAATCCAACATGTCACGTTTCTCGCCCTTCAACGCGGTCGCCCTCACCTTTGGTTTTGCCTTCCTATACATGCCAATCATGCTGCTGGTGATCTATTCGTTTAACGAGAATGATCTCGTGACCGTGTGGACCGGCTTTTCGTTCAAATGGTACGGCGAGATGTTCGCCAATCGCGGGTTCAGGGATGCGGCCTGGGTGACGATCCGAGTGGCGCTGATCAGCTCAACCGTAGCGACGCTGCTGGGGATGATGGCGGCGGTAACGCTGGTGCGGGCGCGTGTATTCTTTGGGCGAACGCTGTTCACCGGCATGGTCTACACGCCGCTGGTGATGCCGGAGGTGATTACCGGGATATCGTTGCTGCTGTTCTTTGTGAACTTCAACATCGATCGCGGTATGGAAACGCTGATCATCGCGCACATTACCTTCACGATGGCGTTTGCCACCGTGGTGATTTCTTCGCGGTTGATCGACTTTGACATGAGCTTGGAAGAAGCCGCAATGGATCTGGGCTGCGGGCGTTTCGAAGCGTTTCTGCGCGTGACCCTGCCGAACATCGCGCCTGCGGTTGCGGCGGCCTGGTTCCTGTCGCTGGCGCTGTCGCTGGATGACGTGGTGGTTAGCCAGTTCGTCAACGGTCCGGGTTCTACGACCTTGCCGATCAAAGTACTGTCCTCAGTCCGACTGGGCGTTTCCCCTGAGATCAACGCCCTGAGCGCCACTCTCATCGGCCTGGTCACCAGTGCCGTGATCATCGCCACCATCATCCAAAAGACACGCACGGTGCGGGAGGGCTGATCCGCCCCCTGTGCTTTGGATGAAACGACGTGCTAGGGATGCTGGGAAAAGCATTAATGACAACCCTATAGGGGGTAACGTGACCGATTCTGAGTTTGATTTTGTGATTGTGGGCAGCGGCTCCGCTGGGTCTATTATGGCGGCTCGGCTGAGTGAAGACCCGAGCGTGCGGGTTGCTTTGCTGGAGTTCGGCGGGTCGGATCGGTCGATCTTTGTGCAGATGCCGACCGCGCTGTCGATCCCAATGACACAGGAAAAATTCAACTGGGGTTACTGGTCCGACCCGGAACCGGGTCTGGACGGTCGGGTGATGGACTGCCCGCGGGGCAAGGTTCTGGGCGGGTCGTCATCGATCAACGGCATGGCCTTTGTTCGCGGTTGCGCAGGCGATCTTGACCAGTGGGAAGCGGCCGGTGCCGAGGGTTGGAACTACGCCAGCCTGCTGCCTTACTACCAGCGGATGGAAAACACCGGCTGGGGGGATGATGCCTATCGCGGACGCCAAGGGGCGGTTGGCGTGGGCAATGGCAACAATCGCCAGTTAAACCCCCTCTACGACGCCTTTATCAGCGCCGGTGAGCAGGCGGGCTATCCTGTCAGCGAGGATTATAACGGCTATCAGCAAGAGGGCTTTTCGCCCATGCAGATGAACGTCGCAGGCGGCGTACGCCAATCAACGGCCAATGCCTACCTCGCTCCGGCGCGCAAGCGTTCGAACCTGACCATCATAACCGGTGTGATGGCCCAACGCGTGCTGCTAGACGGCACGCGTGCTACGGGGGTGGAAATTACCAAGGATGGCAAAACTGCGCAGGTGATGGCCAGCCGGGAAGTGGTCCTCGCGGCCGGTTCCATCGGCTCGCCGACGCTCTTGCAACGCTCCGGTATCGGTCCGGCACAGGTACTCAAAGAGGCCGGCGTTATGCCGGTGGTTGACCTGCCGGGCGTGGGCGCGAACCTGCAAGATCATCTGGAGGTCTACTTTCAGTACCGCTGCACCCAACCAATTACCTTGAATGGCCGCTTGAACCGGCTGAGCAAAGCGTGGATTGGGGCGCGTTGGATGCTGACCAAGTCCGGCCTAGGTGCAACCAATCACTTTGAGGCGTGCGCCTTTATCCGCTCAGACAAGGGTGTTCAGTGGCCCGACATTCAGTATCACTTCCTGCCCGCCGCCATGCGTTACGATGGCCGAGCAGCCTTTGACGGGCACGGTTTCCAAGTCCATGTCGGCCCCAATAAACCGCACAGCCGGGGCCGTGTGGAGATCAAAACGCCTTTGGCCCAAGACGCGCCAAGCATCCTGTTCAATTACTTGAACGACGAACGCGACGTGCAGGACTGGCGCAAGGCCATCCGCCTAACGCGCGAGATCCTGCAACAGGATGCGCTGGCCGACTTCCGCGGCGATGAGATCCAGCCCGGTTTTCATATCGAGAGCGACGACGACATCGACCAGTGGGTCCGTGAGAACGTTGAGAGCGCCTATCACCCGTCCTGCACCTGCAAAATTGGCCGCGACGACGACCCCATGGCGGTGCTCGACCGCGAGTGTCGGGTGCGCGGCGTGCAGAACCTGCGTGTTGCGGACAGCTCTATTTTCCCCGTGATCACCAACGGCAACCTCAACGCGCCGTCGATGGTGGTGGGCGAGCGGGCTTCGGACATCATAGCGGGCAAGGATCTACTCCCCCCCAGCAACGCCCCGGCATGGTTTGATCCCGAGTGGGAAACGCGTCAGCGTTTGGGGGCTGCTTAGCCAGTGGCCTAAGGCACGGCGCGGGCCGCTGCAACGGCAGCGGTCAGCTCATCCATCAGCAGATTGGGCTCTTCGATCCCGACAGACAGGCGGAAGAAGCCCTCGTTAATCCCCAGCGCTGCGCGACCTTGTTCGGTCAAGCCGCGGTGTGAACTGGAAGCGGGATGGGAGAGCGTGGTGCCGACATCGCCGAGCGTCGGCGCGAACGGAATTTCCCCTGCGCCCCGGATAAACGCATTGGCCTGCGCTCGACCACCGCTGATCCGAAAGCTGACCATGTTACCAGGATTGGCGCCGAGCAGGGCGGCGGCGCGGTCTGCGTCCGGGTGGTCAGGCCGGGCCGGGTATATCACCGCCTCCACGCCTGCCAGGCCGCCCAAGTGCTCAGCGATCAAACCTGCGGTTCGCTGGGCGCGCTCAAAGCGCAGATCAAAGGAATGCAGCCCGCGTTCTGCCATCCAACAATCCCACGGTGAGGGCGTCAGGCCCCAGGTCACCGCCGCATCCACAATCGGCTGGCGCAAGGCCGGGTCGGCAACGGCGGCATAGCCTAACGTCACGTCAGAGTGCCCGGCCAGCAGCTTGGTCACCGAGTGAATGACGATGTCCGCGCCGTGGTCAAAACCCCGCAACGCGCGCGGGGTGGTGAAGGTGTTATCGACCATCAGCAGTGCATCATGACCGGCCGTCACCGCTGCGATTCCATCCAGATCGGCAATGCGCAGGGTCGGGTTAGAGACCACCTCGACCAGCACCAGTTTCGTCTCTGGCCGCATCGCCGCTGCGACGTTTTCGGCGTGCCCAGCATCGACAAAGGTGCATTCAATGCCAAAGCGGGGTAAATCCTGGGTCAGCAAACGCAGGCTGCGACCATAGAGCTGGTCCCCGGCGACGATATGGTCGCCCGCGCGCAGCAGTCCCAGATACACCGCCGAAATCGCCCCCATGCCGGACCCCAGCACGATCCCTGGCACCGGCGCGGAGTCCAGCGCATCAATTTTTGCAGCCAGAACGTCGGCGTTGGGGTGGCCTTCCCGGGCGTAGGTGTAGCCCGCGGCGCGGCCCTCATACTGGTCATCGAGCGCGCTGGCGTCGGGGGACGCGTAGACTACGGCCGGCTGCAACGGCGTGCCCACAGCCTGCGAGA
Source organism: Geminicoccus sp. (assembly GCA_002705565.1). GTDB lineage: Bacteria > Pseudomonadota > Alphaproteobacteria > UBA7985 > UBA7985 > UBA7985. Next base: position 619 of record PAHJ01000047.1, on the reverse strand, counting down.
CCGACGCGGGAAAGGGCGTGCGGCGAACAAGGTTGGGCCGGTTATGGTTCGATTTTGAGGTTGGGTGATCGTTGGCCATGGCAATAATGCACTTTCGCAGGATGGGAGTGGTTCATAATCGGCGCGCGTGCCGCGAAAATACAAGAACTGCTTTTGCTGCTCCGGCAAGCAGGAAGGCCATACCCCCTTCTGAGATGTGCCAATTGTGACGGAAATCGACAACCAGACCTCGGAGAACGGCCAAGCATCGGCGCTTGCCCCGTCGCTTCATGGGCTGGACAGTCCCGACCTGCCGTTGCCGGATCAGCGGCGTTTGCGAGTGGTGCTGACGCTGATCATCTCCATGACGCTCGTGGCGTTGGGGAATGGGTTGCTCTTTGCTTACGTACCGATCCGCTTGGCCGCATTGGGGTTTGAGCCCTTTGTCGCGGGCGCTCTGATTGTGGTGCTGGCGGCGGGTGGGTTTATCGGCTGCTTTGTGGGTGGGCCGATGATGAAGCGGTTTGGCATGGCGCGGGCGTACATGATGGCTCTCGCCATGCTGCTCAGCGCGCATGCACTTCTCGCTGTCACGGCGCATCCGCTGCCCTGGTCATTGTCCCGGCTGATCTATGGCGTG
>PAHJ01000046.1 GCA_002705565.1 Geminicoccus sp. | reverse complement strand
CACCCCAAGCCAGGGCGATTTTCATCGCCCTGGCTTTGGCCGTTTTTTGGCCTTGGCGGTCGGAATCGGCCTCGGGTCGGCTCTAGTGGGTCAGCCAGCAAGTGCTTCTTCAACGGATGATCTCGCGCAGCGCGCCGAGATGCTTGCGGATCTCCGCCTCGAGGTTCGTCGCTTGGAAGAACACTTGGACATCGAGCGAGAAGAGTTCCGAGGTCGGGTACAGGGGCTTCATGCCCAGCGAGCCGATGTCGAGGTTCGGCTCCTCCGCGAGGAGGCCACCTTGGGCACGCTGCGCGATGCGGTGGGAGAGACCATTGCGGCCCAGCCTGTGGTGGAAGAGGATGCGGAGTTGGAGCAGGTTGTTGCTCGAGCGATCGCCTCTGTCCGGGTCCATGTGACCCAGGGGCTTCCCTACCGGACCACCGACCGGTTGGTTGCCCTCGATGAGCTCCACACCCAGCTGACCGAGAAAACCCTTCCTGCTGCCCAAGTGGGCGCACGCCTGTGGGCTTTTCTTGAGGATGAGCAGCGCATTGCCCGCGAGGTTGCCTTCGACCGACAGCAGATTGAGCTGAACGGGGAGCAGGTTCTTGCAGACATCGTTCGTGTCGGAGCATGGGGCATGTATGCCCGCACCCCTGGTGGGGATTTTGCAGTGGCTCGGGCCACGAATGCAGGCTGGGGCTTCCAGTCCATTTCCGGTGAGGAAGAATCGGCCACTGTGGCCTTGTTCGATCAATTTGAGCGTGGCGTTCGAAAGGGTGCCTTTGACATCGCCATTCCTTGATGGAGTCCTGAATGCCTAAATCAATCACCCTGTACAAGTTCGTGCTCGCCGCGTTGTTGCTGTGTTTCGTGGGAACATTTCCGCGAACGGCAGAGGCACAAGAGTCTCAAGAGCTCATGGAGCGCGCCTATCAGCGTGAAGTGGCCTACCTCAATGCGGAGCGCACCCGGCTTTCGGCTCGTCTGGCCGAGTTGGATTCAGAGCAGACTGTGGCTCTTGGAAAGCTCGCCACGGAAGTTGCAGAGCTCGATCGCCAGTTGTCGCAAAAGAGTCTTGAGAGAGAGACTCTGCAAGACAAACTCGCGGACCTTGAGCGCACTTCGATGACCAGTGAGGCCAACACCGCGGTCCTCCAGTCTACCCTGACACAGGGTGCTGAAAGCCTAAATTGGACCCTTCCAACTCAGGAATCGGCTGCGGTGTCTTTCGGGAGTCTTGTTGAGGCTACTCTCGGAGCACTCGATACGGAGAGAAGCGTTTCAGTGAGTTCGGGGGCATTCTTTCTGGAGGATGGCAGCCAGATCGAAGGAGAGATTGTTCGCTTCGGTCGGGTAGCGAGCTACGGGTTGGCCGGAGAGAACTCGGGCGTTTTGAGGCCGGTGGGTGAGGGGGCCCTCCAACGCACGATTCCGCTGTCCTCCGGTGAGGTTCAGGCGCTGGTCGACGGAACGGCAAAGGGAGTACTTCCAGCGTTTCTTTATGAAGGTGAACTCAAGGGCGTCACCCTGCCGAGTGATCGTGGCGCACTGCAGGTGATTCAGGATGGCGGAGAGGTGGCATGGGTGATTGCCTTCTTGGGCCTCGCAGCCTTGGTGATGGTGGTGGGGCGGGCCGCGATTCTTGGAATCGAGAATCGCCGCAGCAAAGCACTCTTGAGCATTCTCTCCAGCAAGGAGTCTCCTACACTGGAGGCCATTGCTGCCGAGAGTCACCGTTCCACTGGAGCACTTGGAGAAGTCTGCCGTGGCTTGTTTGGGGGGGATGCGACGAATCGTGATGCCCTGTTTGATCGGGCTACTGAAAAGCTCCTTGCTGAGCAGCCCCGAATGGAGCGTTTCGGTACCGCACTCTTTGTGATCGCCGCAGTCGCTCCGCTTCTTGGGCTCCTGGGAACGGTGACTGGAATGATCGGCACCTTTGAGGTCATCACCGAGCACGGCACTGGAGATCCCCAGTTGCTCTCCGGCGGAATCTCTGTGGCTCTGATCACCACCCAGCTTGGTTTGATTGTGGCGATTCCCACCGTCCTGGCAGGACAGTGGACACGCTCGCGCTGCTCATCGTTGATGGGTGAGCTTGAATTGGGTGCACTGACCCTGGTCAATCTGCTGGCCAACGAGGCCGATAAGCAGCCTCCTGCTGAAGCGATCTTGGAGAAGGCAGTTGGCTGATTTCCTTCCAGCACCTGTCGCGGAGTTGCTCGAGCAGGGTGGCTTTGTGATGCCTTGGCTCATCCTCTCGGCCTTTGCCGTTTGGTATGCCATTGGCATGAGGTGGGTCACTCTTCGCCGGACCCGAGAGCAGCTCTCTGCGCTTGCGCGAGGCCCGCGATCGCTCTCCAACCCGCATGCTTTTGAGGTCCAGTTGGAGCGCTGCCGGGCTCAACTCAACGCCTACAAATCGCTGATCCAGACCATTGCAATGGCGGCACCGCTCGCGGGGCTCTTGGGAACGGTGACGGGAATGATTGAGACCTTTCGGGGCCTTGGGGAGAGCGCTCTCTTCAGCCAGACCGGTGGGGTTGCAGGAGGCATCTCGGAGGCCTTGCTGACGACTCAGATGGGGCTTGCCGTGGCGATTCCCGCCATTGTCGTGGGCCGAATCTTGGACCGCAGAGAATCCACATACTCAGACGAGGTCGACGCCAATCTGGCGAGAACTCGTCAGGAGGGAGTGCAATGCGTCGCAGCATGAGACGAGTTTCCAGTGAGGAGAAAGACATCGACATCTCTCCACTCATTGATGTTGTGTTCATCCTTTTGATCTTCTTCATGGTGTCCACCACTTTTGTGAAGGACGCCCAGCTCGACATTGAGCGACCCAGTGCGCGAAGTGCAGAGTCAACGCCGACGGAGGCCGTTCGGGTCAATGTCGATCGTTCCGGGAGCGTTTACCTTGGCGAGCTTCCTGTTCGCCTCTGGGTTCTGCAGAGTCGGGTGCGGGAGCTACTCGAGTCGGGCGGTGCTGAGTCGGTGCTGGTCACAGTCGATCGAGCTGTTCCCGCTGAGACCCTCATCGAGGTCGTCGACCAGTGTCGACTGGCGGGCGCGGAGCATGTGGGTGTCGTGACGGATCGTGAGGCGGGGCCGGGCTTAGGAGGCGGGGCGTGAACCCGACGACTGCCAAAGATCGGCTGATCGCAGGAGGCGTCAGCCTTCTCGGGGCCGGTGCGGTGTTGGTGACGATGATCGTGCTGAACGGTCGGGAGATGAAGCCTCGAGAGGATCTGATGCGCGCAGCAGCAGAGTTTCAGGTGACACCGGATCGCAGCCCTCCGCCCGCTCAGGCGCCAGCGCCGCCTCCACCACCCAGCAATCGAACGCCGCAAGCTCCACCTCCTGCAATCGCGAGTGGACTTGGTGGACTGGATTTTGGGTTGGATGGCCTGGTAGCCGATGGCCTGGCGGGGACTGAATCCATTCTGGATGTGGAAGACACGGTGGTCATGACCTCCACCACGGTGGACGAACTGCCGAGTGCTGTTCGACAGGTGCCGGCGGCCTATCCGTCTCGTGCTCGAGCTCGGGGCCAAGAGGGGCATGTTGTGCTGAGCTTTATTGTGAATGTGCAGGGAGGGGTGGAAGACATCGTGGTGGTGGAGTCGGTTCCAGCAGGAGTGTTCGACGACGCCGCTTTGTCCAGTGTTACCCAGTGGCGGTTCAGTCCAGGGCTCTACCAGGGCGAACAGGTCCCTGTTCGCGTCGAGCAGACCCTTCAGTTTGAGTTGGGGTGATCATGTTTCGATCGGTGTTTCTTCTTGGACTCGGCCTGGTGCTGGGTGTGCCACAGGCTTCTGCCGCCAGCGAGAGCGCTGTGGACTTGGCGGGGGTGCTCGTCCGAGATGCACAGTGGGGCCGCGCCCGAAGCGTGATGGAGCAGATTCAACCCGAAGAACTCCAAGAGGATCGGGGTCGCTACCACATGCTGCAGGGCTTGATCTTGCTTCACGAAGAATCCTTTGAGGCCTCCGTCGCTTCCTTCCAGCAGGCCCTTGCCGATTCCGAAGAGGACGATGAGATCCTGCCGCTTATCCATCTCGGACTTGCAGAAGCACAGGTTGGAACCGCAGCCTTCGCCGAGGCCCTGGCATCTCTTGCCAAGAGCGGTGAACTGGCAAAGAACAATTGGAAAGGCTTTCGAGTTGGGGTGGAAGCTTATTTGGGGTTGGGGGAATTGGAGGCGGCGTTTTCTCTGGCGAATGAGGGCATTCAAAGCTTCCCGGATGCACATGAGTTGCACCTGTTGGCCTTGGACATGCTTCTCGAGCTGGGGGCCTTTCGGCAGGCCCAAGAGCAGGCGCTTGGCTTGGTCTTGGATGGGCCACAGGACTCTGTTCCAACCCTTTTGGCAGTTCGGCGTCTCAAAGATGCGGGTGCGCTCGTGGAGGCGGTCGCTGTTCTGGATGCCGCTCGTCATCGCTGGCGTGGCGAGCCCCGCTTGTGGATCCTTCAGGCAGCAGTGGAGGTCGAGAGAGAGCACCCAGGAATGGCTGCAAAGCTGCTGCAGGTGGTGGCCTGGGAAGACCCTGAATACGCGGTTGAAGCGGCAGAGCTCTACCGTCAGGCGGGTCTCCAGGAGCGCGCTCTTGCGGTCAATGCGGTGGCTCTGGATGGCGCTGAAAAGGTCCGGCAGCGCTTTGGCTTGCTGCTCGAATTGTCCCGCTTTGAGGCGGCACTGAGCCTCCGAAACCGACTTCAGCGGGAGCAGGTGCTTGGTGAGGATGCTGTGCTCTACGGCTTGGCTTATGCCTGCTTCAAGACGGGGCGATTTGAGGAAGCCCATACGACCCTCGATCCCATTCAAGATCCGGATGTGTTCCGGCAAGCCACAGCACTCCGTGGCGCCATTGATCGCTGTGCACAGACACAGCAGTGCCTGTAGGTATCCATGTTGACTTCCTTTCTACTGCTGAGTGCTGTGTCGGCTCAAGAGCCCGCACGCGATCTCGAGGCGTGCATCGAGGGGGTCGTCTTTGAGGCCAACGGCATCGCCCCGATTGGCGAGGAGATTCGGGTACAGTTGGGCCCCAACAGCACCACCACGGACTCCTTTGGTGCCTACAGCATCTGCGGCGATCCGGGAGAGGCCACCGTTGTCTGGACGAGAGACAGTGGTGAGGTCATCGGTTCCCTGCAGGTACGCTTGGTGGAAGGCGTCGCACTGGAGATCTTGGTTCAGGAAAAGGGGGGGCAGGGTGCTTTTGATGTCAGCGGCGTGGAGGCTGCTGAGGAGAGCACCGAGATTTCGGAGGGCCTCCAAGACCTGCCGATGGCCATCATTCGGGGGCTTGTGACCGATCTGTCCGGGCGGCCACTGGCGAACGCCCAGGTGTTGGTCCGTGGACAGTCCGCTCGTGCAAACACCGACAGCTCCGGGCAATTCGAGTTGGAGGCCGCACAGGGGGTCGTAGAGCTCGGCGTCATTCTCGAGGGCTATGCCAATCGTTTTGTTCCGGATCTTATTCTGGGAGAGGCGGGCCTTTCGGACGTTCGAGTGGAGCTGCCCGAGGCAGGGCTGTCACTTGCCGTCTTCACAGTGACCGCTCCAAGGATTGTCGGCGGCACCGCGGACCTGCTGGAGGAGCGACAGCAGAGCTCGGGGGTCAGTGACGTTCTCGGAGCGGAGCAAATGTCTCGGTCTGGAGACTCCGATGCTGCGGGTGCGCTCAAGCGCGTCACAGGGCTCAGCGTGGTTGGGGGCCGTTATGTCTATGTTCGTGGTTTGGGGGAACGCTACTCGGCGAGTCTTCTCAACGGCAGTTTGCTCCCAAGTCCCGAACCGGAACGTCGGGTCGTGCCGCTGGACTTGTTTCCGACGAGCTTGCTCGAGAGTGTTGTCATTCAGAAGACCTTCTCTCCGGACATGCCTGCGGAATTTGGCGGAGGCGTGGTCGGATTGCGCACACGCACCATCCCCAAGGAGGCCTTCATCAAACTCGGTCTCTCCACCGGCTACGTGCACAACAGCACCTTCCAGAGTGGACCCATGGGATTTGAAGGCTCACGAGACTGGCTGGGGTTCGGTGCGAGTGAACGCGCTCTTCCGCAGTCGGTCTCGGATGCCATCTTCGATCGTCCGTTGGAAGAGTCCGACATGTTTTCCAACCGGGGCTACAGTGCCGAGGAGCTGGAAGCCCTCGGTGAGTCCATGCCCAATACGTGGGCGGTGGGTGAGGGAACGGCCTTGCCGAAGATTGGGGTCTCAATGGTCACGGGAAAGAGCTGGGAGCGAGGGGAGTCCCGCTTCGGTGCACTGGCCTCGGGGCTCTGGGGACAGGACTGGGACGCCAGTGAGTATGTGAAGAACTACTATCTGGTCGGCTTGGGCGATGAAATGGAACTCGCGCATGCCTATGACTTCACCGAGCTTGAGCGAGATATCCGACTTGCGGGGGCGTTGAGTTTGGGGTTTGCCTACGGCGACGCCCACGACATTTCCTCGACCACGCTGATCAACCGCTCCAGCACGGCGACCTCACGGATCTACCAGGGCTTCAACCGCGACGTGGCCACTGACATTCGTGTGAGTCGCATTCGGTGGGTGGAGCGAATGCTCTTCTACAACCAGCTTCGGGGAAGCCATGAGTTCGAGGGCTTAGGAGGCCTGACGCTCGACTGGCGGGGAGCCTATGCGCAGGCCAGCCGCCTTGAGCCGGACCGGCGAGAGTACCGCTATGACTACGAGGAAGCTGCGGACGCCTGGTACCTCTCGGATCGGCCGGAGGGCAATTCCATCTTTTACAGCACCCTCGGGGATGAACTCTGGGACAGCGCGGTGGACCTCAAGCTGCCATTCAAGCTCCCCCAATCCGAGTCGGAGAGCTGGGCCAAGGCTGGCTTTGCGATCTCGGATCGGTCACGCGGGGTCGATACCCGTCGCCTCAAGTACATGCACAAAGGCGAACGATCGGGGCTGTTCGAGGTGCTCTCCAGTCCGGTTGAGGACATCTTCGTGCCCGAGAACATTGGCTCCGACGGGTTCCAGTTCGAGGAAGTCACTCGCCAGACGGACAACTATTCCGCCTCCCAAGACACCTGGGCTGCGTATGGCATGTCGAATTTCGAGGCTGGAAATCGACTTGGCTTTATGACCGGAGTGCGTCTGGAGAGCTCGGCTCAGGCGGTGCAGACCTTTGAGCTTTTCAATCCTGATCAACAGCCAGTGAGCGCATTGCTTGAGACTGTAGACACGCTCCCCGCGGCCGTGGCCACAATTCGAATTGGGCCCAGTGAGCAGCTTGATCGGCAGCAGTTGCGCCTTGGGTATGGACGAACCGTCTCTCGCCCTGACTTTCGAGAACTCTCCCCGGCAACCTTCAACGATGTCACGGGTGGTCGTCAGATCTTTGGAAACCCGGAGCTAGGACGGGCTCTGATCGACAATGTCGATCTCAGGTGGGAGTTCTACCCGGAGCCCGGGGAGTCGCTCAGTGCCGCCTTCTTCTACAAGCACTTCGACTCGCCCATTGAATCGATTGTGGTGGTGAGTGCCCAGCACTCGGTCACCTATCAGAATGCGGACTCTGCCCAGACGGCCGGTGTAGAGTTTGAATGGCGTCGCTCGTTGGGGATGGTGGCTCCAAAGCTCCAAGACTGGTTTGCCTCAGGCAATGTGGCGCTCATGCGCTCGGTGGTGGTCCTCTCCGACAACAGCGGCATTCAGAGTTCCAATGAGCGGCCCCTCGAGGGGCAGTCGCCGTATGTGGTCAATCTCAACGTTGGGTATGAAGATCCGGAGGGGGAGAAGGGCATCACCCTGCTCTACAATGTGGCGGGTCCCCGAATCACAGAGGTCGGTGCCCTTGGTGCACCGGACTATGTGGTTCAGCCGGTCCATCGACTGGACATGGTGGGCTTTTTCGAGTTCGGGCCCGGATTGAAGCTGGGCCTGAAGGCCAAGAACCTCCTGGACTGGCCCAATGTCACCAAGATGGGCAGTGAAGTGGTGAGTGAGATTCATGACGGATGGTCGGCAGGACTTTCGCTGAGCTGGAAGGGCTGACGACATCGACATGTCACTTGCTTGCAACCTGAGAGCCCTTTGCCAAAGATAAAACCGCTGCATCTTCGAGGTTGGCGTGCAGTTTTGGTTTCTGGTGCTGATAGGGGTTGGAGTGGCTTGTTCGCCACCGGCTCAGCCGCGCAAAGCCTGGCTTCACGATCAGATTGTGGACGACAACCGGGTCTGGTTGACCCGCGATTATGCTCGAGTGGCTGAAAAATTTCAGGAGATGAACGAGGAGCGCTTCAACTACATGCGCGGCACTCTGAGCATCTGGCTCAATGACTTGAATCGCCCGTCTGGAAGCTGGTTTCAGACTCAGTTTCTGAACAGTCTCGACGCCACCGAGGTCCTCATCGTGGGCGATCCCCATCCTGAGAATCTTGCGACCTTTCACACCCCAGGGGGATCGATTGTTTTTGGATTCAACGATCTGGATGCCTCCCAGATTGGTCCGTGGATCTTGGATTTGCATCGGTCGGTCCAGGCGATGGCTTCTCTCAGTGAGGCCAGCCTCGGGTGTGAGGAGTCCTGCATCACAGAGATGGGGGAGGCCCTTGCTGAGGGCTATGTGACAACCCTTCAGACAGGGCAGTGGCTGGATCCTGGGAATTGGTCTGTTCTGAGCCAAGACCTGGTGGCGATGGCTCAGGAAGAAGGCGATACCAAGAGCGAGTACAGCCGCTTTGTGCGGGGAGACGGCATGCTTCGCTTTGGCACGACGCTTCAAGACGATGGCGACGGCGTGCTGGAAATGACCCCTGAAGAAGCCGCTCAAGTCGATCGCCTCTTCAAGAGCTACAAGCAGAGATCGGGGCACCCGGTCATCCTTCTGGACGCGGTGAGGGTCTTTGGAAAGGGGGTGTCGTCCCTGCCGGCACTGCGCTACCGCTGGCATGTCGAGAACCAGGACACTCAGGAACGCTTACTGCTGAATGTAAGGGAAGTGCTCGACGCCCCCCTTCTGCCAAACGGTCTGCCAGCACTGCAGTCTGGGGTTTTTCAGGACAACGCGGAGCGTGTCCTCGAGGCATCGAGGGCAGTCTGGGAGCCGAGTGATTCCGATCCGTTTTTCCACACGGCGTATGACGGTGCACAAGTCTTCAAGGCTCTGACCATCAGTGGCTATCAGCAGGATTTTGATACGGGCTGGCTGGCGGATCGCTGGGACTCCGGTGAAATCACGGAAGCCGATCGCCGGGAGTTTTTCTTCGAGATCGGAGCGGCCATCGCCTACGCCCACCTGCGCGGATGGAGTCTGAGCGGTCGAGACAGCGGTGAGGTGATCGTGGAGGACATTGCAGCGGGCGGCGGATTGACTGCCCTTCAGAGGGAACTCTCGGAGTCGGCGCAGGCTCAGCTGCAATTGCTCAACGAGGACCATGAGCTCTTCGGGGCTCTTTTACGAGAGCAGGGTGCACTGCTCGGCGCAGAACGCCTGGTCAATGGCGTAGGAGAAGTTCAATGAAAATGGTGGCTTTGTTTGGATGGGTGGTCTGCTCTTCAGCGGCTGTGGCCGACGAGGGTGAGGTTTCGAACCGCCAGGAACTCGAGGTTGCTGGTCAGTTTGAATTCATCTCGCCGGCTGTGGGAATCGACAGGTCGTTTCATCTCTCACGCGCGATCTGGGCTTCAACGCTTCAAAAAGGACCCGCATCGGCGCGTCTCGAGTTGGGGGCGGTGCGTTCGGGTGGAAACGACAGCTACATCGGGGTTGCCGGTGAGTCGATAGTCATGCAGGTTCGAATTGCAGAAGCCCAATGGCGCCCGGATTTTATCCATGCCGAAGCTGCAGCCGGACTTGTAGAAGACCTGTGGGTGGCGGAGGCCAATGCAGCATGGGATTTCAGAAGCCTCTCTCCTTCGGTGGGGGAGTACGAGGGGTGGATGGAGCGCAGTGATCTGGGCATGCGAGCGCAGTTAGGGCTTCTGAACAACCGGCTCCAAGGCGGGGTCTCGATGACGAGTGGTGAGGGGTTGGCGAATCGAGAGCGCAATGCGGGTCAAAACGCCGCAGCCATCCTCCGCTGGGTACAGCCAATGGGCGCGGATGGAGACGATAGCCTTCGTCTGTCGGTCTATGGTCGCAATGGTTCTCGAGGGCTGAGTTTTGCGCGTGATCACCGAGTAGGAGGGATCCTCTCGGCGGATGTTTCGGGGATGAACTTGGGGGCAGGGGCCCTCAAGGCATGGGGGGTGGACGGCGATGCTGAATCACAGCCTATGACCGTCTCGATCTGGGCATCCGGGCGATCGAACTGGGTGGTGATGCCTTTTCTTCGTCTGGATCGAGCAGTGGATCCCCAGGTGGAGGCCAGCGTCTTCCTGCGAGCACTCGGCGGTGTGAATCTGGCCATTTCGAAAGGGGTCGATGGCCGGTTTTTTTATGAGGAATCCCGTGCTCAAGAAGGAGCACAGGCCATTCGAGGAGCGGATGCTCTCAGTTTTCAACGACGGATCGGGGTGGAGTTGCATTCCAAACTCACTTTCAATCCCTAAACCCAAAGGAACGACCATGAAAATCTCAATTTCCGTACTTAGCCTTGCTCTGATGGCTTGCAGTGGTGCGGATGGCAACACAGACAGCACCAGTGACTCCGGGCAGAGCACCGACTCCGGACAGAGCACCGACTCCGGACAGAGCACCGACTCCGGGCAGAACACTGACTCCGGTGAAACCCCTGACGCAGTGCAACTGACCATCAATGAACTTCTTGGCAAGGCCGCAGACGATGGGTCCGATTGGATCGAGATCCACAATGCTTCAGACTCTGCCGTGGATCTCTCAGGGATGGGGCTGTCGGACTCGATGGATGACAAGGCAGAGGTCTGGTCCTTTCCGGAAGGCACGAGCCTGTCTGCTGGCGGCTTTCTGCTCATTTGGGCCGACGAGGGGGACGACTCCGATGGCGAGCTTCACACGGATTTCAAGATCTCCAAAGACGGCGAGACCCTCTGGCTCCTCGACAGTTCGGACAACACGGTGGACACTGTGACGGCGCCGGAGATGGCTGAAGGGGTTTCCTACGCCAGAAGCAGTGATGGTGCTGGAGAGTGGGCGCTTGATGAAACGCCGACTCCGGGTGCCTCCAACAACTGAGTTGGAGCTCTCCCTGACCTGAACGGCAGCGCCCAGAACGCTCAATTGTGAGCGTTCTGTGGCAGCTGCCATTTAGTTTTTGCCGGATTCAATCGTTTCGTCACCGTTGTGAGGCTGAAATTCCACATCTGGAGGTGACATTGGAAGCACACAACAAGGAGTGGGTGATGAAAAAGGGATCCTTTCGAGATGGTCTTCGGACCGACATGGAGCGCTTTGTCGAGGAACAGTCCCACCGCTTTCCAAAGGAAGATTGTCTCAGAATCGATCTGCATTGCCACGACTTCAACAGTGATGTCCCGGACGAGATCATTGGTCGCATGACGCGCAGCCGAGAAACCTGGCTTGAGACCAAAACACTGATCAGTGCCTTGAAGCGCAGCGGAATGGATCTCTTTACGGTCACGAATCACAACAACGCCCGTTCGTGCTGGGCCCTCAAAGAGCAAGGCCACGATGTCTTGGCGGCGGCAGAGTTCACGTGTTTCGTGCCTGATTTTGAGGTCTACATTCACGTTCTTACCTATGGCTTTTCACCCCAGCAGGAAGAGCACCTCCAGCGTCTTCGAGGAAACCTCTACGAGTTTCTGGAGTTCGCCAACTGGAACCAGATTCCCACTGCCTGGGCCCATCCTCTTTATGTCTATGGAATGTCTGGGCTTCCACCGATGGCCTTCTGGGAGAAGTTGACTGTTGTGTTCCAGCGTTTCGAAGTGCTCAACGGGCACCGAGATGCCTGGCAGAATCTGCTCTTTAAGACCTGGCTTGAGAGTCTCGATCGGCAGAAGATCGAAGAGATGGCCAAACGGTCGGGAGTAGCGCCGGGAGAATTTTGTTCGCGTCCTTACGAAAAGGACATGCTGGGGGGATCAGACTGCCACATGGGCCTTTTTGTGGGCAGCTGCGGAAGTCATCTCTACGTTCCGAATCTCAGGGAGCTTCGAGAGCACACCAGCCTTGAGAGTCTGGCGCGTCAAGCCCTCTGGACCGGTAGGGTCGCTCCCTTTGGTCGCTACTCCGACGAGCGGAGGATTGCTGCTGCACTCCTCGACTACTACTGCCAAGCTCAGATGAATCTTGAGGATGCAGGCCTCATCCGACTGCTTCTTCATCGGGGGACAGCGAGTCAGAAACTCGTTGCCTATGCGTTCACCAACGCTGTCTTGGAGCTTCGCCGGCACAAGATGACCTCGCGGTTTATCAAGGCGGCTCATGGCGCACTTCATGGGAAGTCCCCAGGCTTTGTGACCAAGTGGGTGAGCAACCGTTCGATACGCCCGGTGATTCAAGAGCTCGAACACATTGCGAGTTCCCGACGAGCGGGACCGATCGAATTCGAGGAAGCGGTCATCGAGGGCATCCCGAAGGTTCAGCGTCACCTCGCGTCACTCTTTGCCAAGCGCCTTACAACGAAAGTGGAGAAGCTCAATGGTGCTGCCTCTATCGCTGAGGGGAAATCGGCTGCAGAACTCATTGAAGACTTTGAAATCCCGATCCATTTCCGCGCGATGCTGGGTTCACGAAGAGACTCGAAGGCAAAGCAGGGAGATAAAAAGAACTTAAGTGAATGGATGGATGGCTTGCCGTTTCCTGCACTCGCCACGGCACTTTTGGTGACGAGCCAGTTCTCGGCGGCCAAGACGATGTTTGGGAGTCGACCGATCCTTCAAGAATTTTCGGAGCGGGTGGGCGCCTACCAGCACCCCGAGAGAGCCCTTTG
>PAHJ01000045.1 GCA_002705565.1 Geminicoccus sp. | reverse complement strand
GGGGCCGCGTCGCGCAACCCGCGCAGGTTAATCTAACTTTCCAAGCTGCCAGTTTTCTTTGCGCTAACGCCTCTGTGTGGTTCACTTCAGCATACCGCACTGAACGACCCCATCGCTAACCGAGCCTGAGAAACAGAACCATGACCGACGCCAACACTGATGCCATCGGCACCGCACCACTCCCACATTCAACCATCACCGTCGACGGCCTTGCCATGGCCGTTGTTGACCTACCCGCCGACCCCGGAGCCAAGCCAGGCCGGACCCTGGTGTTTCAACACGGCAATCCCACAAGCTCTTACCTCTGGCGCAACATCATGCCCGGACTCACGGGCTTTGGCCGGTGTGTTGCGGTGGATCTGATTGGCATGGGTCACTCGGACAAGCTGCCCAACAGTGGTCCCGACCGCTATACCTTCATGGACCACCGTCACTATCTAGATGGCGCGCTGGACGCTTTGGAGCTGGGGGACGACATCGTCTGGGTGATCCACGACTGGGGCTCGGCTCTCGGGTTTCACTGGACCCACCGCTTTCCCGAGCGGGTCAGCGGGCTGTGCTACATGGAGGGCATTCCCGGCGCCATCCCGTCCTGGGAGCAGTGGCCCGAAGCTGCGCGTGGCGTCTTCCAGGGGTTCCGCTCGGACAAGGGCGAAGCCATGGTGCTGGACAAGAACGTCTTTGTGGAACGCGTCCTGCCCGGCTCCATCCTGCGCCCGCTATCTGAGACCGAAATGGACCACTACCGCGCGCCCTTTATCACGCCTGGTGAGGACCGCCGCCCGACCCTGACCTGGCCGCGCCAGATCCCCATCGCTGGTGAACCGCCTGAGGTGGTTGCGCTGGTTGAGGCCTATCAACACTGGCTCAGCCAATCGGATGTGCCCAAGTTGTTCATCAATGCTGAACCCGGTGCCATCCTGACTGGCGCAGCGCGGGAGTTTTGTCGTACCTTCCCCAACCAGACCGAAGTCACCGTCCGCGGCTCACACTTTATTCAGGAAGACAGCCCCCAGGACATCACCGACGCTGTTGCAGCGTGGATCAGGAGTATGGATGACGCATAGAGCAGACCAACCCAAGCACAGCCGTACGCCCTCAGACGAAGCAGGATCCACAAGCAAATCGCCCCCTCAATCCTTGAGCAAAAAAGCCTACGAAAAGGCGCTCAAGGACCTCCACCTGCGGCTGATCCGAATGCAAAACGACATTCGGGCGCGAGGCACGCGGGTCTTAGTGATTTTTGAAGGACGCGACGCCGCCGGTAAGGGCGGCGCCATCAAGCGCATCACCCAACCGCTCAACCCGCGCAGCGCCCGTGTGGTCGCACTGAGCAAACCCACTGAGCGCGAACAATCACAATGGTACTTCCAGCGCTACATCAAGCACCTGCCGGCCGCCGGTGAAATGGTGCTGTTCGACCGGTCTTGGTACAACCGCGCAGGCGTCGAGCCCGTCATGGGCTTCTGCAGTACGGAGCAGCACGATGCCTTTCTTCAGTCCGTGCCGGTTTTCGAAAAGCTGCTGGTGGAAGAGGGCATTCACGTCGTTAAATACTGGTTCAGCGTCAGCGCCGCTGAGCAAGAGCGTCGGCTTCAGGCGCGGGCCGCAGACCCTACTAAACGCTGGAAAATCTCACCCATCGACTTGCAGGCGCGGGAGAAGTGGGACGCTTACAGCCAGCGTAAGGACCAGATGTTCGAGCGCACCCACACCCCCTGGGCGCCCTGGCACGTTGTGGACAGCAACAACAAGAAACGCGCCCGGCTCAACTGCATCTCGCACCTGTTATCACAAATCCCGCACGAACCGCGATCGGCGGAGATCCAGAGACTACCGCCCCGCTCTGAAGACCCCGAAGACCTGCATCGCTCGGGCAGTGAGCAAGCGCTTATGATTCCACAGTCCTATTGAATTGCTGCCTCGAGCAGGGACGCGCTGCATAATCATGACGACACAAAAAAAGGGTGCTGCTCATGCAGCACCCTTTCTCTCAGCCCTGCCCATCCAAGAAGACGGCGGGGACTGTTCTTTCCTAGTAGCCGTAGCGCTGGCAGTGGGAGCTCGCGCCAATCAGACCACCGACGCCGGCACCAGCGATACCGGAGAGTAACAACTCGTCCCGGTTGATCGGGCCAGCCCAATCCAGAACCTCGTCAGCCAGCGCGTAAGCCGCCAGACCCGCGAGACCACCCACCACAGCACTCGGAACGACACAGTTGCCGTTCGGGTGCACGTAATAGGCCCCATCTGCGTGATCGTGACTGCTTTCTTCGCCGTGGTAAGGCGCGTAAGCCGGTGAAACACAGGCACCCAGACCCAGAAGGCTTAGGCCAGCCGCTGCAATTGCAAACTTTTTCATCACTTAGTGATCTCCATCTCCGCGATTTCTCTAGGTATGCCCTATCAATTCGACAACGACAACCCTTCAAAGCCGCATAATTTATGCCAGTTCCAAGCCGGTTTTCTTGCTTGATCTTAAGGCTTGCCTCTTCCGCACCACCATTAAAGGAACTGTTAGCGCAGATGCAATCCTTCGGGTTAATTATGAGATAACTAGCACCTAAATGTGTAATTCCCGTGGTCATTCCTTCTGATTTGGCCCTATTCCTACCCCATAAAACATCCTCTAATCGCTATTTTCAATTTGTTTTCCACTATTTAGCCCTCGTCTGCACTAGCGCGGCACTATGGGGTGCAGATGGCAAGCGCTTTGCAACCTTTCAGATTAATGATTGGAATGCTGCCTTTGTGGGGCAGCCGGTGCTTTTTGGAACGAACAAATGAACAAGCTTGCAGACACCCTCGCGACAACGATCCACAGGTTCAAAGTCCGGAGTGGCCTTTTCTTCTTTTCTCTGGCGCTCGCGGCACTCGGGATGGGCGCGCAAGCGCAGGGGCAAGTCACTTCCGCCACCGCCAAAGCCGGTGATGCGATTTTGATTATGGATTACTCCAACTCCATGTGGGGTCAGATCAACGGCGTCGCCAAAGTCGAAATCGCGCGCGATGTCATCGACCGGAACTTCCGCAGCTGGAACAAGCTCACCAACCTTGGACTGCTGTCCTACGGTCATCGCTATAAGAACGATTGTGCGGACATCCAGTTGGTTTCGCCACCAGGCGAGCTGGACTTGTCGATTGTCGAAAGCTTTCTTGATAGCGCCAAGCCCAAGGGTCGAACGCCGCTGACAACCGCGATCGAACAGGCCGCGAGCTTTTTCATCGCCAATGATCAGGAGGCAAACATTATCCTTCTGACTGATGGCATCGAAAGTTGCGACCGCGACCCCTGCTCCACCATCAAAGCCCTGCAGGATGGTGGCTTGGAGATGACGGCCCACGTCATTGGTTTTGGCGTATCGGAAGCCGAGGGCGGCCAGCTGAGCTGTATTGCGACCATTACCGGGGGTGAATACCTGAACGCAGCGAATGCGGATGCGCTCGACTTCGCCTTCCATGAAGCGATCGAACTGATCCAGCTCAACGATGAAATCAACGCGCAGCAGCGTACGATCGCACGCCTAGAGGAAACCCTGGAATTCACCAATGACGAGATTTTTGACCTGGCGTCTCGTGAGGAACAACTGGCAGCCATCAACGATAGTACAGAGGCCAAAGCGGACCGGCTGCGCGTGGCTCTCCGCGATACGGAACACCGGCACAGCCAGCTGCAACTGCTCAAGCAGAAGCTGCAGAACCAAAACAGCGATATGCTGGGCCAGAACGCCGAACTACGCTCTGAAATCCTCCAGATGCATGAATTACAGAACGCAACCAGTGACGAGCTGCGGATCACTGAATCCAACCTTCGATCCACGCAGGACACCCTGGACTCAACAAGGAACTCCCTGATCCGGAATGAAGATGCCCTGCTCACCACGCAAACCGAGTTGCGGGGCACGCTCGACGAGTTGCAACGCACGCGGGAACGGCTGGCCAGCACCACGAATGAGCAGGAAAGGCTCTGGGCGCTGACAAACAGACTGCGTGAGGATTTGGATCAGGCGCAGAAACAGCTGACCGCTTCGACAGCAACGAACATCGAACTGGGCTTGCAAAACCGCGGACTGGCCGGTCAGGTTGACGTGCTGCAAAAGGCGATTGAAACCATGCTGACGTCCATCAGCGTCGGTAATGAAGCACTGATGTCGGCCTTTTCTAAGGGGTATCAGGCAACTGAAACGATCAGCGGCCGTACTGCGATCCAGCCCGTAACAATCGATGGGACAAGCAGCAGCCTCGCACCCTTGGCCACGACCATCCCTTCAAGCTCGACGGTCAACAGCGCCCTTGAAAGCGGTGATGGCACACGACGGTAACACCATGTGAACCGCAGCGAGGGAAACCGCCCCCTCGATCGACGAGACAATGACAGCGCATATGACCTCAGAACGAGTGTAGTTTAAATGCACTCTATAGGAGAACATAGCCGAAAGACCTCGCCATATTTGATGAAAATCGCAAACGCAGATGCGAAAAACAACAAACCCAAGCGAGCAAATTCAGAACGGAAAAGGTTAACTGCCTACAACAAGCTTCATATATGCCCCAAAAACGCGCCAAATTGCCCTTTTTTCTGTATATTACGCGCATAAATAGTATTTACTCCCTATTTTGTAACTAATCGAATTAGAGCTGGCACATCGGTTGCCTCCTCTGTTGGTAGCTCAGTCACATTGAAGCTGGGTTTTGCAAAGTCGATTTTATCGTAAGTCGATACTTAGGAGATTTAGAATGTCCAACATGAAGCGAGCAGCTCGTATTGCTGTCTGCTTGTTGGCGTCATCGTCACTTTCCGGAGTGGCGCAGGGCCAATCATCATACAGCAAAGGCGGAGCTAATTTTGTTCCGATGCAACCGGCTGTTCCCATGGTTTCATACTCGCAGGGTGGCAGCAATTACCAGACCCCCGCGCATTCCACCCAAGGCTACACCAAAGGTGGTGCCATGGTTCAGTATGCGCCGGTCGAGTATGTTCCGCAGGAACCGGTGATGTATGAAGCTGCTGTCGTTCCCGTGGTTGATATTGAACCGCCCCAGGCTATCGAACCGCTTCAAGACGAAGACATTTTTTTCGACGATGAACCCGGCTTTTCGGACGATGCTCCCTTCATTGACCCAGAAATTGATACCTTGATCGACGATCTGGCGGATGAAGACCTCGATTTTGAAGACTCCATAGATACGGCCGTGGCGAATTTCATTCGCCTGTCTGGCGGCTATGGCTTTTCAAACATGGGATCCTTTGGTTATGGCGCTGGATCTGACAGCTTCGATCCCGCTGAGCAGGACCACTATGCCTCCGACGTGCTGATGCGCGGTCCGGCGGGCTCCTTTCGCGCAGACATCGCCTCCTTTTTTGTCGATGGCGGTTTTGGCTACTTTACGCAATCGGCAACAGACCAAGTCGATGACGACCTCGACGGTCTGGGCGGGGCTATCGACGATCCTCTGGGGCCAGAGTTTACCCTTGTCGACGGCACGCAGACCGATGCTCTCGGCCTAATCTCAACGCTGACCACAACGACAGACATCTACACCACCGACGACATCCTCAAGACGACCTATGAGCGGACCTCCACCCTGACCGATTTTGGCGGCGCGGCGGGCTACTCCTTTAACTTTGGCGGTGGCCTTGGGTTGGGCGTCGGCATTAGTGGACGCCGGATTCAGGGCTCACACGTGATCGCGGTCACCCAGGATGCGCAGGACGCAGACGGCACAAGCTATGACGCTGCCGATTTTGACTACGCCGACCACAACCTCGAAGTTGCCGTGGCGGGGAACTATGTTGGGCCTGTTTTCCGTCTGAACTTTGACCAGAACCTCGGCAACCGTATTTCAGCACACTTTGGTGGATCGGCGCAGGCGCTCTATGGCCAACGCACGCTGGACGCAAAGCAAACCGATACGGACGGCACAACGATTTCTGAGATGGCGCAGGCATCGGTGAACGGTTTTGCGTTTGGAGGCGAAGTTGACGCCGGTATTGGTTTTGCGGTGACAGACAGCTTGTCACTCTCCGTAGGCGGCTTCGGATCATTCCTTTCCGCAGCGCCATCCCTGGAGCCCTATAACGCAGATCTAGTCGATGAAGGCTCGGGCGATTTTGCGGCGATGAAAGATCAGTCTTTGGTTACTTACGGCCTCAAGGGTTCGCTATCTTTGCGCTTCTAAGGGCGTCTACTCCAAAATCGGGCAGTGAAGGCATCTCCTAAGCTTCCAGTCCGAAGATCAAAAAGGCCGCTGGTGATACCGCTTCACCAGCGGCCTTTTTCATGGGCCCACGCGGCCCTGAAACACCCCGCGTAACAAAATGCACGCAACGCAAGCAGCCTGTCATTCCCACCAAAAACATTACGCGCCAAAGGTCTGCAAGACGTTATCCGTCTCGCTTACACACCAACGTTATACGACCGTGACGTCACGGCAATTAAAGTACCCCTAACAACCTGATGTAGGATATTAAAACTTCAAGATCCACTATTCTAACAATTTCGAAATTGTTTCAATTGGCTATCGCATTGAAATTTAGCACTTATGGCACTATTTGCGACTGTATTAAGCGTTAAATTTTCTTGGCATAGGCGTTGCAACCTGTGGAACCAACCAGAGCAGTTTATTTCGGCTGCTCTTCCGCACGACTAGAAAACCAAGTGGAAACTCAGCTATGAACCACGCAAAATTAATTGCGTCTGCCGGCGCACTCTTGCTGGCGACTTCGGCCCTAACGCCCGCCGCCACGGCGCAAGTTGTTCTCAACAGCAAGGCAGCTCAAACGACGAGTACGCAAGGTTCCTCGTACTTCGGTGGAAACGCCGTGTACCAATCTGGCGGCTACGCGCCGAATTACGCCAAAGCAGACCCGTACGCCGGGTATGTCTATTCCGCTGATCCGATGGCGTCCATGGCGGCTCCGATCCCCTACCCGATGCCGACAACATCTTATGCCGCACCCGTTACGCCGCAGTATGATTACCTGTCTGCTCCAGGCTACGTCGACGCCGGTGTCGGACTGGGCGCCGGTCCTGTTGTTCAAACGGGTGCAGTTGCCGTGGCTGGGACGATCAATCCCTATGCTGCCGTCCAGCCACAGGCTGGCTACGGCGGCGCTGGCGTGACTGTCATCGACGCCTCGCCTTCGGCCTCGGCGTCGGCTGCTGCCCTGGGAACCGTTCCGCAGTACGTCGATCATACCCACTCCTTTAAAGATCACGATCACCAGCCTGTTGAGCACTCCCACGGTTATCAGGAGCACCAGCACACCCCTGAGTTTCCTGGCGCGCACTATGGCGACGGGGGCCATGATGAGACGGGCAAAAATGTTGTGTTCGCTGAAATCGTGGTGGCGAAGGATCCGTCTAAGGGCGGCTACCACCATGACCCACTTTCGCCTCCAGACCACGGGTACGACGACAGCCTGGAAATTATCGACGCAACACCGCAATTCGGCTCCCCAACCAAAGACAACGCCTTGCGTCTGTCTGCGGGGTACGGCTACGCGACCGCTGGGAACCTGAATTACGGCATTCAGGGCAACTACACCAGTGACTCCAGCGACAGCGCCGACTGGACGACCCACGGCTCTGAGTCTTTCAACGAAGGCACATATTGGATCGATGAAGAGTTGCAGCACAAAGGCATCTATGGATCCCTCAAGGGTGATATCGGCAACTTCTTTGTCGATGTTGTCGGCGGTATCTATACGGTCGAGGATCAGGTGATCACCCAGCGCTACAACCTTGCAGAGGCCTACGAAGACGTATCCGACGGCAGCCAGATTGGCCCTGCGGCGCCTATCATCGATGGATCGCCTGCTGGCCGTTACACTGGCCTGTTTGTTTACACGGCTCCTGAAGGCATCGAAGGAGACGAGTTTGACTCCTTGGACGTGACCGCCACGATCAACTCTGAAATCAATGACTACGGCGCGGCAGCTGGCTACTCCCTGAACTTGCCTGGTGTGCCCGTGAAGTTTGGCGTTGGGATTGCCGGTAAGTCCTTGAACCGTCTGACGACCATCGACGTCACCAGCACCGTCAACGAAGTAACCACTGGCGAGTTGTTCACGGCGGCCTTTGATGACCACACCTACACCGAGGAAATTTCCGGCACCTACGTCGGTCCGGCCTTGCGCGTGAACTTTGACCCGAGCATTTCCAGCACCATCGGTGCGCACTTTGGTGGTTCGGTCCAGGCGCTCTACGGAACGTCTGACATGCTGATCACCCAGGGCACCGACGCTCTGACCTACACGGTTGAGGACAGCAATACGGGCTTTATGTTTGCCGGTGAGCTTGACGCCGGATTGTCCATGGCCCTGTCCCCCAACATTCAGATTGGAGCCGGCATTTTTGCAGGCATGACCTCTGGCGCGCCCATCGTGACCAACGCAAACACAATTACCGATGCGCTGGACTCAGACCCCGTGGTGACACTGGGTCAGGGCAACTGGCAGAATTACGGTTTGAAAGGATCAATCACCGCACGTTTCTGATCCTCCCCCCTCTCTCTCTCCCAAAACTGATCCTCCCAAGATCAAAAAGGCCCTGTCAGGAAATCTGACAGGGCCTCTTTTTTGTTGCAGGTCTATGAGCCGAGACGGCGATCGTTGAGGATCATCAACCACCCAACCGCATCACACGGCCCATGTGGTAGTCCACATCACCATGCAGCAGGTTGAAGGTGATCAGGTACTTGGCAAAAGCGCCAATGCCGTAATCCAGGGTCATCCCCATCCCGCCATGAAGCTGGATGCTGTCTTCAGCCACGTAGGTCGCCGCCTTACCAATTTTGGCTTTGGCCATGGACGCTGCGCGCAGCAGTGCTTCGCCTGTTGTCAGGTTGGCCTGGTTTGCAGCCCAGATGGCCATGGAGCGGGCGTCCTGCACCTCCATATTCATATCCACAAGGCGGAACTGGAGTTCCTGGAACGCCGCCAACGGGCGTCCGAACTGCTTGCGAACGCTCAGGTATTCCTTGGTCATATCCAGCGCGGCTTGCATCGCGCCAACGGCGACGGAGCATTCAGCAATGGTCATCCGAGCCACCGCAGCCTCGATCTCCGCCATGCTGATGCCATCGACTTTCTCAGCCTCGGCCCCGTCCAATTGCAGGTCCGCAAACGGGCGTCCGTCTTGCAGGGGGTAGTTGAAGACGGTCACAGCAGCATCCGAAAGCGCTACGCGGTAAAGCCCCACCTGCCCGTTTTCCTTGGCACTGACCAAGGCATGGGTTGTGCCGGCGGTGTGAGGAACAAGCGTTTTGGTGCCCGAGACTTTGCCGCCCTCGACCGACGTTATGGCCGGGTTCAACGAATAGCGCTGACCGCGCTCATAGAGTCCCAGTGTGTGGCTGTTTCCATCTTCGAGGATATCGTCCCGCCCGCCGGAAAGCGCAGAAACAGCGGTCATGACATCCATAACCGGCTCCAGCACCAGACCCGGCCCCAGCGCCTCCCCCACGACCATAGCGTCAAAGGCATCACCGCCCAGACCGCCCTGCTCTTCGGGGATTTGTACGAGGGTCAGTCCCAAATCCACCAACTCGCCCGCCACAGCATGATCGTGACCTGCACTCTGGGCCATGTAGGCCTTGCGCTGATCCAAACTGTAGCGGTCGGCGACGAACTTGCCGACGGTTTCCTGCAGCATCCGCTGCTCTTCGCTGAGCGAAAAATCCACGCTCCCCTCCCTCTTTTTATTGTTCTTTTTGTTGTTTCAGCGAGCGTTTGGCCAAGCCTCTGCCCACGCGTTAAGCCGTAAGCATGGCCTTAGAGATGATGGATCGTTGGATTTCATTGGATCCACCGAAAATCGACAGCTTGCGATTGTTGAGATACGAGGGCGCTGCGCCTCCGGCGTAGTCCGGGCCAAGTGGAGGCTCGTTGCGACCATGGAGCACCAAATCCTGCTGTTCCAAAGCAGCGGCCGGGCCAACGGCTTCCATGATCAGGCGTGTCAGCTTCTGGTTCAGGTCCGAACCCCGGATTTTCAGCATCCCGGCGAAGGTCAAATCAGACTGGTTCTTAGCGTCGGAGAGAACCCGCAGGTTGGTCACTTCCAACGCGGTCAGGTCCATTTCGATCTCCGCAAGCTTTTGCGAGAAAAATACATTGTCGACCAGCCGCTTGCCGTCTTCGGTCTGTTCCTGGCTTGCGATGTCCCGAAGGCGATTGAGCTGGTTCTTAGCGTAGCCGATCTGCGCGATGCCAAAGCGCTCGTGCGCCAGCAGGAACTTGGCGTAATCCCAGCCCTTGTTTTCCTGTCCCACCAAGTTCTCGGCCGGGATACGAACATCGTCGAAGAAAACTTCGTTCACCTCATGATAACCATCAAGCAAGATGATCGGTTTGACGGTCACGCCCGGCGTGTTCATGTCCAGCAGCATAAAGGAGATACCTTCCTGCGGCTTACATTCGTTGTCGGTCCGGGTCAGAAGGAACATCATGTCCGCATGCTGGGCGTAGGTGGTCCAGGTTTTCTGACCGTTGATAACGTACTCGTCCCCGTCGCGCACAGCGGAGGTTTTCAGCGACGCCAGATCAGAACCCGATCCGGGCTCAGAGAAGCCCTGGCACCACCAATCGTCCAGGCGCGCGATCCGGGGTAGATATTTTTCCTGTTGCTCCCGCGAACCAAAAGCCTGCAACACCGGACCCACCATCGACACGCCAAAAGCCAAGCGACGCGGACAGTCGTAGGCTGCGGTCACGTCGTCGAAAATCTGGTGCTGAATCGAAGTCCAATCGGTGCCGCCCCATTCCTGTTTCCAGTTGGGCACAGCGTAGCCATGGTCATAGAGGACTTTGTGATAATCGACGATGTCCTGCTTGCTCAGCCTGTGGCCCAGCGCGATTTTCTTTCTGGTCTCTGCGGCCACATGAGCTTCGCAAAATTCTTCAATGGTTTTCTTGAAGCCGAGGTCTTCATCCGAAAACTTTAAGTCCATGATTTCACTCCGTTTAACCGGCCACACTGCCGGCGAGGCTACGCACCCTGAGTTTTATCAGCAAAACTCACAACGGGCGCGATGCCGCACTCTGTTTGCAAACGACCCTGCAAGCCTTGGAAGGCAAGCGCGAGGTCGTTGTAGGTCGTGACCGTTTCGTTGTAGGCCGTGACCCGCCCGACCAGCTGGTCGTTCATGGTTCGCACCGCAGCCTCTGCGCGGCGAATTTCTATCAGTTGATAAGCGGCGGACCTTAACTCCTCCACCGCATCATCAATTTGGGCCTTCAGCACCGCCTCCGCCTGATCGCTGTCAACAAAGGACGAGACCAACTGGTCAAAGTCCTCCACTTCCCGCGCGAAGTTTGGCACCGCGTTATCCATCGTGCGCTTTGCCAGTTCCAGCGCGGCAACGGTGTCACTGACTTCCCGCTGCAACGTCAGCACTTGGGCGTTGCTGGGAATGGCGGTCTGAGCGGCAAGAAGCTCGCTCAAAGCCTGATCTCTATCGACCACCAGCTCAGCACAGGTCTGCGCATGTGCGCTACAGACACCTGAGCCAAGGACCACCAACGCAAGGACAAACACACGCATGAAGACCCCCTTCTTCCACCAAAAAAGTTACTTGGTTCTAGTTTAGTACAATTTTGAGAACCATGAACCACTTCTTTGGTCTTAGGGTGTTCAGGCGACCTCGAACAACCCCGCTGCACCCATGCCACCACCGACGCACATCGTCACGATGGCATAGCGCTCACCCTGGCGCTTTGCCTCCATCAGTGCATGGCCTACCAACCGCGCACCGGTCATACCGTAGGGGTGACCAATGGCAATCGAAGAGCCATTAACATTCAGCTTCTCATCCGGAATACCCAACTGGTCGCGGCAGTACAGCACCTGTACCGCGAAGGCTTCGTTCAGCTCCCAAACGCCAATGTCATCAACACTCAGACCGTGGGCCTTCAGCAACTTTGGCACCGCGAAAACCGGGCCAATGCCCATTTCGTCCGGCTCACAGCCCGCAACAGCGATCCCCCGGTAGTAGCCCAGAGGCGCAATCCCACGCCGCTCTGCCTCACCGCGTTCCATCACCACCGTTGCCGCCGCGCCGTCAGAGAGCTGTGACGCGTTGCCTGCGGTAATGGTCCCGCCCTCGATCACCGTGCGCAGGCTGGAAACCTGTTCGTAGGTGGAGGGGCGCAGGCCCTCATCGCGGTCTACGGTGACTTGAACGTCAGAGACTTCCTTGGTTTCCTTGTCCATGACCTTCTTGGTCACGGTCATGGAGATCACTTCGTCTTGCAACCGACCAGCCTCGTTCGCCGCGATGGCCTTGGCTTGAGAAGCGGCGCCATAGTGGTCCATGACCTCACGGGACACGTCATAGCGCTTAGCAACTGTCTCGGCGGTCTGGAGCATAGGCATGTAGTAGTCAGGGGCGTTCTGCAGCACCGCAGGGTCGAGCAAGCGGTGCGTGTTCTGGTGCTCGTTCTGCACCAGCGAGATCGACTCAACGCCGCCGCCAACAACGGTGGTCATGCCGTCGGCCACGATTTGCTTGGCCGCCGTGGCAATTGCCATCATCCCGGAGGAGCACTGACGGTCGATGGTCATGCCAGAAACCGTTACGGGCAAGCCACCGGCCAGCGCCGAGGAACGGCCAACATTCAGGCCCGTAGAACCTTGCGGCATGGCACAGCCCATGATGCAATCATCGACCTCTGCCCCATCGATGCCAGCGCGTTCAACCGCCGCCGCGATAGCTGCGCCAGCCAAAGCCGGAGCGCCGGTGTCGTTGAAGGCACCGCGGTAGGCTTTACCGATCGGGGTGCGTGCGAACGATGTGATGACCGCTTCGCGCGCGCCAATATTGATGTTCAACATCTTAGGGTCTCCTCTTCCTATATCCCTGCTCAGGCCGCGCGGGCCGAGCTCCATTCCGCAAAAGTTTTTCCTTCGGCGACCAACTGCTCAAGCAGGGCCGCAGGCTTCCATGAATGATCGCCAGTTTCCTCGTAGCGTGCCTTGATCCGTGCGAGGCACTCGGCAAGACCAACAGCATCCGCGCGGTGCATCGGACCGCCACGGTAAGCCGGGTAGCCGTAGCCAAAGATGTAGGTGATATCGACATCTACTGGCCGCATCGCGATCCCCTCTTCAAGGACCTTCGCACCTTCATTGGTCATAAGATCGGTCAGCGCGTTAAGGATTTCCTCGTCAGAGAACTCCTGCCGCTCGATCCCCTTACGCTCGCTTTCCGACAGCACCAATGCGGTAACTTCCGCGTTCGGCACCGGCACCCGCGAGCCGTCGATGTAGTCGAAGAAACCACCGCCGGTCTTCTGCCCCAGGCGACCCATCTCGACCACCTTGTCAGCAATATGGACGTAGCGCACGTTCGAGGACCGGGTGGCTTCCTGCTCCTTGCGAATGCGATAGCCCACGTCCAGCCCGGCGAGGTCCGACATGGCAAATGGCCCCATGGGCATACCAAAGTCGGTCCAAACCTTGTCGATCTGCTCCGGCAGACAGCCGTCTTCGAGAAGGATCGACGCCCAGCGGATGTACTCGTGCAGGATGCGATTACCGACGAAACCGTCGCACACACCCACCAGCACAGACACCTTGCCCAGGCGCTTACCCATGTTCATCGCGGTGAGGATCACGTCATCAGCCGTTGCATCACCGCGCACGTTCTCCAGCAGACGCATGACGTTGGCGGGGGAGAAGAAGTGCATGCCGATCACCTCTTGCGGGCGCTTGGTCACGTTGGCGATCTGATTAATGTCGAGTGTGGAGGTGTTGGTGGCGAGAACACAGCCCTCCTTGCATACCGCGTCGAGCTTGGTGAAGATGTCTTTCTTCACGTCCATGTTCTCGAACACGGCTTCGATGACGATATCGACGTCGGCAAGGTCGTTAATGTCCGTGGTGCCAGTGAAAAGCGCCATGCGCTCCTCGACCTGCTCCATCGTCAGCCGGCCCTTCTTCGCCGTGTTTTCGTAGTTCTTGCGACACACGCCCAGTCCCTTGTCGAGCGCTTCCTGCGTTTGTTCCAGCACCGTGACCGGAATACCGGCGTTGGCAAAGCACATGGCAATACCGCCGCCCATGGTGCCTGCACCGATAATAGCCGCAGTCTTGACCTCGCGCGGCTTGGCTTCGGGATCCAGACCAGGGATCTTGGAGACTTCACGCTCGCCGAAAAAGGCATGGATGAGGCCGCGCGACTGGTCGCTGGTCAGCCCTTGGACGAACAATTCCCGCTCACGGTCCATACCCTCAGCAAAGGGCAGCTCAACGGCGGCCTTGACCGCTTCCAGACACAGGATGGGCGACATTTGCCCCCGTGCTTTCTTTTCAATCTGCGCACGCGCGGCGTCGAAGAAACCCTCAGGGACGGACGGATTGGGCATCTGGGCGATAACGGGCCAGGTGCCGGCTGCAGCCAGCGCGCGGGCCTTGTCTTTGGCCACATCAACGCAATCGTCGGCGACGGCATCAACCACACCAATGGCGTGCGCCTTGGGGGCTGGGACGTGCTTGCCGGTGATGGTCATATCCAGGGCCGCTTCAACCCCGGCGACCCGTGGCAGTCGCTGTGTCCCGCCTGCGCCCGGCAACAGACCGAGGTGGACTTCAGGCACACCAACGCGCGCCTTGGGATGCGCGACACGGGCATGACAACCCAAGGCAACCTCCAGACCACCGCCCAGCGCCACACCGTTGATGGCAGCGACAACCGGCTTGGACGCACCTTCGATCTTGTAGACGGCATCATTCAGGTTGGGGTCTTGTGGCGGTTTGCCGAATTCGGTGATGTCAGCGCCAGCGATAAACGCCCGGCCCTCACCAGTCATCACGGCGCCCACCAGCGAGCTGTCGGCTTCCAGCGCATCGATAGCCGCAATGATGCCGACCCTCACACCCAGTCGCAGTGCGTTTACAGGCGGGTTGTCGATGGTAATCACAAGCACATCGCCATCCGCTTCCCAGCGAACAGGGTTGTCAGCCGTCATAGTATCCTCCCGGTCAAATACGTTACCGTACAAGGAGGTGCAAAGCCTCAAGGAGTCAAGAAACCGACGTCAGATTGTCGGCTGTTTGTCGGCTTTGGTTAGGTCAGCCAACCGCGGCTTTGAGTGCACTCAAAGAGTCGTTTGGTGCCTCGCCCAGCATGAAGTGTCCGATCTCGGACAGGAAGATATAGCCGCCGCCTTCAACCGCGTCGGCAATCGCCTTGCCGTTCTTGGGTGGGGTCATCTTATCCCGCTGTGCCGCAATCACCGTCACGCGGCCCGACAGGTTGGACACGGCGGCCGCTCCACCCTCATAGGCGTTGCATGCGGCCATATCGATGCCCAGCGTTCCGTCTGCCACCCGAGGCATGACCATTTGCTTGGCCCCGCCCATGGCCCAGGTGCCGGCGTTGATGTTGCCGCCCTTGTGCCCGGCTGGGCCATGGCCCCAATCCATCATCAGATCGACCGCCTTTTCCTCTCGCGCATCCGCCGCTCGAAGCAGTTCTGGGTGTACCGGCATTTTTGCCGTCGCCCCCATGAGGACCAAGTGGTCAAAACGAGTCCCGTGGCGTGATGCTGCTTCGACAGCGATCAGGGTTCCCATGGAATGACCCACCAGCGTACAGGTGTCGATGCCTGCGGCGTCGAGGAACTCGACGAGCCAGTCTGCCATCTCTTCAATCGACCCCAGAACCGATCCTTCAGATACCCGCGCGCCGACCCCATGACCCGGCAGATTGACGGCATAGAGGTTCCAGCCGTGAAAAGCGAAATAGCGTGATTGCATGCCCCAAACGGAATGGTCACAGCCTGATCCATGGACAAAGACGATGTTGGGCTGATCATCCTTGGCAGGCTGACCGGCATCAAAGTAAAGCGCCTGTGCGCCACGAACGGTAACGGACTTCATGCCTCTTGTTCCTCTCGGTCGCTCAAATTAACGCTGGCTGACGCGCAGGCTGGCGCGCAGATCGTCGATGATGTCATCAACGTGCTCGATCCCGACGGACAGACGGATCATGTCGTCCGGTACGCCTGCGAGCTTACGCTGCTCAGGCCCCAGTTGCATGTGGGTGGTGGAGGCAGGATGAACCAGCAGGGTCTTGGCATCGCCGACGTTAGACACGTGGCTGGCGAGTTTAACCGAGTTGATCAGCTTTCGCCCCGCATCAAAGCCGCCCTTGACGCCAAAGACGATCATTGACGTTGTCCCCTTGGGCAGTTGGCGCTGAGCAACGGCGTGATTGGGATGGTCCGGCAAATCCGGATGACGCACCCAGCCCACCGCCTCATGGTTGGCGAGGAAGTCCAGCACAACTTTGGCGTTTGCAAGGTGACGATCCATCCGCAGGGCCAGTGTTTCCATTCCTTGCAGCAGATAAAACGCGCTCTGCGGCGCTAAAACAGTCCCGAAGTCACGAACGCCCTCGGTCCGCGCCCGCGCGATGAAAGCCGCCGGTCCAAAGTGTTCCGCGTAGGTCATGCCGGGATAACCTGCATAGGGTTCGGTCATGGTCGGGAACTTGTCCGAAGCGGTCCAGTCAAAGTTGCCGCCATCAACAATGAAGCCCCCCATGGTCACACCGTGCCCGCCGATCCACTTGGTTGCGGAGTGAACCACAATATTCGCCCCGTCATCGAACGGGCGGTAATGCGTTGGCGGGGTGAAGGTACTGTCGATCACCAGCGGGACACCCGCCTCTCTGGCAACTGCCGCAGCGCCAGCAACATCAAGGACATCCAACCCCGGATTGCCGATCACTTCGCCGTAGATCATCTTGGTGTTGGGCTGCACAGCCGCCTTAATTGCGTCCAGATCAGAGCCATCAACAAAGGTGGTCGTGATGCCAAACCGTGGCAGCGTGAGCTTCATCAGGTTGATCGAACCGCCGTACAGCGCTTTGGTCGCGACGATATGATCTCCGGACGACATCAGGGTCGCGATGGTCAGAAAGACCGCCGCATGCCCGGACGACAGCCCCAGCGCTCCAACGCCCCCTTCAAGCGCTGCAATTCGCTCCTCTGCCGCGGAAACGGTTGGATTGCCGATGCGCGAATAGATGTAGCCGCCGGTTTCAAGATTGTTCAGCGACGCTGCATGCTCGGTATCGTCATAGACGTAAGCGTTGGTCTGGTAGATCGGCACGGCCTGCGCACCATTGCGGGCATCAGGCGTTTGGCCGGCGTGCAGAGCCAGCGTTTCGGGGCGCAGATTTGAAGCTTCAACCATGAAGGGCCATCCGTTTGATGATGATGTGGTCTGTAACTGAGTTGCCCCATCTCTAGCCTCTGGTCTTTGCCGGTTGCAAGCGCATCCTCAACAGAGGTCCAACCCGGTCAGAACCCCTTACCAGCCACCATCCGCAGAAACTGCGCCGTCCAGTATGCCAGCGCGACCGGGCGCTCGACGTGTAGAAGATGACCGCCGCTAATCTGAACGCTGAACCAGTCCCGGCGTCCTTCGAGGCTCGCAAATGCCCGCTTGAAGGGGTTGGCCTCACCCGTGTGCGCAGAAGCGCCGAGATAAGCTTTCATGGGCAGATGCTCGACCACCGCTGCTGCCTCCGCGCTGATGCTCTCCTCCAGGCTGCTCAGACTGTGAGTTTGCATGCTGCTGATCACGCTCGGGGCTAGGGCATCGCGCAGTCCCCAAATCATGGGGTCAGGCGGGGGCACTGCGCCGCTTACGGCCGCGGCGCGCATGGACGCGGGGCCGCGCCGTCCCTCTGACTGGGCAAAGGCGGACAAGCCGTGAACCGGCAGAAAGCCATCGACCAAGACCACCCCGCGCACCCGTTCGCCCAAGACCGCAGAGGCCTCCAGCAGCGGGAAGGTGCCAAAGGAATGGCCCAGCATGACCAGCGGGCCTGTGCCTACCGGAACCGCTGATAAGACGGCGTCCACGTGGCCGGACAGGCCCACCGCCTCATCGCCAATGGGCCACTGCGCCAGCGTAATCCCGCTCAAGTCCAGCGGCGAACGGTTCATCGCTTCAACAAAGCCCTGCCACTGCGCCACTTGGCACCAAGCACCGGGACAGATGACGAGATGAAAGGGGCCGTTGCTCGTACTCGTCGCGCTCATGCGGGAAGAAAACCTGTTTGATGGCAGACCCCGTCTTGTGCGGCGCTAAGGCGGGCTTGTCGAGCCTTTCGAGGCGGGCATTTTGTCCGCGCTTAGCGCTCGGCGCTATCGGTCAACTGGCGCAGGATGGTTTGGATAAGGCTTTCGCGGGCCTCGATGTCCAAGACGCGGGTTAGTCTTGGCGCGGTTTCCGCCCCGCTGAACACGTCGTTCACTGCATAATCGACCAAAGCGCGATCCGCGTCGGTCTCACTCAAAGCCACCGAAGACGGGGGGAAACTCAAGCGCTCGTCGATCACGCGATCCGTGGCCGCTGACACGGCGCTAGGCCGTACTTCGCCGTCTGAGAGGATGCATGCCCTCTGCCCCGCAACCATGGTCAGCACATCCCCGCTCACGCCGCGGCAGTTGGCGCGGCCACTGCGCAGAACGGCGACCAACCGCCGACCGCTGGCCACCAGATCGAGCGTTCCGCCCTCCACCAGCACCAAACCGCCACCGCCACCACGTATCACGGCAATGGATTCAGCGGTCTGGTCGCCACCAGCAACCATGCGCGCCACACCCCTGCTGAAATCAAGAACCAGGGCGCTCGATCGCCCATCCTTGGCGTCTACGACCTGCTCCACACGGAGTTCCGTATTGCCTGCCAGTTGCAGGGTTGCCTGCTGCATAAAGGTAAACCGGGCCCGGCCGGATGCATCGGTGATGATGACCGCTCCGGCATCAAGGGTTGCGCCTGGCTGAGCGGGCAGCTGATCAATCTCAACACCGGCCACACCGGCGCTAAACTGACCCACGGCGCTGTTTGCCGGCGGTGATGACTGTGCAAGTAGCGGCAGGGTTCCTGGCGCCAGCAGCAGCACGCCGGCCATCACGGCAAAACTCAGCAGTGTCCAACGAAGTCTGATCTGGTGCCTAACGCGTAAAATCTCTTCGCCTCGCCCGTTGTTTCAAAGGCCGTCTGGCCCTCTGGAAAAATCAGCAAGAAGGAGGCCAAGTCGGCCGCAAAACGGCAGGTGCTCAGGCGCTCAGCTGGCGCGCATGGTGCCTAACGTGATCCTCGAAGAAGCTACCGATAAAGAAATAGGAATGATCGTAGCCCGCGTGACGTCGAATTTCACCCTCCTGACCCGAGGCCTTGAATGCCGCTTCTAACAGCTCGGGTCGCAGGTTGGAGTCTAGAAAGGGATCGTCCTCACCCTGATCGATCAACACGGGGCCAGGGAAGGTTTGTGTGGTGAACAGGCGGCTGGCGTCGTGGGCTTCCCACAGGCTCTGGTCCTCGCCTAAATAGCCGCCCAGGCACACTTGTCCCCACTCAACCTCCATGGGAGCCGCAATCGGCGCAAAGGCTGATAGCGACTTGAACAGGCCCGGATTCCGCAGTGCCAGCGTCAGCGCACCATGCCCGCCCATGGAGTGTCCGGATACACCCAGCCGGTCGCGGTCGATGGGTAAGGCTGAGGTCACCGTGTCGATCAAGTCGCCGGTGATATAGCTCTCCATTTGGAAATGCGGTGCCCAAGGCGCTTGGGTCGCGTTGACATAGAAGCCAGCGCCCTGCCCCATATTGTAGCGTTCATCATCCGCAACGCCCTCACCACGCGGCGAGGTATCCGGTGCGATGAAAGCCAATCCTGCTTCCGCCGCGTAACGCTGTGCGCCGGATTTGACGGTGACGTTTTCCTCGGTACAGGTCAGGCCAGAAAGAAACACCAGACCCGCAAGCCGCTCGCCCTCGCCCAAGGTCTCAGCCTTGGGCGGTAGGAACACCGCGACACGCATGCTTGTCCCGGTCGAAGCGCTTTCGTGCTCAATGGTAAGCTGCCGCCCGCCAAAGCAACGGCACTCGCTGACAATCTTCATCTGTACGTTTCGCCTTAAGCTTAAAATTCAATGACAGAACGGATCGACTTGCCTTCGTGCATCAGGTCAAAAGCGTCGTTGATCTGATCCAGTGGCATTTTGTGCGTGATCAGGTCATCGATGTTGATTTTGCCTTCCATGTACCAATCCACAATCTTTGGCACATCGGTCCGGCCCTTGGCGCCACCAAACGCTGTACCACGCCAGTTTCTACCCGTGACGAGCTGGAAGGGACGCGTTGAGATTTCAGCGCCTGCTGGCGCCACACCGATGATGATCGACGTGCCCCAACCCTTGTGACAGCACTCCAGCGCATCACGCATCACCTGTACGTTGCCGATGCACTCAAACGAGTAATCCGCCCCGCCTTTGGTCAGGCTGACGATATACGGCACCAGATCGCCCTCGACTTCGTTCGGGTTGACGAAGTGGGTCATGCCAAACTGCTCCGCGATGGCTTTGCGGCCATTATTGAGGTCTACGCCGACAATCATGTTGGCCCCGGCCAGCCGCGCGCCCTGGATCACGTTCAGGCCGATCCCACCCAAGCCGAACACCACGACGTTGTCGCCGGGCTGGACCTTTGCCGTGTTGATGACCGCGCCAATGCCCGTCGTGACGCCACACCCGATGTAGCAAATCTTGTCAAAGGGCGCGTCCTCGCGAACCTTTGCCACGGCGATTTCCGGCAGCACCGAGTAGTTCGAGAACGTCGAGGTGCCCATGTAGTGGAACAGCCGGTCCTTGCCCATGGAGAAACGCGAGGTTTCATCGGGCATCAGTCCTTGGCCCTGGGTCTCCCGGATCGACTGACACAGGTTGGTCTTGCCCGACGTGCAGTAGTCGCACTCGCGGCATTCGGGTGTGTAGAGCGGGATAACGTGGTCGCCCTTCTTGAGCGATTTCACGCCCGGACCAACGTCAACGACAACGCCAGCGCCTTCGTGGCCAAGCACAGCTGGAAAAATGCCCTCGGGGTCAGCGCCAGACAGCGTGAAAGCATCGGTATGACACACACCAGTTGCCTTCATCTCGACCATGACCTCGCCTTCGCGTGGCCCATCGACGTTGATGGTTGTTACCTCAAGTGGCTTGCCTGCTTGAACGGCTACCGCGGCTCTGCTCTCGACCATGTGTCACTCCCCTGATGCGGACTTAGAAAACTGGCTCGCACCATGCCTTCTCGCCCTAAGTGTGACAAGCAAAGGTTTTCGCCCCTTTAGACCTGTTCCAGCTCGATCAGCGTACCGACAAAATCCTTAGGGTGCAGGAACAGAACTGGCTTTCCGTGAGCGCCAATTTTGGGCTCGCCATCGCCCAAAACCCGCGCACCCGCAGCCGTCAATTGGTCCCGCGCAGCATGGATGTCATCGACCTCGTAGCAGATATGGTGCATGCCGCCCTGGGCGTTCTTTTCCAGAAACTTGGCGATCGGTGAGTCAGCGCCCAACGGCTCCAGCAGCTCGATCTTAGTGTTGGGAAGCTCGACAAACACCACCGTTACGCCATGGTCCGGCAAAGCCTGAGGCGCGGAAACAGTCGCCCCCAGCATGTCCCGGTATGTTGTCGCCGCCGTATCCAGATCCGGTACAGCAATCGCTACGTGGTTCAAGCGTCCCAACATCTACCAAGCCTCCCTAAACACCGCCTCTACACCCGCACAACGGACACCGTGACCAGCGGCTTTTTACCGATGTTATCGCGGCAGAATTTCCGCAGCGACTTGAAAACCGCGGTCTCGATAGCGTCGTCCGACTTGCGGTCGTTCTTGTTCATGCGGTCTACCGCATCCCAGGCCCAGTCCGCTGCCTCGTCCTCAATCTCATCCTCTTCAGGTGATTCAAACACACCTGCTGAAGTCAGAATCGGGTCTCCGACAATGCCGCCACGCTCGTTGACCGCAAAAGCGACGTTGATGGAGCCGTTATGCATCATCCGTTTGCGCATGCGAACCACTTCGCTTTCCAGCGCGACCAGACGGCTGCCATCCAGGCCCAGAACATCGACATCGATCCGGCTAACAACTTCGGCATCCTGCCCTTTCCGGAGCCGGATGACGTCACCATCGCCAGGTGCCAAAGCCTGCCCAACCTGACACGTCAGGGCGAGTTTGGCGTTTTCCATTTGGTGACGCGTTTCACCGTGCACGGCCAGAGCGACTTGCGGCTGGGTCCACTGGTACATCTGGGTCAGCTCGTCCCGCTGCGGGTGGCCAGTGACATGAACATTCAGGCCGTCACGGCCATCGGCCAGCACCTCGACCCCCAAGCCCGCCAGATGGTTTCGGACGCGGTTGATGTCAGTTTCGTTGCCCGGGATCTCGCGGCTGGAATAGACCACCGTGTCTCCGGCGTTGAGTGTGACGTGCTGGTGTTCATTGCGGGAAAGCTTGGACAGCGCAGCGCGCGGTTCACCCTGTGTCCCGGTCACGAGCATCAGCACTTCTTCACGCGGCAAGCGGCCAATTGAGTCTTCTGGCACGACGTCGGGGAAGCTTTGCAGATAGCCATTGTCCTTAGACACTTCATACAGCCGGTGCAGGGATCGTCCGACCAGCGCCAGCCGCCGTCCGGTGGCTTCCGCGACTTTAGCGACCGTCGCAACCCGTGCCACGTTGGTTGCAAAACAGGTCACTGCAACCCGTCCTTTGGCGTTCTGAACGACTTCCAACAAGCCGGGATATACATCTCCCTCGGAGCCGGAATGACCTTCTTCGAGTGCATTGGTTGAGTCACAGACCAACCCCAAAACCCCCTCACGCCCCAGTGCGGCCAGCCGGTCGCTGTCAAACATCATGCCCAACTGCGGGTCTGGGTCGATCTTCCAGTCGCCTGTGTGAATCATCCGACCCGCCGCCGTCGTAATGGACAGCGCACAAGCCTCGGGGATGGAGTGGGTGACAGGGATAAATTCAACATCGAAGGCACCGATCTTCACGCTGCCACCAGGCTTGACACGGATCAGGTCCGGCTCGCTGCCACCATAGCTATCGATTTTGCGCTCGATCATCGTTGCGCCAAAGGGTGTGGCATAGACCGGGCAGTCCAAATCGTCGATCAGGTGCGGGATGCCGCCAATGTGGTCTTCGTGGGCGTGAGTGATCGCCATACCAACGATCTTGCCCCCGCCCTCGACAAGCGCGCTGACATCGGGGACTAACACGTCCATACCCGGCGTGCTCAGGTCGCCAAAGGCCACCCCACAATCCACCACCAACCATTGATTGTCATGCCCGTAGGCGTAAAGGTTCATTCCAATTTCCCCGCAACCACCAAGGGCCACAAAAAGGATCTCGTCCTTTGCGGGTTTGCTCAGGCGTCCAGCCATTCTTCTCCTTCAAGCATTACTGGACCGGCAAAATCTCGCCAGTCTCAGCACCATTGCTCTATGTTTACCCGGGCCACGAGGAATCAGAGCCCCCGCTCGCCCAGTCTGTTTTGACGCTTTTAGGCCTGCGTCTTAGCCCAATCCGAGTAAAGTGCCGCCAATCCCTTGACGGTGAAATCCGGGTCTAGGTGATCGAAAACATCTGTCCCGCCTGCAAACAAAACCGCCAGACCCCCGGTCGCCACAACGGGCGCGCTCGGCAGGTCCAGTTCTTCACGCAAACGGGCAATCAGGCCTTCAATCATTGAAACGTAGCCCCAGAACAATCCTGATTGCATGCACGCAACCGTATCTTGTCCCAGAACCGAATTCGGTTTTTGAATATCAATTCGGGGCAACCTTGCCGCTGCTTGATATAGTGCTTCGGCCGAGAGATTAACCCCCGGTGCAATCACACCTCCAATGTAAGCACCGTCTGCCGCGACCACATCCAGCGTCGTGGCCGTGCCAAAATCGACCACGATGGCCGGACCCTGGCCCAAAACTGAGGTGACAGCGCGCGTGTTGACCAGCCGGTCTGCGCCCACCTGCTCTGGCCGATCCACGCGAACCTCAAAGTTGAGCGGTAAACCATCGTCGCCGACCACCAGCGGTGCGCAGGCGAAGTACACCTCAGCGAGTTGACGCAGCCCGAAAAGGGCCGCGGGACGTACGGAGGAGATAATGACACCGGTGATATCAGCGGGCTTGGTGCCTTTGAGATTCATCAGCTGGAGTAACCAAACACCGTCTTCATCCGCTGTCCGCCGGTCATCAACGGCACGCCGCCACGATGCCACAGCCTCTCCGTCACGCAGCAGCGTGAACAGAACATTTGTGTTGCCGGAGTCGATTGCAAGGATCATGGAGGACACCATCGCTGCTGGTTCAAGACGTCTCGGCAAGCATCACATCCCCGGCCATTACAGACCGCAGCTCACCGTTCTTCATGCGCAATTTAAGCGCACCGGTCGTTTCGTCCAACCCAATAAACTGGCCATCAATCCGGGTTTCCTGATCCAGACGCACAGAGATTTCTTCGTTGAGGTAGAGCGCCTGCGCCTGCCAGTCGCGGAAAATGTGCTGATGCCCGGCCGATGAGGTGAGATCAAACCTATGAACCGCTTCGGCCCAGCGGTGGATCAACTTGACGACCAGCCCCCTCGCGGACCCTCCATACCCCAAAGCGCGCAGGTCACGGGCGACATAGTCCGAGCGGTCAAGTGTGGGGGCGGCTTCGATGTTCAGGCCCATCCCCAGAACCAGCGCCTGCTGCCCGCTTGGCGCTGTGGCCGTTTCCAGCAGCAGCCCGGCGACCTTGCCCCCGGCGACAAACACGTCATTGGGCCATTTCAGGCGGATTTGGGAGGCGGGAAAGCCGCAGTCTTCCTCCAACGCACGCGCCAGAACGAGACCGGCGACGTAGCTCAACACTGGCCAGTCGCGCACCTGCGCAGTCGGAAAGTGAGCGAAACTCACTGCGAGGTTGCCCGCCGTGCTGGTCCAACTGCCAGCAGACCGTCCGCGGCCTCGGCCAGCGGTTTGTTCGTCGGTCAGGAAAAGCGTCGGGGCGTCAATCTCACCCGCCTGCACCTTTGCCAGGGCTTCGTCGCTGGTGGAGCCGATTTGGTCATAGAACCGACCACTCCAAGGCGACGGCAGATCCGCCGCCTCAAGCAAAAAAGGATGTGCCGTCATCGTCGGCCGTTCCTCTCTCTCTCATTCTTGCTGTCGAGGTCTACGGGAACGCCCTGCGGTCATGCTGCCGATCAGGCGAACACACCTGCTGACGCGCCGGCCCAGTCGATGACATAGCCAACAAAGGCGATGAAGATCAGCAGAAACACCGCCGATGCACCATAAACGGTGCGCAGGGAGATGTCGGAAGCATCAAAACCGCCGTCCTCACCCGGCTCGTCAAAGAAGGCCACTTTGATCACGCGGATGTAGTAGAACGCTGACAACACTGAGGTCACCAGACCAATAACGGCCAGCCACCAGAAACCAGCTTCGATCGCTGCGGTGAACACCAGGAACTTGCCGAAGAACCCGGCCAGCGGCGGGATCCCAGCCATGGAGAAGAACACCACCAGCAGCGCCAGCGCCATCGGCAGGCGGTCGCGGGACAGACCCGCGAGGTCGGCAATCGTTTCAACCGGCTGCCCGCCCCGCTTCATCGACAGGATCAGCGCAAAGGCACCCAGGTTCATCACCACGTAAGTCGCCAGATAGACCAGACAGCCCGCAACACCGGCCTCAGACCCGGCCGCAACGCCAACCAGCGCAAAGCCCATGTGGCCAATGGACGAGTAAGCCATCATCCGCTTGATATTGGTCTGCCAGATCGCAGCCAGCGAGCCCCAGATCATGGAAACAATGGCCAGCAGAATGATGATCTGACGCCACTCTGCGGTGATATCTGCGAAGGGTTCCAGCATCACCCGGATCACCAGTGCAAAAGCACCCATTTTCGAGGCTGTTGCCAGGAATGCCGTGATCGGTGTTGGCGCGCCCTGGTAGACGTCGGGGGTCCACATATGGAACGGCGCTGCGGAAATCTTGAACGCCAGTCCCGCGATCAGGAACACCAGGCCAATGATCAGGCCAAAGGACGCATCACCACCAATCCCAGCAGCAATCGCGTCAAAGCTGGTGCCACCGGTGTAGCCGTACACCATGGACATACCGTAGAGCAGGATCACCGAGGACAGAGCGCCAAGGATGAAGTACTTCAGGCCCGCTTCAGACGCGCGCAGGTTGTCCCGGCGCATGGCGGCAAGCACGTACGCGGACAGCGACGACAGCTCTATGCCCAAGTAGACAGTCATCAAGTCCTGCGAAGACACCATGATCGAAAGTCCGGTCGCAGCGTACATCATGAGCACCGGCATCTCGAAACGTCGGAAGGTGTCCGCGCTGAAGGTAACAGCCATCAGCGCACAGACGCTGCCTGCGCCAAAAATCACAAACTTGGCGAACTGCGCGAAGGCGTCGTTGACGAACAGGTTGTTGAAACCGCCTCCGGTAGGCGTCAGGATCGCCAGCACAGCCGCAGCAGCCATCAGCGCAGCGGCGGTCAATGTGATGACGTGGAAGTCGCGGTTGCCTCGGAAGGCCCCCCAGATCAGCAAAACCATACCCATGACCGAAAGCAAAAGCTCGGGCAGGATTACCGCGATATCAGAGAAATCCGAATTCATCGATCAAACCCCTATCAGCGGTTCAGTTTGAAGCCGCGACGCCAGCAGCGTCAGCTTCAACGAAAGGAACAAGAAGTGCATCGACCGACGCCGACATTATGTCGAGGAACGGCATGGGCCAGACGCCCATCCACAGCACCAGGATAACCAGAGGCGCAAAAATGAAGATCTCGCGAGGGGTCATGTCGAGCATGGCCTTGAGATCGTCCTTTTCCAGCTTGCCGAAGACTACGCGGCGGTACAGCAGCAGCATGTAGGTCGCGCCGAGCACGATGCCTGAAGCCGCCAGAATGCCGATCCACATGTTCGCTTGGAACGCCCCGAACAGCGTCATGAACTCCCCCACAAACCCAGCCGTACCGGGCAGGCCCACGGAAGCCATCATGAACAGCATGAAAATGATCGCGTAGCGCGGCATGGTCTCGACGATACCGCCGTAGCGGGAGATCATGCGCGTGTGCAGGCGGTCGTAAACGACACCAACAATCAGGAACAACGCTGCAGAGATAACGCCGTGGCTCAGCATCTGGAAAATCGCACCGTTCACGCCCATATCGTTCAGCGAGAAAATGCCCAGCGTTACGTAGCCCATGTGCGCCACGGAGGAGTAAGCGATGAGCTTCTTCATGTCTTCCTGAGCCAGGGCCACGATCGACGTATAGACGATGGCGATGATTGACAGGATCTGTACGAACAGCGCCATAGCCTCTGAGGCTTCGGGCAGCATCGGCAGCGAGAAGCGCAGGAAGCCATAGCCCCCCATTTTCAAGAGCACCCCGGCCAGAATGACAGACCCAGCGGTTGGTGCTTCTACGTGGGCATCGGGCAGCCAGGTGTGCACCGGCCACATGGGCATTTTCACCGCGAAAGACGCAAAGAACGCCAGCCACAGCCAAATCTGAATATTCTGCGCCAGCCCCAGATCGCCTTTGATCAGCTGGATCATATCCGCCGTACCCTGGGTAAAGATCAGCGTCATGATCGCGACCAGCATCAGGACCGAGCCGAGCAGCGTGTAGAGGAAGAATTTAAACGCCGAGTAAACCCGGCGTGCGCCACCCCAGACACCGATAATCAGGAACATCGGGATGAGCACGGCCTCAAAGAACACGTAAAACAGCACCAGATCCAGTGCCACAAAAGTGCCGATCATCAGCGCTTCGAGCACAAGGAAGGCGACCATGTATTCCTTGACGCGATTCTTCACCGCATCCCAGGCTGACAAGATACAGAGCGGCGTCAGCAGCGTGGCGAGCAGTACAAACAGCACCGAAATCCCGTCTACGCCAACGCGGTAAGCGATGTTGTATTGGGAGATCCAGGTATACTCTTCGACGTACTGAAAGCCCGGATCGGCGCGGTCAAAGCCGACCCACAGCAGCAGCGAGACCACAAAAACGATGGTCGAGTTGGCCAGCGCGACCTGTTTGGCATTGCGGGCAACAGTTTCCTCGTCGCCACGCGCCAGCACCAGAATGGCCAACGCGCCAATCAGCGGCAGAGCAATGAGGATGGAAAGAAACGGCAGGTTATCCATGATGGTGGTGTCCTCGTCTTTCCGGCTTAGTTGCCGCCTGAGAGAAGCTGGCCAGCAAAGCCGCTTCCGAACAGGAACAGGGTGATAATTGCGACCAAACCCGCCACCATGACAAAGCCATAGTGGTAGATGTAGCCGGTCTGCATTGAGCTGAAGAACCGCGCGAACAGCTGGCTGGCATTGGCCACCCCATTGGGTCCAAAGCGGTCAATGATACCGCCATCACCGACCTTCCAAAGGAAGCGGCCAAAGCTCTGGATCGGACGGACGAACAGGAAGTCGTAAATCTCGTCAAAGAACCACTTGCGGCGGAAGAAGGTGTCGATGGGTGCAAAGGTCTTGGCGATCTGCTTGGGCACGTTTGGCATCAGCAGATAGAAAATCGCGCTCAGCCCAAGACCCGATACCGCCATGACCAGCGGCAGAATTTTCACCCAGGCCGCAGAGGCGTGCATCTTGTCGATCAGGTCGTGGTCCTTGACCACCGAGCCCGCCCAGAAGGTGGCCTCGTGGGCAGCTTGCTTGGCGTGCTTGCCAGCCTCGCCGTAGCCGTGATGCCCCCCCTCCATAAACCAGGGGTAAGCCACGCCGCCAGCAACGACAGCACCAATCGCCAGAATGATCAGCGGGCCGACCATGACCAGCGGACTTTCATGGGCGTGGTCGAAGGTGTGCTTGTCAGCACGGGTTTCACCGTGGAAGGTCAGGAACAGCAAACGGCCGGAGTAGAATGCGGTCAGGAAGGCTGCTGTGATCCCCGCCCAGAAGGCAAAGTTGCCAGTCAAGGTGTGCGCAGCGTGCGCGGCTTCGAGGATGGCGTCCTTGGAATAGAAGCCAGCAAAGCCGACGCCAGCGGGACCAAAGAGGAACGGAATTCCGATCCCCGCCAGCGCCAGCGAGCCAATCCACATGTAGGCATAGGTCACCGGCACCTTGCGCCAGATACCCCCCATTTTGCGCATGTCCTGCTCGTGGTGCATCGCGTGAATCACCGAGCCCGCGCCCAGGAACAAAAGCGCCTTGAAGAATGCGTGGGTCATCAGGTGGAATACAGCCGCGTCGTAGGCACCAACGCCTGCGGCAAAGAACATGTAACCCAACTGCGAACAGGTCGAGTAAGCAATCACGCGCTTGATGTCGAACTGCGTCAGGCCAACGGTCGCCGCAAAGATCGCGGTCAGCGCGCCGATCACGGTAACAAAATCCAGTACCAGCGGCGCAAGTTCAAACAGCGGCGAGAGGCGGGCAATCATAAATACGCCTGCGGTCACCATGGTCGCGGCGTGGATCAGCGCGGAGACGGGCGTAGGGCCTTCCATCGCGTCCGGCAGCCAGGTGTGCAACAGGAACTGCGCCGACTTACCCATGGCCCCCATGAACAGCAGCGCGGTCACCACGGTAATCGAGGTGTTGAACGACATGCCGAAAATGCCGGGCAGTGGGTGGTCTGCATCGACGTGACGAGCGACTTCCAGAACGCCGGTCTCACCAGAAAACGCGACCGAACCGGTCAACATGAAGGCACCGAAGATGCCCAGTGCAAAACCAAAATCGCCTACGCGGTTGACGATAAACGCCTTCATCGCGGCGGCGTTAGCCGAGGGCTTGTGGTACCAGAAACCGATCAGCAGGTAAGAACTCAGCCCCACCCCTTCCCAGCCAAAGAACAGCTGGATCAGGTTATCGGCGGTCACCAGCATGAGCATGGCGAACGTAAACAAGCTCAAGTACGCCTGGAACCGCGGGATCGACTTGTCTCCAGCCATGTAGCCGGCGGAATAGATATGGACGATGGACGACACCACGGTCACCACGACCAGCATCACCGCCGTCAGCGTATCAATCCGCAACGCCCAGCTGGCCGCGAAGTCGCCCGAGGCAAACCACGTGAACAGCGGAACGACGTAGGCGTC
Source organism: Geminicoccus sp. (assembly GCA_002705565.1). Lineage (GTDB taxonomy): Bacteria > Pseudomonadota > Alphaproteobacteria > UBA7985 > UBA7985 > UBA7985. Next base: position 29,374 of record PAHJ01000045.1, on the reverse strand, counting down.
CTTGTGATTGAGGCCGACCTGGATGAACAGCCAAACCGACAGCAGCGCCGCCAGCACCATCGCACCGGACGTCAGCAGCTGCGCATTCCGGTTGCCCAGGCGCTTATCGGCAAAGCCGGTAACGATCGCCGCGATCAGCGGCAGAAAGACGATGGTTTTTTCGATGAGGAAATCAAACATACCGTTGCCCTAACCCTTCATCGAGTTGATGTCTTCGATCTCGATGTTCCCCCGGTTCCGGAAGAACACAACGAGGATCGCCAGACCAATAGCGGCTTCTGCCGCAGCAACAGTCAGGATCAACAGTGCAAATATCTGCCCCGTCAAATCGCCCAACTCCGTCGAGAACGCGATCAGGTTCACGTTGACCGACAGCAGCATGAGCTCAACGGACATAAGGATAATGATGACGTTCCGCCGATTGAGCAGAATGCCGAACAGGCCGATCGTGAGCAGAAGCGCCCCGACGACCAAATAATGTTCGAGCGTGATGGCCATGGTTTTCGTCTTATCTCCGCGGCGCGGGCTGAAAACCTTTCAGACGCGCCTTTCAAAGGGTCGTTACGTTAATGCGGTGTCTTCAACAGTCGTAGATGGTCAGCCTATGCCCTTGCCGGACTCGACCTTGCGCAAGGCGATGGCTTCATCACGCTTGCGTTCAATCTGCTGAGGAATGGATTGTTTCTTCACCCCGTCGCGCTGGCGCAGCGTTAGGGTAATCGCGCCGATCATGGCAACCAGCAGGACCAGACCGCACATCTGGAAGAGCAGGAAGTAGTCGGTGTAGAGGATCCGCCCCAGCGCCTCGGTCACGTTGAGGTCAGCTGTGGCCGGATTGGCCGCAACCGCCGGCGTGTCCTGGCGAAACGCGCGCGTGGTGATCACAATGATCAGCTCTACTGCGACAGCCACACCCACCAGCACACCAACAACCCCAAAGCGCTTTACGCCCTGGAACAGCCGGTTTTCGCCGACGTGGAGCATCATCACCACAAACAGGAACAGTACAGCCACCGCGCCGACATAAACGATGACCAGAATCATCGCCACGAACTCCGCACCTCGCAGCACGAACAGCGCCGAGCATGTGAAGAACGCGAGGATCAGGAACAGCACCGAATGAACCGCGTTGCGAGACCCGACAACCATCACCGCTGACGCAATGGTCACTGCGGCGAACAGGTAGAAGGTCAAGCCTGTGATGATCTCTGCCATGTCTTGTCGTCTTTCCTAACTGGCTGCGCGAACCGGCTTAGCGGTACGCAGCGTCTTGCGCGATGTTGGCCGCAATCAGGTGTTCCCACCGGTCGCCATTATCGAGCAGCTTGTCTTTGTTGTAGTAGAGCTCCGCACGCGTTTCGGTGGAGAACTCGTAGTTCGGGCCCTGCACAATCGCATCGACCGGACAGGCTTCTTGGCAGTAGCCGCAGTAGATGCACTTGGTCATGTCGATGTCATAGCGCGTCGTGCGGCGGGAGCCGTCTTCGCGGGGTTCGGCTTCGATCGTGATGGCCTGAGCGGGGCAGATCGCTTCGCACAGCTTGCAAGCGATGCAGCGCTCTTCTCCGGTGGCGTAGCGACGCAGAGCGTGTTCACCCCGGAAGCGCGGGCTGAGAACGCCCTTTTCGTAGGGGTAGTTCACGGTCACGCGTCGGCCGGTGAACATCGACCAGAGAGTCAGGCCCATGCCGCGAACCAGTTCGAGCAGGAGCAGGCTGCGCAGTGAGCTTAAAAGAGCGGACATATGCGAGGAGCCTTTTCGATTAGAGACCGAAGCCGACGATGACGCCGGACGTCAGAACAACCCAGAACAGGGACAGCGGCAGGAACACTTTCCAGCCCAAACGCATCAGCTGGTCGTAACGGTAGCGTGGGACCGTCGCGCGGACCCAGAGGAACACGAAAGCGATAAACGAGGTCTTCAGCACGAACCAGATCGGCTGCATCCAAACGTCGCCCAGGAACCACACGTCAAATGGGGCCAGGTAACCGCCGAGGAACAGTGTCACCGTCATCGCGGACATCAGCAGGATGTTTGCATATTCGCCTAGGAAGAACAGGGCGAACTGCATGGACGAGTACTCAAGAAAGTAGCCGGCCACCAGCTCGGACTCGCCCTCAGGCAGGTCAAAGGGTGCGCGGTTGGTTTCGGCCAGAGCGGAAATAAAGAACACGACAAACATCGGGAAGTGCGGAATGGCGAACCAAAGCCCGCGCTGTGCTTCAACGATATTTCCAAGATTAAACCCACCTGCGCCAACCGTTATCACCACCGTGATGATGATCAGCCCCATGGAGACCTCGTAGGACACCATCTGCGCAGCCGAGCGCAGTGCGCCCAGGAAGGGGTACTTGGAGTTCGACGCCCAGCCCGACATGATAACGCCGTAAACCCCCAGCGATGAGATCGCAAACAGGTACAGCAGGCCCAGGTTGATATCCGCGATCGCGAAGTTTTCCGTGATCGGCATCACCGCCCAGGCCAGCATCGCCAACGCAAAGGTCAGCATCGGCGCGAGAAAGAACACAACTTTGTTGGCGCCGGCGGGAAGGATCACTTCCTTGAACATCAGTTTCAGCGCATCCGCCCAGGGCTGCAACACACCAAAGGGCCCTACCACGTTTGGTCCGTGGCGGAACTGGGCCGCTGCAATCACTTTGCGCTCAGCCAAAGTCATATAAGCCACGCCCAGGATAACCGGGACGATGACAACAAGAATGGTCAGCAGAATCTTCAGCGCAGGCCAAACGACGGTGAGAAAGAGATCGATCATACCTTTTACTCCGCCGCTTCACGCGCTTGGTCGAGCGAACCGGCCATGTAGACTTCAGTACACTCGGCCATCGTCTTCGACGTCCGGGAAATCGGACAGGTCATGTAGTAGTTGCTGATGACTGGCTCGAAAGCCGCGTCCTGCATCGCGCCCGCGACGCCGGGCAGCGCCCAGCCTGCCGCTGCGATCTGGTCAACGCCGCCCAAGTGGGGAACAGCTTCGACCATCGCCTGACGCAGCGCGCCCAGGTCGTCAAACGGCAGCGGCTTGCCCAGCGCGCCAGACAGCGCGCGTAGGATGGTCCAGTCTTCGCGGGCATCGCCAGGTGCGAAGGTCGCCAGTCGGCTGGCTTGCACGCGGCCTTCGGTGTTGACGAACATACCGTTCTTTTCGGTGTAGGCCGAGCCGGGCAGGATGACATCCGCCACGCTTGCACCCGCGTCGCCGTGGTGGCCCTGATAGACCACAAAAGCGTTACGCAGAGCTTCGGTGTCGAATTCGTCCGCGCCGAGCAGATAAACCATCTCGATCTCACCCGACTGCGCACCCGCGATGATCTCGCCCATGCCCTTGCCGCCGTCACCAGGCAAAAAGCCCATATCCAGCCCGGCGACTCGCGCCGCCGCTGTATGCAGGACGTTGAAGCCGTTAAAGTCATCTTGGATTGCGCCGTACTTCTCCGCAATCTGACCGGCCATGTTCAGCACCGCTGCGCCGTCTTCGCGGGCAAGGGCGCCCTGCCCGACGATGATCACAGGCTTCTTCGCGTTCCGCAGCGCGTCGGCTGCTGCCGTACGGCCATCAAGAATGTCGCTCAGCGTCTGCGGACCCGCGCCGACCCAATCGGTCTGGTAGGAAAGATCGTGCGGCGCGCCCACGCCAAACACGTGCAGCTCGCCGGTCAGGAACCGCTTACGGATGCGCGCGTTGATCAGCGGCGCTTCCCAGCGGGGGTTAGAGCCGACCAGCACCACGACGTCAGCCTCTTCAAGGCCTGCGATGGTGGTGTTGAACAGCCAACCAGACCGGTTGCCGCCCTCGCCCAGCACCGCGCCATCTTGGCGGCAGTCCATGTTCTTGGAGCCTTTGGCCTCCATCAGCGACTTAAGCGCAAACATGCTTTCCGCGTCGCACTGGTCGCCGGCAATCGCAGCGATCCGATCCGCAGCGGTAGCGTTGAACTTATCCGTAACGGCCTTGAAAGCCTCGTCCCAGCTCGCCGGGCGCAACTTACCGTTCTCACGCACGTAGGGGCGGTCCAGTCGCTGGCGGCCCAATCCGTCGATGGCGTGGCGGGACTTGTCGGCGAGCCACTCTTCATTCACGTCCTCATGCAGACGCGGCAGAACCCGCAGCACCGAACGGCCGCGCGCATCGATCCGAATGTTCGAACCCACGGCGTCCATCGCATCGATCGACGACGTTTTCCGCAGCTCCCAGGGGCGCGCAGTGAAGGCGTAAGGTTTGGAGGTCAGCGCGCCGACGGGGCAGATATCCACGAGATTGCCCGACATCTCAGACTGCACGGCCTGCTCGATGGTAGAAATCTCCGCATGCTCGCCACGGTTCAGCAGGCCGATGTCCTCGGTGCCTGCGATTTCGGTTGCGAAGCGTACGCAGCGGGTACACTGGATGCACCGGGTCATGATCGTCTTGATCAGCGGCCCCATGTACTTCTCTTCGACCGCACGCTTGTTCTCAGCAAAGCGAGAGCCATCACGACCAAAGGCCTGCGCCTGATCCTGCAAGTCGCACTCGCCGCCCTGATCACAGATCGGGCAATCCAACGGGTGATTGAGCAGCAAGAACTCCATAACCCCTTCGCGGGCCTTTTTGACCTTGTCGGTGCGGGTATGGACCATCAAACCGTCGCTGCACGGCAGCGCACAAGATGCAGCCGGCTTCGGCGCCCGGCCGCGCTGGTCTTCAATCTCAACCAGACACATACGGCAGTTGCCGGCAACTGACAGGCGGTCGTGATAGCAGAACCGGGGGATTTCGGCGCCAGCAAGTTCAGCGACTTGCAGAACGCTCATGCCGTGTTCAAATTCGACTTCGACGCCGTCCACGATGGCTTTGGGCATGGATACACTCGATGTTGGTGAACCGGAGGCACAAACCCCCCTCTATACGTGGCCGTAAAAAACACGCCGTTCACCAGAATCTCAAGTCTTAGTTTGTCACATGGGCAGCGTCTAAGCGCACATCAGTTTTTCGCCTGCGACATTGACCTGAGCGCTAAAATCGGAATGCGAAGCCCAAATTGCCCCAAATATCGGTCAGTTCCCCGCGTTCGATCACCCAGGGAGAGGCTGCTGCGTGGTCCAGCAACTGCAACAAACCGGCTGAACCCTGAAGCTCAAAATTGCGGGTCAGAGGGACTGATGTGCCGATTGAAAGCCCGGCAGACTTGAGGCCAGCGCCAGCGGTGTACGCCTCAAGCCCTGCGCTCAGCGCCTCAGCATCTGAGATTCCAAAGTGCTGATCCATGTATGAATCGTCGGCCATGGTCAGGTCAGCGCGCACAGACAAATCGACGAAGCGTCCGCCGCCCAAACGCATCATGGGTGAATAAAGCGTAAGGCCGACCTGCGCCTCGTACCCCTCTCGTGCGTTGGTAAATTCCTCTGGAGACCAGACTTTTCCCAAAATTTTGGCGTCTACTGCAATCGATTCGATCCCAACAACGCCCCAAATCCCGGCTGACAGCGACGGGTAGAGCGCCTCCAGCCCGTCTTTGGCGCCTGTACCATCGATGGCGCCCCAGAGGTTAGCGCTCACACCAAATCGGAAGTTTTCCTGACTCACCACCGGTATGTCGATGGACGGCATGGTTTGCAGCGCAGATCCAGCGCTCGTTGCTGAACCATAGTCCGAGGCCAGCCCAATCGACGGCAGCAATTCGCCAGAACCCTCGTAAGGTGAATAGTACCCATAGGTCAGACCCAGAGGCCGATCCTGCAACCAGCCCGGCACGCGACTATCCGGCAAAACATCATCATTGGCCTTAACCATCTGCCCCACTGCCGGAAACGAGAAGACACAGCTTGCCGCAAGCGTGATGAGCAAGGCGGGCACAGATATTCTCAAAGCGATCAAAGGGTCACTCTCCAAGTCATTTGCTAAGGTTGAAACGGAGTGTCGTGTATATTTGACGGCATGACCACGGCCTTTTCGCGTTAAATGTCAATTTTGAGCGAAAAGTGAGGGGATTGTGGAGCCTTGGAACGCTGAACGCGGCCCATCTTATCTGGGCCGCGCTTGGTCGGGGTTTTGATTAGGCGCGCAGGTGTTCGTTCTCCGGGTCGAACGGGCTGTGCGGGATAACCCGAGCGGTCCGCAAGCCATCGAGCACACGCACCTGAACCTCCGTTCCAACGACGGCCTTGTCCGTCTGCATATAGCCCAGCAGCAAGGACTGATCGACGAAGTGGCCGAAACCGCCTGCTGTGCCGCGTCCAACGACTTCGCCGTCGATGATGATCGGCTCGTTGCCGAAGCAATCGGCGTCATCAGCGTCTACCGCAATGGTCACGTAAGACAGCTTCGAACCATCCGCCTTTTCCGACGCCAGCGCGTCACGCCCAACAAACTCGCCCTTGTTCATCCGTACGAACGGGCTGAGACCAGCCTGCAGAATGGAGTTTTCGGCATTCAGGTCGGTCCCCCACATGCGGTAGGACTTCTCCAGCCGCATAGAATCCATGGCGCGTAGGCCGACCAAATCGATGTCGTACTTTTTGCCCGCCTCCATGATCGCGTCGTAGAGGTGCGCCTGGTACTCGATCGGGTGGTGCAGCTCCCACCCCAGAGAGCCGACGAAGTTGACGCGCAGCGCGCGAACTTTTGGCGCGAAACCAACCGTCATTTCCTTGGCCGTCAGCCACTTGAAGCCATCGTTGGAAACATCGCCATCGGCAAGCTGCTCCAACACGTGTCGGGCGTCTGGACCTGCAAGCACAAACACGCCGTACTGCGTGGTGACGTCGTTAATGTAAACGGAGCCATCTTTGGGCGCTGATTTGAGCAGGTAGTCGAGATCGAAGTCGTGCGCCGCGCCGCCGGAAATGGCGTAAAAGCGCTCGCCCATTTGACCGTCAGAGAGCTTGGTGATGGTAAATTCCGAACGGACTGAGCCCGACGGGTTCAGCGCGTGCGCCAGACGCACGGAGCCTTGCTTCTGCGGGATAGCGTTGGCGACCAGGTTGTCGAGGAAGCCGCGCGCGCCCGGCCCTTCGATCTCAAATTTCGAGAAGCCGGAAAGCTCTAGCAAACCAACCCGCTCGCGCATGGTATGAACCTCCCGCTTCACCGGCTCCCACCAGTTCGAGCGGCGGTAGGAGTAGACGTCTTCCGCCTTTTCACCGTTCTTCGCGTACCAGTTTGGCCGCTCCCAGCCAAAGCGCGCTCCCATGACGGCGCCGGCGTCGAGCAGCTTCTGATGCACGGGAATGGTCCGCGCACCGCGCCCAGCGGGGCGTTCTTCCATGGGAAAGTGGTTAACGAAGACGTGGCTGTAAGCCTCTTCGTTCTTCAGCTTGGTGAAGTGCTTGGTGACCACACCAAAGCGGCGCGGATCCACGCCAATCATGTCTACAGAAGGCTCACCATCGACAATCCAGTTCGCCAGCTGCCACCCGGCACCGCCTGCAGCCGTCACGCCAAAGGAATGCGCCTCGGAAATCCACATGTTTGGGATGCCAAAGGCTGGGCCGACCATCGGGTTGCCGTCAGGGGCATAGGATATCGGGCCGTTAACGATTTGCTTGATGCCACCATTTTCAAAGGACGGCACCCGCTCCATACACGTTTCAACGTGCGGGATCAGGCGCTCAAGGTCGCCTTCGAACAGGTCCTTTTCGAACCAATCCGGAACCCCTTCGGCAAAGCGCGCTGGCGCGCCTTCCTCGTAGGGGCCCAAGATCCAGCCGCCGCGCTCCTCGCGCAGATACCAGGAGCTGTCAGACTGGCGCAGCACCGGCAGTTCCTTGTTGCCAGCCGCGCGGTAATCCATCAGCACAGGGTCTTCCCCAGTGACGATATATTGGTGTTCAACCGGAATCGCTGGGATTTCCAGTCCAACTTTCAGCGCCGTTTCCCGTGCGTAGTTACCCGTGGCACAAATAACGTGCTCACATGTGATGGTCGAGGTGTTTTCAGGCTCGCCGTAGGGGTGATACGTCACGACCCACTCGCCCGCATCCGTGCGCTCCATGTTCGACATCACCGTGCGCTGGAAAATCTGCGCGCCCTTGGTCCGCGCGCCCTTGGCCAAAGCCTGAGTCAGATCAACCGGCGCGACATGGCCGTCGCTGGGGTGCCAAAGCGCACCGCTCAGGCCGTCGGTGTTGATCAACGGCCAGAGGTTCTTGATCTCCTCAACCGTTAGCATGTGGCTTTCTACGCCAATGGTATCGGCCGTACAGCGGTACCAGTGGTATTCGTCCATCCGCTCCTTGTTCATCGCAAGGCGCAGGTTACCGGTGTTGTGGAAAGACACCGCTTGCCCGGTTTCCGCTTCGAGTTTCCCGTAAAGCTCCACCGAGTATTGGTGCAACTGGCCAACGGAATAGGACACGTTGAACAGCGGCAGCAGCCCCGCTGCGTGCCAGGTCGAACCCGCGGTCAGCTCTGTCCGCTCGAGAAGGACGCAATCAGACCAACCCTTCTGCGCGAGGTGATAAAGAGCGGAAACGCCAACGACACCGCCGCCGATTACAACGACCCGCGCCGTGCTGGGAATTGCTGAAGCCATGGACTGCACACCTTTTCATGTGACATCTTGATTTTCGTATGGTGCTTAACACCAGAAACTCGCGCGCGTTAGTAGGCTTTGCGTCGCTGACCCGTCTCACAGCGTCGTTTGCGAAAGGTTTACTATTATCATGGCGACACCAACGCAGAATGCGGCTCTAGGCATGACGTTCATGCTCACCGCGACCATTTTCTGGTCCGGACTGGATGTCTCCGCAAAGTACCTGATCGATGTCCGGGGTATGCCGGACCTCATGGTGGTGTGGGTTCGACTGGCCGGCGGGCTCGTGGCCTCCTATTTCGTTGGCGTGATCATTGATCGGCGATGGGACATCTGGCGGGTCAAGCGTCCTTTGCTGCAATTCCTGCGTTCGTCTGCGATGATGGCAACCACGATCTGCAATTTTATCGCCCTGGGCCATTTGCCGGTGACCACCACCATCTCAATCTTCTTTTGCGCCCCCCTGATCCTGGCGGCTCTGTCCCATCCCTTGTTGGGGGAGCAGGTTGGCCGGATGCGTTGGACGGCGATTCTTGTGGGGTTTGTCGGGGTTTTGATGGTGATGCAGCCTTGGGGCGATCAGTTCTCACCGTGGATGCTGCTGGCCTTTGGCTCAGCGGTGTTCTTTGCGCTCATGCAGCTCGCCACCCGCATGCTCGCTGCGCACGACTCAGCCGGTTCAGCGGTGTTTTACACAACCAGCGTCGGTGCCGTGGCTTTGCTGCCGTTTCTATTCCTGATCGAGGGCAAGTTAGCCTTGCCGGCTGACGGGCTGTCTTGGGCGCTGCTATTGCTGGTCGGCATGATCTTTGGTACGGCCGGGCACATGTTCAACGTCCTCGCCCTGCATTACGCCGGCCCAGTTCGCGTCGCGCCGCTTTTCTATCTTGCGATTGTGTGGAGTATCGTTGCTCAGGCTACGCTGTTTGGCGGTGGCATTGATGCGTTTGGCATGGTTGGAACAGCCATCATCATTGCCAGCGGTCTGTTTGTTCTCTGGCGTGAAACCCGCATGATGAATCGGCAGGCTAAACCCGGCTAAAACGCCGATTGCTGGTGTGGACTGACCACGCCCCAGCGTTCCAGTTCAAAGGGCGTCATCCAGTGGATATCCTCTGCTGGCGACGCGTCGACCTGAAAATCATAGAACGCGGGATCAAGCCCCAAATCGCGGTAAATCTGCCGAAACGCCCGCTCAGCGTTGGCTGGAATGTCGTCCGGCGAGGAAAACAGCACGCCACCGCCGCCAGGCTGGGACCAAGCATGCACCCCGACCTTGCCACCACGCTCCACTGTGCGCGTCACGCCGCCCAGAAACAGCATGACGCCACCCGACGCAATGGATCCATTGGCCGGCACAACCGTGTTCCACCCCTGCTTGCGCACAAAGCGGGTGGCGGCTTGGGTGTCGATCAGATCAACGGTGCCGGGAACATCCAACAAAATCAGTGTTTCCAAATCGGGCACATCGCGTGCCAGACGGCGCAGCTTGCATTCTGCCTGTCCGGCCATGGTCCCGAACAGCCCAGCGACAGCGCCGCCCTTGTGTTGCACGACCAGACTGCCGGGCACAAAGACGCATTGCGTCCGGCCGACGCTCCAGCTGTAGATGCCGTAAACCAGGCCAGCGACCAGACCCAGGGCCATTAACCATTCGAAGGGCGAGAGTAAAATTCTTCTGCGTGCCATACAAAACCAAATAAGCGCCCCTTTTGTCCGTAACAAGAAGCAGATCAGTCCCTACCGCCACAAAGTGGCGTTGCATGCCCGTTGTGAATGTGCGACGCACTGTTCCCAGACTAACGCCTGACAGAAGATTAAAGTCGGAGACATCGATGAGCTATCCCAGCCCCGCGCACGCTTTGGCCGCCATTGCCCTAGAATTGGGCGCCAATGGCCTCGCCTTTGACGAGAACGGCATTGCCCGGATCGGCATCAATGATGACATCGTGGTCGCATTGGCGAGGGGAATTCGCGAAGACTGCCTGGATATGGTCGCCGAAGTGCCCGTTCAGCTCGAGGAGCTGACGCACGAAATGGCCGTCAACTTACTGCTTGCCAATTTCCGCTCCGGCGGTCCTGGCCTGCCGACGTTCAGCGTGAACCCTACTGATGGCAAAGTGCTGATTAGCAATTCATTGCAGGTGAATCGCCTGCAACTCGAAGACCTAATGGAAGCTTTCAAGTCCTTTACCGGCGTTCTCTACCATTACCATGGTCAGGGCCTGCACGATCTGCGCGAGCATTCCAAGCCCGACAGCGGCCCAACCGTCAACTAAGTCGCAGGCCGGTCTATCCCTTGCTCTGAGTGCCAGTGCCGCACGGCACGACATCAGCAGTGCCGCGACCTGAAATCGCTGTTTTGCCCAGAGAGTGGCTCCGAAATTTACCCACATCTGGCAATAAGTCGCAGAACGATCCGCAAGTGGCCCATAATCTGCATCGCAAGCTCGATTATGTAGCTCACAAGGCAGATTGATGACGTTTATCGGGGATCGGGAAAAAGGCGCTGTGGCGGGACCACTGCGGTGGATCGGGAGCGGCCTTATGGCGCTTCTGGTGACGGCTTGCGGTGCCTCGACGCCACCGGCCACCACCCTCGATTCCACACCGCCCGATTTTTATGAAGGTGCAAGGATCCTTCTGGACGTTCACCTGGTCGATTTGATCGCCGGAAACCCCCTCTTCGACGTGACCGACAAGCGCGGCATTCACTACGGCACACTGGCGCTAACCGCCGGAGAACAGGCGTTGGAAGGCCTTCCAACCTGCCGGACGGCGATTCCCGGCCCCATGGCCCCTTGCACACCTCGCGGCGCACGCAACATCAACGGTCGTCTGTCGATGGGCGTTGTCGAGTTCGGCGGGCAAACCGGGCTCTATTATATCGATGCTCAGGCCATTTGCTTCAACAGCATGACAACCATAGAGGGCTGTCACCAGCTGGCCATTCGCTACGACGGCACAATTGATGTCAAAACATCCGGCGGTGACCAAAATCTCTGGATTTTGCGATATTAGACTATTTTCCCTAATTTGAGGCGAACTCGCGCTGCAACAGTTAATATGACTGACCAAAAATCAGTGCTCTATAGCCAGACATGCAAAACTGACTTCACAAGGTCGCAACACATGTTACCCTCCGGTGGAAGTTTCGGCATTGAGGAGTGTCGGATATTCACAAAGAAATTCTGGGAGGAATTCATGAAAAAGATATTAATGGCAGCTGCTGCTGCTGTATTTGCTGTTTCTGGCGCTGCTGGTGCGGAGACTACCGTTAAATTAGCGTTCATTGACGCGCTGTCAGGCCCATTCGCTCTAACTGGCGAAAGGGGTTTGCAAAACTTCACGTTTGCTGCGGACTATTTTGTTAACAATCAGGGCGGCATCGACGTTGGTGGTGAAAACGTAAAGTTCGAGATCTTAAGTTATGATGGCGCTGAAGGCTTCCCTTCGCCGAAAAAATCGGTTCTCCAGGCTGAAAAAGCTCTGCGTGACGGTGCGACATTCATCCTGCAAGGGAACTCGTCGGGCGTTGCTGCCGCAATGACGGATTTCGTAGGCAAGAACAACCGCCGGAACGCAGATAACCCTATTGTGTTCCTAAACTATTCTGCGGTGGTCCCTGCCCTTACCAATGAACTCTGCAATTTTTGGCATTTCCGCTTTGACGCGCACGCGGACATCAAAATGGAAGCGCTTACCGACGTTATTGCTGCGAATGAGAACGTGAACAGCGTATACCTGATTGGGCAGGACTACTCCTTCGGTCAGGCTGTGGCTGCTGGTGCTGAGCGCATGCTCGCTGCTAAGCGTCCAGACATTGAAATCGTTGGTAACGAACTGCACCCAATCGGTCAGGTTCAGGACTTCACGCCTTACGCTCGTAACGTAAAGGCTTCTGGTGCTGACGCCCTGATCACCGGTAACTGGGGCGGCGACATGGTTGGCCTTGGTAAGGCAATCCTTGAAGCTGATCTGGGTATTCCGGTTTACACCTACTACGCTGCGGCAGACGGCATCACCGGCCTGTTCGGCGAAGCCGGTAACGGTGTCATCAGCCTGGTTTCTGAAGGCTGGGGTGCAAACCCAACTGAGGAATTCCAAGCTTACCACACTGCATTTAAGGCTCAGTACCCAGACAGTGACATTAACGCGCCACGGATCATTAACGCGATGGGCATGTTGGCTCAGGCAATGCAGGCTGCAGGCTCGACTGATCCGAAGTCTGTTGCTTACGCCTTGGAGAACATGGAGTACGACTCTATGCTGGGCACAAAGGTCTTCATGCGTGCTGAAGACCACCAGGCTTTCCAGAACGTTTACATCAACACGCACACCAACGAGGGCCTGCCTACCAACTCTGCAGGTGCGGCGCTGGACTACGATAAATCCGGTTACGGCCTCCTGGCGACCAGCACGGTTGAAATGGCTTCCATGGGAATCGAAACCACGTGTGAGATGAAGCGCCCTTAATTTCGTATTGAAACTTCAGGTCTCTATGCCTGAGGATTGTCCACAGGGGTGGTGTCTTATAAATGGATACCACCCTTTTTTTTTCGCCATGAAACGCAGTGTGCGCTCTGGCGATTCCCGGTCAAAGCAACAACTGAGCTGCCCACTGCGGTGCGCGGGCACACGGGAAACAACCTGTCTGGCACAGCATCCGCCATCCTTCAGCCGCACGCTAAGGGGCGCTGGAGTGCCGACAAAGCGATAAGGAAAAAGCCTCATGGATTGGGGGTTTATTACCGTCACACTGCTCGACGGTGTAGCGCGAGGACTTTACTTCTTCCTTGTGTCAGCGGGTCTCACTCTCATCTTCTCGATGATGGGCGTGCTGAACTTCGCGCACGCCAGCTTCTTCATGCTGGGAGGTTATTTCGCCTACATCATCGCCCAAGAATGGGGCCTGTCCTTCTGGGTCGCCCTGCCCGTCGTGCCGCTGGTGATTGGTGCCATAGGTATGGTGGTCGAGCGGTTTGGCTTGCGTCAGGTTCACAAATTCGGTCACGTGGCCGAATTGATCTTCACCTTTGGCCTCGCTTTCCTGGTCCAGGAATTCGTCAAACTGGTTTTCGGTAACGATACCAAACCTTACGCCGTACCCGAGCTTCTAAAAGGCCCATTGTTTACCATCGGCGACCAGACCTTTGGCTCTTTCCGCGCCTTTATGATTGTCGTGTCGATATCGATCTTCATCGGCCTCTACCTGCTGCTGACGCGAACGCGTGTCGGTATGATCATTCAAGCTGCACTGACCCACCCGAACACGGTATCGAACCTCGGTCACAACGTGCCGCTGATCTTTATGGCTGTGTTTGGTGTCGGCACCGCGCTGGCGGCGCTGGCGGGTGTGATTGCTCTGCCAACTGACGCCTTACAGCCAGGCGCTGCCGCGCGACTTGGGCCCATCATCTTCGTAATTATCGTTGTTGGGGGTCTAGGCTCTTTGAGCGGTGCGCTGTTCGCTTCGCTGATTATTGGTGTCCTAACAACCATGTTTGACGCCAGCCAATTGAGCGTCATTAGCATCATGGAAGCGGTTGCCAACTTACTGGGAATCGAATGGTCCCTGCTGGAGCGCCCAACCTACGAGCTGCGTCGCCTGATGGTTGGTGATCTCATCATGATGTCGACCAAGCAAGTCGGAGCCTTGTTCCCTTACCTGCTGATGGTTCTCATCCTAATTTTCCGACCTCAGGGTCTTCTTGGAAAGCGGGAGAGCTAAAATGACGACAACATCTGAACGCACCTACATCAACGCGCTTGACGTTCGCAAAAAGAACATTCGGTTCACCCCGGCGGGCCTGCCCGTCGGCGTGCAGGTGTTCATGTTTGCGATGCTGGCTCTGATCCTGATCGGCGGCTACTTCAGCGGCGGTGAATTGGTCTTTGGCTTCCTGCCAGTACCGACCCACACGCTGCTGTCCCAGTCACTGGCCATCATACTGTTTGCCATGTCCTACAATATGTTGTTGGGACAAGGGGGCATGCTGTCCTTTGGACACGCGGTGTACTATGGCTTCGGGGGGTATGCGGTGGTCTACATGGCCTACTTCTTCGATGCGCCTTTTGGGCTTCCAGGCTTTAATATGGCGCCGTTTCTACCGCTGTTTGGCGGTTTGATGGGCGTTATCTTAGCGATCATCCTCGGCTCGTTTTCGACGCGCCGTGCAGGAACCGTGTTTGCGATGATCTCCTTGGGACTGGGGCAGCTCGCCTACTCTGCTGCTGCTGTGTTCAAAAACTCCCTCGGCGGTGAGGAAGGCAAGTCCTTCACCCGCGATGAGCACCCCTTTATCATCCCGTTTATCGGGGAAACGGATCTGTGGTTCTACAAGAACGACACGATCTACTTGATCATCGCCTTTTGGTTCCTAATTGCCGTGATCTTGATCTTCCTGTTCTCCCGGACGCCCGCAGGACGACTGTCCAATGCTGTGCGCGACAATGAAGAACGGATCGAATTCATCGGTTACTCCATGCGCTCGGTGCGTTACCTCGTCTTTATCGGCGCAGGCTTCTTCGCCGGTGTTGCTGGGGGTATGTCCGCTTTGGCGTTTGAGAGCACTACTCAGTCTGACCTCTCCAACTTCTACTCGGGCGTGGCGCTGATGGCCGTGTTTGTGGGCGGTGCTGGCTTCTTCATTGGGCCCATTCTGGGCGCCCTGATTTACCAGTTCTTCGCGCAAGTCCTGCCCACAACACTATACGAGCTGTACCTTGGTATCATCTTTTTGATAATGGTGATGTTTGCACCGCAAGGCGTAGCGGGCATCATTATGATGCACGTCGCTTTTGTCAAACGATGGCGAAAACTGCTCATACCCTATGGGGCAGCATTGATTGCATCGATGGTGACGATCTTCGGCTTGGTTGTGATCGCAGAAATGATGCACCACGTGCAAATCGCCGGTTCCAGCGCCCCGAATGCACACCCGCTCGATTTGTTCTCGATCGACACCAGTGTGGCCTTTAGCTGGATTTGGTCCGGTGCGGTCATGCTTGCTGGTTTGGTTGGGTTGTTCTTGATCCGCAAACAGGTCAGTGAAGCCTGGGATCAAGCCCGTGAAACAGGAGATGCGAGATGAGTGAAGCACTCGTACAGCAAACCCAAGCGGCACCTCAGCCTTCCGCCAATGCCGCGATCGCACTGCAGGGCGTGGAAAAAGCCTTTGGCCGGATCAAAGTCATTCATGGCGTTGATCTGGAAATCGAAAAAGGTGAACGTCATGCGATCATTGGCCCGAACGGTGCGGGGAAGTCCACGCTTTTCCACCTGATCACCGGCAAGTACAGCAAGTCCGCAGGCAATGTTTTCGTCAACGGCGAAGACGTTACGCAAAAGCGTCCCTACGAGATCTCTCGCATGGGACTGTCACGGTCGTTCCAGATCACAAACATCTTCGGTAACATGTCGGTGTTTGAGAATGTGCGCTGTGGCCTGCTGTGGGCTCGGGGCTATCGCTACTCGTTCTGGCGACTGCTGGGCTTTGAAAAAGCCCTCAACGATGAAGCCGCACAGATCGTCTACGACATCGGTCTGGAAGCACGAATGCACACGTCTGCGGGGGTTTTGTCCTACGCCGAGCAACGCGCTTTGGAGATCGGCATTACGATTGCCGGCGACAACGACGTCATTATGCTCGATGAGCCAACCGCCGGCATGTCCTCTTCGGAAACCGCGCAAATCGTTGGCCTGATCGAACGGGTGACCGAGGGCAAAACGCTGGTGATGGTTGAGCACGACATGTCCGTTGTCTTCAACCTCGCAGACCGCATCTCGGTGCTGGTATACGGCGAGATCATCGCCTGTGACACGCCAGAGAAAGTCCGCGAAAGCCGGGCCGTGCAAGAAGCCTACTTGGGCGCAGCATTGGAAGAGGAGCACTAGAATGGCACTTCTGAACGTCAACCAACTCAACGCCTACTACGGCAAGTCTCACATCCTGCAGGGTGTGAACATGTCCATCGATGAAGGCGAGATTGTCTCCTTGCTGGGTCGTAACGGTGTTGGCCGCTCAACGACGTGTAAATCGATCATGGGCGAGGTTCCGCCAAAGGGTTCCATTACCTTCCGAGGTAAGGAAATCGCAGGCTTGGCTCCGCACCAGATCGCGCAGTCTGGCATCGGCTACGTCCCGGAAAACCGTGACGTGTTCCCCGGTTTGACCGTGAAGCAAAACCTGAACCTTGGCGTTAAGCCCGGTCAGGGAGCGTCGCGATGGTCTGAGGAAGACTTTTATGAACTCTTCCCCAACCTGCGAGAGCGTCAGGACGTGGACGCAGCAGCCCTTTCCGGTGGTGAGCAGCAAATGCTGACCATGGCACGGACGTTGATGGGCGACCCGGACGTGGTCATGATCGATGAGCCGACCGAGGGGCTTTCCCCACAAATGTGTCAGCGCGTCGCCGACCTGCTCGAAGAAATCGCCCGTCGTCAGATCGCGATTTTACTGGTTGAACAAAAGCTCACCATCGCCTTGAAAATCTCCAAACGGGTTTACGTCATGGGGCACGGCCAGATCGTGTACGAAGGCACGCCGGAAGAGCTGATGAACAACGACGACATTCGCCAGGAATGGCTGGAAGTCTGACCCCCGGCCCTTGATGCCGCCAAAGATCCCCCGCTGCACCAGCTGCGGGGGATTTTTTTTGCAGCCATCAAAGTGGACAAAGGCGCCACGCCCCCTACCGGCTTGACCCAATCTCGCCTATAAGGGCGGTATGTCTGGTCCGTCCCTTAATCGAGCGCTTCTACACCCCCAACCCTACCGGGATTTGGTGCGTTCCTTTGAGTGGAATATCCCGGAGTTCTTCAACATCGGTGAAGCGGCTTGTGGTTTTTGGGCAAAGCATGACCCGGACCGCTTGGCGATCATTGATGAGCAGGAAAACGGGTCTGTCCGAGAGTGGAGCTTTTTGGCGCTGGATCGTCTGGCCAACCGCTTCGCCAATGCGCTAATCGCCAGCGGTGCTCGGGTTGGCGACCGGGTGGGAATCCACCTGCCGCAACGCGTTGAAACCGCCGCTGCACACCTGGGCGCACTCAAGGCGGGGCTGGTCACCATCCCGCTGTTCGAATTGTTTGCCCACGATGCACTAACGTTTCGCCTGCGCTCCGCCGAGGCGCGGGTTCTGATCACCAATGAAACCGGCGCCGCAGCGGTCAACCGCGACGAGCTGCCGGCCCTGAATACGGTTGTTTCCATTGATGGCCCTTCTGACCACGCGGTCAGTTGGAATGATTTTGTCTACCCGGCAAAGGATCAGTTCGCGGCCTTGCAGACACGCGCAGAAGACCGGGCAATGATCATTTTCACCAGTGGGACAGAAGGTCCGCCCAAGGGCGCTGTCCATGCGCACAGAGTGCTGTTGGGGCACTTGCCTGGCGTGGAAATGCCGCAAAACTTCATGCCGCAGGCCGGTGATCGATTCTGGACACCTGCGGACTGGTCGTGGATCGGTGGGTTGCTGGATGTTCTCCTGCCGGGGCTTTACTACGGTATTCCGGTGGTCGCGCGCCGCTTTGCCAAGTTTGATCCCGAAGCGGCCTTCGACTTGCTCGCCCGCCACCGCGTTCGAAACGCGTTCCTACCACCCACGGCGCTGAAATTTATGGCGAAGGCCGTGGACCGCCCAGTTCACGGCGTTAACCTGCGCTCCGTTGGCAGCGGCGGCGAGCGGCTGGGCGCGCCTATGCAAGAGTGGTCTCGAACTGTTTTTGGCCGGCCGGTCAATGAGTTCTATGGTCAGACTGAGGTCAATCTCGTGATCTCCAACTGTCATGAGATTATGGACATCAAGCCCGGTTTCATGGGGCGCACTGTACCCGGTCACTATGTCGCTGTGGTGGATGATGAAGGCGTCGTGCTGCCTGCGGGTGAGGTGGGTAACATCGCCGTTCGCCGGCCGGACCCCGTGCTGTTCCTCGAATACTTTCGCCAACCCGAAAAAACTGCCGAAAAGTTCATTGGCGACTGGTGCATTCTAGGGGACCGCGGTTATCGCGATCGCGAGGGCTATTTCTGGTTTGAAGGGCGTAATGACGACGTGATTTCGTCGGCTGGCTATCGCATAGGCCCCGCAGAAATCGAAGAATGCCTGCAAACGCATGAAACCGTACAAATGTCTGGCGTCATTGGCCGTGAGGATACGGATCGGGGAGAGATCATCGTTGCCTACGTTGTGCTGGCACCGAGAACCACCGCGTCAGACGCCCTGAAGGTCGCTTTGCAAGACCACGTCCGGACCAAGCTCGCCGCACACGAATATCCACGCGAAGTCATTTTCATCGACGTGTTGCCGATGACGGTCACCGGGAAAATTCAGCGCGCTGTCTTGCGCCAACTCGACGCAAGGCGTGCCCGGTAGTCGTCCGCAAGTAACCAGGCAGAACGCATCCCCCCCTGCCAGCCGGTGCGCCAAGCGGTGTTTAATTGCGTACTGCCTGCAACCCACTGAGAATCTGGTGCCGTAGGTTTCGTAATTCCGAACGGCTGTTGAAAAACTGGAACTTTTCCTCCGTGGACGCTTTGATCTCAAAAGCTTCCAACTCTGGCATCAGCCAGGCAGCAAAGGTTTCGGCAAAATCCTCTGTAGGTGCGGAGCCAGCGTAATCGTTGACAAAATCATCAGGGTTTTGGTCAAAAACCTCTCCAGCAACCGCTTCAGCGAAAACATTGTCACCGTAACCGTCCCAGAACAGCATAAAAAACTCGAAGATGTGGCTGCCGGGCATGTAGCAAGCGTCACCATCGTAAATCCCGCTTTGCCCCAGACAGTTGCGCTCTGCCTTGATGGTAATCGTCTCGTAGACGACGTCAGAGATGGTGTGGTCTTCATAGGCCAGCTGCTGAACCGGGTCGTATATGACCTGTGTGTCGTTGAGCGACAGAATGTGCGCGTATTCATGAATGATCGTTGAGAGCAGTTCCTCGAACACGTCCTTGTTCTTGAGATTAACGGCGTCGAGGTTCAGACCGTACTCCCAAGCGTGCCCTCGATTATCCAGTGAGGCAACAAAGGCCAGCGTATCAGAGCGGCGGTCCTGCGCGAGGATCACCCTTTCGATCCGACCTTCATCCTGGTCGGGAATCAAGGCTTGGGAGATGGTCCAGAGCTGGCGATGCAGCTGCCGATCCCGTACGCGGGCCGGTGCCCGCATGACCGAGCAGCCAATAACCCCGTTCCCCAGCTCGCCGTCCTTGGGCAGATAAACCATTGTCGCAACATCGCGCTCATCGATCCCGCATTCGGCACCGGTAGCAGCAAAAGATTCAAGGTCCTTGGCCGAAGACAGCTCGTGGTTGTGCTGACGATCCACGGAAAAGGCGGCTGAGGGTACTTGCGTCACCGTGGGCAGATCGGAACTCCCGCACGACACCGTCGCGAGCAGTAGTCCCAAAATTGTTATGCGTCTCAATGTGTTAAGCACCAAGTTGGTTCCCGGCGTGCAAAAATTAATTCCCCGTTCCGGATACCTTACGCCTGCAATTAGGCAAGAAAAAAGCGGCGTTCCGGATCGGAAACGCCGCTTGAGTCTGAAGAAGAAGGATTAGTGCGACTACTGGTGAGCCGTCGCACGCGGATGCGCATCCCGGTAGGTCTGCAGCAAACGCTCCGTATCAACATCGGTGTAACGCTGTGTCGTGGACAGCGCGGAGTGGCCCAGTAGTTCCTGGATGGCGCGCAGATCGGCACCGTTCCCCAGAAGGTGGGTCGCGTAGGAATGACGCAGAGCGTGCGGTGTGGTGCCTTCTGGCAGGTTCAGGCGAACCCGCAGCTCCTGCAAGCGCTTCTGGATCATGCGAGGCGACAACCGGCCGCCGCGGGCACCGCGGAACAGCTGCATGGTTGGATCTTCAGCAAACGGACACGCATCACGGTACTGCTGGATCGCATCGGCAACGGTGTTCAGGAATGGAACCTGACGCGCCTTGTTGCCCTTACCCATGATCGTCAGCGCGCCGGTTTCCTGGGCGCGGGTGATGTCGTCAGTGTTCAGTTCCAGCGCTTCGGAAATCCGCAGGCCACAACCGTACAGCAGCATCAGAATGGCGCGGTCGCGCAGGTCGATCCACCGGTCACCGGGACGACGGGTTTTGTCGTCGGCAAGGCTGTCAAAAGCCTTGAACAGGTCGGTCACTTCGGAGATCGTCAGCGCCTTTGGCACCACCGTCGGCTGCTTTGGGTTGCGGATTGAAAGAACCGCGTCGTTTTCCATGTAACCCTGGCGCGCGGTCCAGCGGAAGTAGGAGCGCACAACAGACAAAGCACGGGCGATCGAAGCGGGCGACTTGCCATCTTCGTTCTCATGGCTCAACCAAGCACGCATATCGCGCGCAGACAGGCTTTCAAAGTGGTCGCGGGTGAGCGCGGCTCCGACATGATCACCCAAAAATTCAATAAACGCCCGCATGTCGCGCTGGTAAGCGTCCATGGTGTGACGTGAGGCGCGTCGCTCGGTTTCGAGCCAAGAGACCCATTCCATAATTTTGGAATTGGTTTCGTTATCGACGCGGGAAAGTGTGTCGGCCAAACGCCGCTGCTCTGGGGTGCTCATAGTCTGTCAAATTCCCGGCTAAGTGCGGCACCGGCTGCGCCACACAGGATTGAAATAAGGTCGTCGGCCTGGTCGGGCGAAAATATGCCCGTTTCCGTGGTGCCAAAGGCGAGGACACCAGGTCGGCGTTGCATGCCAATGCTGAGACGATACAAAGCACAGGACTGTACCTCGTCTGCATTATCGACAAAAATGATGGCTTCCTGCCCCGCAATAGGAGACAGAACGCGGTCAAAGTCGCCCATGAGGCGTTCAACTGACCCGGGGGTCAGTCGTCGGAACTGATCGACGTGAAATTCGCCGGTTTCATTCCGGTTTGCCTCGATCCCTAAAACCACAAAGGGCACCTGAAATTTCTGCCCGTAGGTTTCCAGAACCGTTGAAACAACCGCCGGGATCGAAGACACACGGATCAACTGCATCAAAACGGAACGCAGACCATCCAAGTGGCTTTGATTTTCCCGCCCGGCCTGGATCAGGCTCAGGTGGTTGCTCCTTAAGGACTCATAACGACGGCGAAAGACGTTTGACTGTGCGGCTGCGAAATCCACAACGTTCGTATCCGGTCCGTCTTCCCCTGTTGCTGGATCCAGCAATTCGGGGTTTTCCGACAGGAACGCCGGGTTATCCCTGAGGAATTCCCGGACAGCACTCGGCGAAATTGCCGAGCCAACTGCAGACGTTGAGGGCAGTCCCACGGACGAACCGTCGGTTATATTCCCTCGATTATTAATCATGGGTTAAATGTCCCATCACTTTTTAAAATATGACTGGCGCGAGACCAGCCTTATTATTTGCATCGCAAGAACCGCTTGAAATAGGGGCAGTTCCCACTTTGAGTATCAGCTTGGCAAAGGCCCTGAATAAAATACTTCAGTGCAACCGCCGTGCCGTACCCGCGTAATCATCACGCCGTAAAGCAATATTATGCCTACGCGCATTATCCCCCCCCGAGGATAGTCGGTGCCTATAACCCTCTGAAAACTAGAGAATAGACTGTCCTGTTTTGCCCCAATCCGCGAGGAAATCGTCCAATCCTTTCGCGGTCAGCGGATGCTGGTACATGTCCCAGATCACCCGTGGTGGCAGCGTGCCAACGTCTGCGCCCACTTCCGCAGCGCGCTCGACATGGCGCGTATTGCGAATGGATGCGACTAAAATCTCAGTTTTGAGCGTGGGATAGGCGTCATAGACGTCCCGAATGCTCTCAATCAGTTCCATACCGTCCATGCCCATGTCGTCCAGACGACCGACAAACGGGGAAATGAAGGTGGCGCCTGCTTTGGCAGCCAGTAGCGCTTGTGCCGCTGAGAAGCACAGAGTGACGTTTACCATCGTGCCGGCATCAGACAGCGTTTTGCAGGTCCGCAGACCATCGACCGTCAACGGCACCTTCACCGCGATGTTCTCTGCGATGGCGGCGAGCTTCTTACCCTCTTGGATCATGGTATCGTAGTCGGTCGCCGTAACTTCAGCCGAAACGGGGCCATCAACCATGGAGGCGATCTCTTTTGTCACTTCGAGAATATTACGGCCAGACTTGGCGATCAGAGATGGGTTTGTGGTTACGCCGTCAACCATTCCGGTGACGAGTAGCTTATCAAGCTCCGATACGTCTGCCGTATCTACGAAAAAGCGCATTTGATGCCTCGAAAATATGATAATTAAATATGCGCTGAAATTGCGCGACTGAAATATGCGTGCACACATAACAAATCAACACGATAATGAAATCAGATAACTTGAAGTTCACCCTGTAAATGACTGCGATATAACGTTTCCGTTGCATGAACGACACACGAGTCCCGATTCTTCTCCCCCTTCCGTTCCCCGGACCCTTTGATTATGCGGTTCCGGAAGGAACATTTGTTGAACCTGGAAATGTGGTTCGAGTCCCCTTGGGGCCAAGAACCGCACTGGGGGTGGTTTGGGATGCCTCTGATTCGGCAAATACGGTGGATTCATCGAAGTTAAAACCCATTAACCAAGTCCTGCCGACCCGCCCCCTACCCGAGTTTCATCGTAAATTCATCGACTGGGTCGCGCGCTATAACCTCTGTGCGCCCGGTGCCGTGCTGCGGATGTCTTTGACCGCGCCAGAGGGTTTGTTGCCGCCGTCATCGGAACGGTGGGTGCGGTTGGCGCCGGACCAGACGCCGCCCACAGGCTACCGCACCACCCCTGCTCGCACCAAAATCATCAACGCCCTCAGCAATGCACCCGAGCAAGCGATGCGCCGAAAAGCGGTTGTGGATGCGGCCGGTACATCAACATCGGTCCTCGACGGTCTCATCAAGTCTGGACTGGTGGAAGCCTTTGAGCGGCGACCACAGGGACGATGGCCTGTCCCAAAGCTCCGTAGAGAGACTTTTTCTCTCAACGACGCCCAGCAAGACGCAGCAGATCATCTGGTTGAAGCGCTACGGGACGGCTTTTCTGTCTCGTTGATTGATGGCGTGACGGGCTCTGGCAAAACCGAGGTCTATTTCGATGTCATCGACCGCCTGCTGGCGGATCCGGATCACAAGGGGCAGATCCTCGTGATGTTGCCGGAGATCGCGCTTACCGGGCAGTGGTTGAGCCGGTTCAAACAGCGGTTTGGCTGCGCGCCCGCGCTCTGGCACTCTGATCTGACCCCGAAAATGCGTTCAGAAACCTGGCGCGCTGTGTCGGAGGGCGAGGCTCGGGTGGTGGTGGGCGCACGCTCGGCACTGTATCTGCCATTCCGGGACCTTGGCCTGATTGTTCTGGATGAGGAGCACGACGGCAGCTTCAAACAGGATGAAGGCGTAACCTATCAGGCGCGCGATATGGCCGTTGTCCGCGCCAACATCGCCAAGTGCCCCATTGTTCTGGCCAGCGCAACGCCATCGCTGGAAACAGTGCTGAACACGCTCGAAGGCCGATACAAGCGCATGATCCTGCCCAGCCGCCACGGTGGAGCTGTGCTGCCGGACGTGAGCCTGATCAACCTGCGCGAAGACCGGCCAGAGCGCGGCTCTTGGCTATCGCCTGCTTTGATTGCCGCTGTCGAACAGCGCCTGGAAGCCGGACAGCAAACCTTGCTGTTCCTCAACCGGCGCGGCTACGCCCCTCTCACACTCTGCAATGCCTGCGGCCACCGTTATAAATGTCCATCCTGCGATTCCTGGCTGACCGAACACCGACTGGCGCGCCGATTGGTCTGTCACCACTGTGGGTTCCAGACCAAGGCGACGACCTCCTGCACCGTTTGTGGCGAAGAAGACAGTCTTGTCGCCTGCGGTCCGGGCGTAGAACGGGTCGGCGAAGAGGCCATGCGTCGCTTTCCACACGCGCGCATTGCCATCGGTTCCTCTGACACCATGCAGCGCTCATCAGTGCGGGACATGATCGAAGCGGTCGAGCGGGGTGACGTGGACATTCTGGTTGGGACGCAAATTCTTGCCAAAGGCTACCATTTTCCGAATCTGACCCTTGTCGGGGTCGTTGATGCCGATCTCTCTTTATATGGCGGTGATGTTCGGGCGGGCGAAAAGACCTTTCAACTGCTGCATCAGGTCGCAGGTCGCGCAGGTCGGGGGGAAATACGGGGTGAGGTGATGCTGCAAACCCACGAGCCGGATCATCCGGTGATGCAGGCACTGATTTCGGATGACCGCGACGCCTTCTATGAAACCGAACTGGCCCAACGGGAAATGATGGCCCTGCCGCCTTACGGACGGCTTGCAGCCGTGGTCATCAGCGACCCAGAAGAAGACCGCCTAGACACCTTTTGCCGGGACTTGGTCCAGCGGCAGCCGCGCAATGATGAAGACATTCAGGGCATCAAGGTTTTTGGCCCCGCCGCTGCGCCAATTTCCGTGATACGCGGGCGGCACCGTCGTCGCTTTCTCGTAAGAGGCACCC
This sequence comes from Geminicoccus sp., assembly GCA_002705565.1. Lineage (GTDB taxonomy): Bacteria > Pseudomonadota > Alphaproteobacteria > UBA7985 > UBA7985 > UBA7985. The sequence goes on along the minus strand of PAHJ01000045.1, from coordinate 4,389 downwards.
CTGGGGTCCGGTTGCAACCGTTCATTACGAAATGGCTGAAGGGGATCAAAACGCCCGGCGCCCTGCGGCTTACCGTGGACATCGACCCCTACTCCTTCCTCTAACGGTCGTCATTTGCACGCGTCAGAATACGGTGCGCCTGCTTCAGGTGCGGTTGATCGAGCATTTGACCGTCCAGCGATGCCACGCCCGTAGAGGCCTCCGACATGACCGCCACCACGGCCCGCGCCCAAGCAACGGCCTCGGCCGTCGGGGTAAAGGCTTGGTTGATCGGGGCCAGTTGGGCGGGATGAATGGCGGCTTTAGCATCAAAACCGTCTGCGGCGGCTTCTTCCGCTTCGGCGCGCAAGCCTGCCTGATCTCGAAAATCGGCGTAAACCGTATCAACGGCCAGCACCCCCGCCGCTTTGGCGGCCACCAACATAAGATTTAGCGCCAGACGAAAGGGCTGTGTGGGGCGGCCTTCGACCCGGTTGCGCGACGCTCCGAGTTCAGCCGCCAGATCCTCTGCGCCCCACATCATGCCCTCCAGCCGCGGATGACCCCAGTCATCTCGGGCCAGGGCCTGGACGGCCACGGGCGTTTCGCTCGCGATCACAATGATAGAGCACCTTGGGTCTGCCCCAGCCTGATCCATCAACCGTCCCAGGCGTGCCACCGCCTGCACGCCGGTTGCCTTGGGCAGGACAAAGCCATCGGGATTGCCGGGCAGTGTCGCGGCCAGATCTTCGTGCAGCCGTCCGGTGTCAAAGGGGTTCAAGCGGACAAAGCGCCGCTTTGTCGTATCCAGCCCCAACGCGTCACAGGTGATCCGCCTCGCGTCGTCCTTCCGTGCCAAAGCGACGGAGTCCTCCAGGTCGAAAATGAGGGCGTCAGCCTCCGTATCGTCCCTGAGGCTTCGGCTCAGCTTTTTCAGGTCGTCACCGGGAACAAAAAGCAGGCTGCGCATCAGTCTGGCCGTCCCAGCATCAGCGCCGCGCGGTCACACGTCGCGACCAGAGTATCTGCTTGATTCAGCATTTCATGTTGGAACGTTACGATCCCTTGCCCCGGCCGGGACTTGCTGGCGCGCACGCCAATGACCCGGGTGCGCGCATGCAGCGTATCGCCCTCGAACACAGGGTGGGGAAAGCGAACATCCGTCATCCCGAGATTGCCGAGAGTCGTCCCTTCTGTCGTATCACCTACCGTCATGCCGATCAGCAAGCCCAGCGTGAACAAGCTATTCACCAACGGCTGCCCCCACTCGGACTGGGCCGCAAACTCGTGGTCGATGTGCAGTGGCTGCGGGTTCATGGTCATCAGCGAAAAATGCATATTGTCGTACGTGGTCACGGTCCGACGGGTAGCATGCTCAAAGGCCATGCCTTCTGAAAAGTCTTCAAACCATAATCCAGCCATTGCAACTCACCCTGTTCGGAAAAACGTGCTGGCGCACGGGACCGTTACTTTCACGGCTCCGCCGCGCATTAAAAGGTAGTTTTGACACTTTTAGCGAATTAGTCGACGCCGCCGTTAACAAAGGCGGGGAAAGACGGCCTCAGACCCTCTGCTCATTCCCTTCGCGATACGGGCCTAAACTCACAGCCACCAGAGAATTTTGCCTCCTTCCACCTTTCGATTCTCGTCAGAATCGGAGCCTCACCCGCAAAACGGTCTCTTTTTTGTGGTTATTTATCTATTTTTGATAGTTTTATCTTATATTTTCAGGTGCTATGAACCAGGTTGTTAAGATTCATTTGATTTAGGCAATGCGTATTTTTCTCTGACTCATTTTGCCGTAGCACTGGGTCCACGTCTCATGACTGGCCTGAACCGCTTTTACGCCCGGGTGATCGTTGGATCTCTTCGGGGGAGTAGAGTAGGCAACGTCTGAAATTCAGGTGTCTGCCCGGCAAAAGCACGAGTTGAGTACCGCACACCGCACCGGCGATCATACATGTTTGCGTAGCACCCCAAAAAACTATCGCAGCATCCACGCCTGGTTGCGAACTGAGGCCACCAACTAACAGTCAGTTGGTGGCCTCTTTCTTACGCATAATCACGATCAACCCCCTTCGAAAGCGCCCCCTCGCCCTAATCGGTGCCGCTGGTCGCAGTCGTGTCACCAGCTGTCACAGACTCCCACACAAACCGACGAGATTTTGCCTTATTGCGGGCGGCATATAGCGGTGGATTTCACTGGAAGAGATACGACATGCAACCTTTCCTCGCTCCCCTACTGCTCCTCGCAGTCGCTGCTGGCAGCACCATGTCTGTTGCCGCCTTTGCAACCTTTCGCGGCCCGGATCCCCTTTCGGCCAATCCTTCGGCGTTTCAGGTGGTTTCTTCGACGCCCCAGCAGGTGCAACTCGACCCAGCAGGCCAGGCGCTTCGCCTATCCGCGACAAACCGGGAAACCGGACAGCGGATTGAAGAACGCTTTTCACTCGACCGTGTCGCCGTAGGTACTTCCGGACTGAAAGGCATCAAGCCTGCGGAAGGGGAAAGCTTGTTTCTCTACCAAATCTCACCCGATGACCTAAACCGCTATTCGCGTGTCCAGGAACAGGTGAATATGTGGCACCCAGTCCGCGTATCGACCCGTCAGATCGTCTCCATGAGCGTTGTGCCATCGGGCTGCATTGTGGCGGACACCGCGGCCGAAGACCGGCTAACGACCTTCTGGCTGAGCGTCGACGACGGCGACAGCTTTGCCCCCATGGATCGACGGATTGATCCAGTACAGCTGGCCGCTAACGCGGGTGAGGCGGAGACCGTCCAGACGTGCTGACCCCAGGAATCGCGCGACCCTTACCCTTGCAGGCTTCTCCGCTCCATCGCGGTCTTCGCCGGAACATGCAGGGGGGCGGTTGCAGGCTGTTCGTCGATCAACACGGCGGCACGGTTGTCCGTTCGCGTCCAGAATCCATCCCAAAAGCTGAGTGTCGTCAGATCGCTTAAAGCCTCGCCCGTGCCTAGAACCGAAGTCTGCCCTGTCTCCAGCACCACCTGACACAGTGCCAACATGCCGTTGCACAAGATTTCTGCCTCTGTCAGGAAGCTATCCGCCCGAAACACAAAGAGTCCTGTGCTACCCTGACTATCCAAGTCGTCCTCGTCGTCGAACGCACCCAGATGGAAGCAGCCAGACGTGCCACGGATATCCGTTTTGAACCGCGCGTCATCATCAAGATCAGTGACCAGCTCAACAACTTTACCTGTGCGCGCCACTTGGACCGCCCGGTCTATTGCATCAGGCAGTCCGTCTCGATGCGCCTTGATCTGGTCGGCTGTGCCCATGATAATGACCGCCTGAGCGTCGTGCCGGCTGGCTAATAGAGCCGTGGTCAGCGCGATCGCAAGGCGGACCCCTCGGGCCGGTTCGCCGGAAAAGAAGCGTGGTGCCTCCGCGCCATCAAACTGCCCTAACACACGATGAAGAGCAACATCGTGCGAATTGCTCTCCACTTGGGCGATGAAGGGCAAAATTGGGGTGTTGTTGTTGGATACCACACTAAACACAGGCAACCTCCTCTGGTTGATCAGGCAAGACAGCCGCTGACGTCAACGGTCCATCCTTCAAAAGATTATGGGCCTTTAAGGCAGGTCTGATTAAGTGACAATCAGATGCTTTGCTCGACCCTGATTTGTGAATAGCAATCCTTGGGCCAAAACCTAACCTATTGGTTTTATTGCTTTTTGATGGTATTTTCATACGTTCTTCGGTTCAAATAGATTAGGTTCCCGTCTCCGTGACGGAAATCAGTCGTCATATTGAAACTAATATTTATGCGGTTTGTCAAAGCGAGCCACTACCACCGTATGTTGCATTGATAAAAAACCTTTATTCGCGCTAAGCGGCTTGATTTTGGACCTAACACTGTAAGTCCCCTGATCTGCCAACCTTCGCTCGCCAGTCCCGATTCATCAAAGATCACCAAAGCTGATCGCATTATAAACGAGAGGTGGGATATAGAGGTTAACCGCTCAATCCGACCTGTTGAAATGAAAGAGAGAAACCCCTGCCATCCCTTAAGGACTGAAGCATTGGGCCATCGTTTGCTTTTTTTTGGCCTGCCCGCTCGAACCGATTTGCTGAGAAACCCCATTACTGGGCATTCGCACCTTGGCGCCGCAAAGCGAATGCCAAAAGCGATTCTATTGTAAAAATATATGTTTTACAGGAACTTAGGTCTGGTCCGCAGGGGACGTTACAGCCATTTCCTCATAAAGGAAGCACTTTCTCTTCACAAAGAAGCGGTTCAGTCTCTGAGACACAATGCCAGAGTGGGGTGCAGGGTTGGAAACGCCCGGGGACCCGGCTGTTAAAACGGGGCCCAGAAACGCAAAAAGCCCCGGCAGATGCCGAGGCCTTTTGAGTTTTTTACAAATGGCGCGAGAGACGGG
>PAHJ01000044.1 GCA_002705565.1 Geminicoccus sp. | reverse complement strand
GAGGAAAAGTGGTGCTGGTAAGGTGACTCGAACACCCGACCCACGCATTACGAATGCGTTGCTCTACCAACTGAGCTATACCAGCACACTTTGACTCTATAATCGGGGTTGGCCACCGATTACAGCCGACTAAATACCCGAAAAGTCGTTACCCGATCAAGCCGATGATTGGGTTTGCGCTCAATCAAAGGCGCGCGGCAGGGTTACGACAAACTCGCACCCGCCAGTGTGTTGGCTCAGCTGGATGGTGCCGCCGTGGACTTCTACCAGCGTCTTGACCAGCGACAGCCCCAGGCCGGTTCCGCCAGTTTCACGGTCGGTGGTGAAGAAGGGATCGAAGATCCGACCCGCATTGGCCGTGGAGATCCCTGGTCCGTCGTCGGAAAAAACCAGAACTGCCGAGTCTGGCGTCCCATGGATGGACAGTCGCGGGGTTGCTCTGGCGTGCTGGACGGCATTGTCGATCAGATTGCGGACGATTGACGCGAGGTTGTCGGCCACTATCACCACTTTCAGCTCGTCCATTGCTTCAAGCCCCGTAACGTCGATAGCCTGGCCGTGATCCTCATACACATCAACCAAAGCCCGCAGGAAACCAACCAGATCACTTTGTCCACCAGGTTCGGGCTGCATCACGTCGGCGCGGGCAAGCTCGAGCAGTCGCGTGACCAGACGAGACAACCGCTCGCTGTCGTCGGCAATGTTGGCCAGGAACCGTTCTCGACGATCATCGTCCATTGAACTGGCATGATCACGCAGCAGCTCCACAGCGCCTTGAATGGATGTAAGGGGCGTCTTGAACTCGTGACTGACCTTGGCTGCAAAATCACTGATGTACTCAGCCCGCGCAGACAGGGCCGTGGCCATGGCTGAGACTGACTCAGACAGCTCAGCAATTTCGGCGGTTACCGGGTGTTGAAGGGGCTCTACGATGCCGCGGCGCCCCTGCACAACCTGCTTGGACTGATGCACCAAACGCGACACCGGACCAGAGATGGTAGCCCCCATGAACAGGGAAACCAGCGCGGCAACAAAGATCAGAAAGGCCGACGCCATGAACAGCACACGGGTTTTCCCCCGAAGCGCTTCGCGCAAAGTTGCTGGGGTTCGGCCCAGCAAGACCGCCCCAACGACACGGTTTTCCATGATAATGGGAGCAGCAACATAGACACGAATACCACTGGCCCGCTCAAAGGCATTGAACCGACGGTTGCCCTCGGCCACTTCCGCCTTCTGACGGAGGATCGAAATGCTGTCACCTCGCAGCGACTGCGCCACTTCAGGCAGATGACGCAAGCTCATGCCCTCGTTGGCGATGGTCGAGGCGACAATTATACCTTTGTGGTCAACAACACGGACCGAGGACAGCGTCACGTAATGCGCTTCCATTAGCACCGACCCAATGTCTAAACCTGCTGCTTCAGCAAGCCAGTGCGGTTTGACTTTGGTGGCTTGCGGAGCGCCGGGAGGCGCCAGCAGTGGGTCGCGCGCCAAGTCCAGCGTCGGCGGGCGGGGTTGCCAGGGCTTCTCAGGGTCGATCTCGACAAGGAACTCTTCCGCGACCGGATGGGACAGCTCTTCAAACGCCAACACCGGCTCTTTGTTCCGTTGCAAAGCGGCACGGAATGACGCCGCGACAAAGGCAGCCTGCGACTGCAAACCGGTCTCAGTCTGACGGATCAAAGCAGACTCATAGAGCCGCATAGCAAAGATTCCGCTTAGCGGAGCCATCAGCAGAATAAGATTGACCGCGAGCAACAGCGTGGAAAGTCGAGGCCGACCGAACAGGCGATGGCGCCAACGTACAGGCGTTACAGGTGCAACCGTCGCCGCGACCGGGTTCGGCTTCTCACTGGGTTTCGGATCAGGGGTTTCGTCGGTCAGCATGCACCCAGTTTGTACCCAATACCGTGGACGGTCTCCACCGGATCCGCGCCAATATCGGCGAATTTCTTCCGAACTCGCCGAACGTGACTGTCGATGGTGCGATCGGACACAATGCGTGACAGCTCATAGGCGTTGCTCATCAGGTTTTCGCGGGAATAAACCTTGCCCGGACGTTGCATCAGAGTCCGAAGAATGCCGAATTCCGTGAGCGTTAGAACCACCTTTATGTCTTCCCATTGCCCGGTGAAGTCGTCGAGGTTCAGCGACAAGTGACCGTGCTGCATGATCGCTGTCCCCTCCTCATTCCGCCGTTCTTGAACATCATCGAGGCGCCGAAGAACGGCTTTGACCCGTGCGACCAGCTCGCGCGGAGAAAACGGCTTAGTGATATAATCATCACCGCCCAGCTCGAGCCCCAGCACGCGGTCGATTTCGTCATCGCGGGAGGAGAGAAAGATGATGGGCGTCTTGGAGGTCTGGCGAATGCGGCGGCAGACCTCGGTCCCATCGAGCTCGGGCATCGTGATGTCCAGCACCATCAAGTCCGGCTGGTCGGCCGCAAACCGGTCCAGTGCCTCTGCACCATCTTTGGCCTCGGTGGTTACAAAGCCTTCCTTGTCCAATGCGAATTGGACAACCTCACGAATATGCGGATCGTCATCAACTACCAAAATTCGATTCATGCGCGGCCCTGTCAGCTGAAGTTACCGGCTCAGACTAAGCAGGCCGCGCTGCGAAAGGAAGTGACTGCACAATTTTTCCTTGAACTCGAATGGTTCGTGCAAATTTTGAACAAAGCCTTCTCCGCAGCACGATAAAATCTTATACAACGCCCAACTGGACACTCTTGCCCCCCGGAAGCCATGTCGTCTCAAATCCCTACCCTCGTTATTTTCGATAATGACGGCGTCCTTATCGATTCGGAAAAACTGGCCGCACGGTCAAATGCTGAACTGCTCACGTCGCTGGGTTATCCCACCACGGCGGAGGACTGTGAACAGCGCTTCACCGGGATGTCTGACCGCTCGATGGTGGCACTCCTCAAAGGCGAAGGGTACGATCTGCCCGACGACTTCATAGAACAGATGTATGCCATGTCGGAGAAGGCCTTTGAAACCGAGCTGGAACCCGTGCGGGGCGTGCATGCCGTGGTTCAGAATCTAGTACAGCGGTCGGTCAAAGTGGCGGTCGCGTCAAACGCGCCACGGTTTAACGTCATCAAGAACCTGCGCACCACGGGCTATGACAGTCTACTCCCGCCAGAGCTCTGCTTTTCGGGCCTGGACGTGCCCAATCCCAAACCGGCACCTGACCTGCACCGACACATACTCAGCCGCTTCGACCACAAACCGGAAACAGCTATCGTGGTCGAAGATTCAGCCGTGGGCGCCCAAGGCGCCTGCGCGGCTGGCGTGCCGTTCATTGGTGTTCTTTATGCTGTGGCACCCCATATGAAAGCCCAGCGCCGCGAAGAATTCCAAGCCCTGGGCGCGCGGGCCGTCCTGGACACGCCGGAACAACTGAACGAAACCCTGAGCCGTTATCTCTCCGAAGGAACGCCCCAATGAACCAATCCGACTCCCCATCCTTTGAATTGCCCGTGGCTCAAATCTGGCGCGAAGCTTACGGTTTCGTGTTTTCAGTGCCCATGCGCGTGCTCATCGCTGCCCTGGTGCCCTTTGGCTTTTATTTCGTAATATCTGCAGCGATCCAGCTGTCGTTCCTGAACGAAGCTAGCATCGCGTTCTACAGTAGCCTCGCAACGATGGAGGAGACCACGGAGCCGGGTCTGGAGACACTGAGCCTCTTCATGGAGTCAACATCGACTTTCTTCTTGTGGATCGCTGTTCTGATGGTTTTCGGCGGTCTCGCCGGTGCCTCGATGGCCGCTGCGTGGCATCGTACCACGCTGATTGGATTGGACGCGGATCGAACCGGCTTTGGACTGTTCCTGGGCGCAGCTGAATTCAGGTACTTCCTGCGTGCCTTTCTGATGGTCCTGATCACGGTCGCCGTCCTCTTCGCCTATGCGCTGGTCGCGTCGATCGCCTTTGGTATTCTACTGATGGTCGTGGCAGTTGTTGCCGGGGCTGCAATGGATGCGCTGGCCATCATTCTGATGGCGCCTCTGTTCGGCGGTGGCGTGCTGCTGGGCCTGTACATCTGGTCCAAATTAATCATGAGCCTTCCCGCAGCCGCCCTGGGCATCAATAGCTTCGGGTTTGGTCAGGCTTGGTCGGCCACACGCGGCCATGTGGGACGTCTAATGATGACCTATGCGGGGCTCATGCTACCCATGTTCTTTGTCAGTCTGGGTGTCAGCTGGGTTTTGGAACTGGCGATGGGCTTACCCTCGGACCCCAGCGAGATTTCTCAGGCGACGCTGACCAATTCCGTGCTGATTTCTCTGGTGCCCAACTTTGTGGTGACCGCGTTCTCGACAGCGCTGGTCGCCAGCGGCATGTCCTATACCTACTACCGTCTGGGCCAGCCGCCAGAGTGGGTTGAAAAGGTTTTCTAGCGTGCAGACCTAGTTCCCGTGGTGGGGACCGGGAAACCAGTCCTCGTCGCGCAACAGGGCCGAATCAAAGCGAACAGGGGCCGCGCTGGGTCTGCTACCATTCTCGATGGTGTCGCGAGTTTCTTCGCCGCCATCATGGATCTGAGCCTTGAGGCCGATCAAACTCCAACGTCCCAGACTTTCGAGGGTCAAGTCAGTCTCTTCCGCGATCCTCACGCCCTGCTCAAACGGTAAATGATTGGCCTGGGCTGAAACGCCGTCGGCTGAGGTCGTCACAACGGCCAAGTCGCCCTCCTCTACCCATACATCAACCGCAAAAGGCCAGCTCAGCCAAGGCAGCCAGTCTCCCGGCCCCAGCAAGATCTGCCCAAATCCGTCCTGGTCAAACTCACGCCAGTGTCCGCCCGTCACGGAAGGCAGCATGGAAGCGCGAAGCGTAATCAGACGCTCTTCCACGGTCAGTCAGCCGGTTGAGTAGCTTGAAACGAAGGACGTCCGCTTACAGCATCAACGAAGCCTGACAAGGCGGGACGTCCAACCCGCCAATCGCCAACGGGCTCCCGGAAAGCAAGGTACTCGGCCAGCACCACCACCTGTATTTCTCCCAGGCTTGGCGTGCCCTCGGTGGCAAAACTGGACGCCATGACTTCAAGGCGATCCAAAGTCCGGTTGACCTTGTCCGCTTGACGCTGGAAGTACGCATCACCGCCGCTCATCTTAAAGCGCTTGCGGTAGACCAGATTCAAAGCCGCCTCCAAAGCGCCATCACACAGCGCCTCAAGCTTCAGCGCCTCCCAGTCAGCCTTAACCGCTGCACCTGGCCCAGCGCGCTCAATCAGATAACGGGCGATCAGCGGGGAGTTGGCGATATCACCGTGATCGGGGGTCTGCAGAACCGGGATTTTCCCCAGCGGGTTGGCGGCAAGGAGAAAGTCGGGATCTTCCAGCGTTTGCGTCGGCTGAACCTCAACCTGATCCTCCATCCCCAGCTCCTGGAGCAGAACCTTGATTTTACGGCCAAAGGGGGAAATTCTGACGGAATACAGGGTCATCATGACGGTCAAATCCTCTTGGTATCTCGACACGGATTAAAGGGCGTCGCCAATCGCGGCTGCGACATGAAGAGCTTGGACCGTTTCTGCCACATCGTGAACCCGAAACACACTGACGCCCGCACCGAACCCTGCCAATACAGCTGCCAGCGAACCGCCCAGACGCTGGTCTACGGGGGCGCCTGTCAGTTTGCTGATGAACGATTTACGGGATGCCCCCAGCAGCACGGGCCAACCCGCATCAACAAGCTCATCAAGTCTGGCCATGATTTGCATGTTGTGGTCGAGCGTCTTGCCAAATCCGATACCCGGATCGAGGCAGATTTTATCAGCAATCATACCCCCACGCATCAACGCCTCCGCCTGTCCAACCAAAAACTCAAACACTTCAGCCGGCGCGTCCGTATAAGAAGGCGCAGCCTGCATCGTTTTCGGCTCGCCCTGCATGTGCATCACGCAAACAGGCAGGTTCAGGTCTAGCGCCACGGCCATGGATTGCGGGTCGCCAGTTAACCCTGTCACATCATTGATCAGGCCTGCGCCAGCCGCCGCCGCTGCCTGCATGACCGCTGGTTTTCGGGTATCGATAGAGACCAGAACGCCTTGTGCATCCAGCGCTTCGATCACGGGCCTGACGCGCTCGATTTCTTCCGAAACGCTGACTTCTGCTGCCCCGGGCCGCGTGCTTTCACCGCCCACATCGATGATCGATGCTCCCTGGGCAACCATCAACTGGGCCTGCGCGAGGGCTGTATCGATGTGGTCGAACTTGCCGCCATCGCTAAAGCTGTCTGGCGTTACGTTAAGGATGCCCATGACGTGGGGCTGCTCAAGACTCAGCCCGGCCCAATGCGTTACGTGAAAACCATCTTCCGTCATTGTGCGTGCTTCTCCCAGGCAGCGGGTACAAATAACCAGCGCCCGAAAACCATGTCTCCGGGCGCTGTTTTCGTCTTAAAGAACGGGGCGGATCAGCCGTCGGCGGCAGGGCCGCCGATGCCTGGCAGCGCCGAGGTGCCAGAGGCAGCCTTGGGCGCAGGGGCTGGTGCGGGCGTATCGTCGTCGTCACCCGACCAACGTGTGGGCTCAACCCGGCGGCTTTCGCGGGTCAGTTCTTCACCCCGCAGGACCGCCTCGACTTCTTCACGGCTCAGGGTTTCGTACTCGATCAGCGCTTCCTTGAGCCTTTGCAGACCATCAAGGTTACCGCCGATGATCTGTCGCGCCGAATCTTCAGCAGTCTTAAGCAACAGCTCGACTTCCTCGTCGATGATCTTGGCGTAATCGTCGGAGTAGTTCTTGGTCATACCGCTGAACATCCCATCGCCCTGATCCGCACCAAAGGCGCGCAGACCAAGACGTTCCGAAAAGCCCAAACGCTCCACCATGACACGGGCCTGCTGGGTCGCCATCTGGATATCCGAAATCGCACCAGCGGTAACGTGCTCGGAGCCATAAATGAATTCCTCAGCGATCCGGCCGCCATAGGCCATTGCCAGTTCAGCCTTCCACTGCTCCTTACGCTTGAGCATGGCCGCATCATTTTCCGGCAGGAACTGCGCGTAGCCACCTGCACCGCCGCGCGGAATGATCGTCACTTTGTTCAGCTTGTCGCGCAGAGGTACGTTCACACCGACCAAAGCGTGACCGCCCTCATGGTAAGCCACGAGCTCGATCTCTTCCTCGGTCCGGACCGCCGAACGGCGTTCGGGGCCCATGGTGACTTTGTCTTTGGCGTTCTCGAAGTCTTCCTGTGTGACCACACGCTTGTTCGAGCGCGCAGCAAGCAGAGCCGCTTCGTTCACGAGGTTGGCAAGGTCCGCGCCAGAGAAGGTCGGCGTGCCTTTCGCAATGCGCGCCAAATCGATGTCCGGTCCCAGAGGAACGCCTTTGGTATGGATCCGCAGAATTTTCTCGCGACCCATGGCATCGGGCAGGTTTACCTGTACCTGGCGGTCAAAACGACCGGGACGCAGCAAGGCTTTGTCGAGGATGTCGGCGCGGTTGGTCGCAGCGATCAGGATGATGCCTTCATTGGCTTCGAAACCGTCCATTTCCACCAGCAACTGGTTCAGCGTCTGCTCGCGCTCCTCATGACCGCCTGACATTCCCATGGACCGTGACCGGCCAACGGCGTCAATCTCATCGATGAAGATGATGCAGGGAGCGTTTTTCCGCGCCTGCTCGAACATATCCCGCACACGGCTGGCGCCCACACCGACGAACATTTCAACGAAGTCGGAGCCTGAAATCGTGAAGAACGGCACGTTCGCTTCGCCTGCGATCGCTTTGGCCAGCAGCGTCTTACCCGTCCCTGGAGGCCCAACCATCAGTACGCCCTTCGGGATCTTTCCGCCCAGACGTTGAAATTTCTGAGGGTCGCGCAGGAAATCCACGATTTCTTCAACGTCTGCCTTGGCCTCTTCGACGCCCGCCACATCGCTAAAGGTTGCGCGGTGCATGTCTTGGGTCAGCAGCTTGGCCTTGGATCGCCCAAAGCCCATGCCACCGCCTCCACGACCTTGCATTTGCCGCATCATGAAGATCCAGAAACCCACCAACAGCAGGATCGGCAGCAGATAAGCAAAGAGCTGGCCAAAGGCGAAGCCGCTGGGGGGAGAATACTCGTAGGTGATGCCAGAGGAATCGAGCTTGGTCAGGAACAGCTCCATGCCACCGGGCGGGATTTCGGCAGTGAAGCGCCGTCCTGCGGCTGTTCCACCACTCGCCGTTGTTCCCTGGATCACGACTTCCGTGACCTGCCCCTGATCCACCAATTCCTCGAACTGCGAAATCGCAATTTTGGAGCTATTGTTGGTGATGCTGTTGCCGAAGAGGCTCTGCAGAACCACAAGACCGATGACCAATATCACCAGCCAGATCAAGACATTACGCCCGATATTCATCTTTGTTCCTAACCCATAGAGGGAGTTGCTTTACACTCAATGTAAGACCCGAGCGCAAGGATGCAACGCTTGAGACGTTACAGCGCACGTTTATCTCCTGCCTCAACAGCTTTGAGGGGCACAAACAAGGGTCTTCTGGGGGCGAAAACGGCACTGTTGCCGGCCCAAACCAAACGTGTTCCGTCAAAGGTTGGCACTTGGCCGTTCCACGTCAGACAGCTTGCTGCGGCACGGCTGGTCAGCCCCGGAATACCCTTGCCCGACGTCACGCCCAGAAAGGCCCACTGCCCCCCAGGCTGGTCAACGATCCAACGGTCATCCACGCGCCATTGACCGTCTTCCATCTGCGCGGGGATAAGCGGGTTGCTTCGGCGGGTTTCGCGGGTCACCAGGATCCAGCCGCCGCTGCGGTTTTCGACCACACAGCCAAATAGGGCCAATCGACCTGCGGGCCGCTCCAGGTCCAGCAGAGCCGTCTGCGTTTGGCGCGCGGTTGGGGCATAATGACCACCGCGCACCCAGGCGCACGCAGCGCGCAACTCCGGCGCACCAAAGCCATCACGGCGCGCCCAAATATGGCCCAGCGGATGGGACGCCAATCCGGCTGTGCGCGCTCTGACCTGGGTCGGCAAGGAAGCCGGCATTGTGGTTGCCGCCTTGCCTGCATTTTCCTCACGAAACCGCCCCCGTCCGGTCTTGGGATCCGAGTTAGTAGGGTCGGAGACGAAGGGCAGTTGATTGAGGGCGCAAATCTCCAGTAGGTCGGCCTTGGACCAGCGCAAAACTGGCCGTTCAAAAAGCACTTCAGCGTCTGTTCTCATGGCATCCATCCCGCGAAGCCCTTCCCCGCGCGCGCCCTGCGCCTGACGCAGCGCAATGGTTTCACGCTGGTCGTCGGCATGATGCCCCAACCACACCCGCAGTATACCGTTCTCAAGCGCCCATTGACGCAGCAAAGCGTAGCGAGCCAGCCGCGCTCGCTCCATCTTTCGGGATCGGACCGGCGCAGGTGGCGTCCATGTCAAAATATCAGCGTGAAGACCAAGCACAGCCACACGTTCCTGAACCAAGGCCGCTTCACGCGCGCTGTCCGTGCGCAAGCCATGATCGACCACCGCAATTCGCAGGCCCACGTCGTGCAATGTATGCTGTGCCAGCCAGGCCAGCGCCATGGAGTCCGGGCCTCCAGACACAGCAAGGCCCACCTTCGTCCCGGGCAAAACCGGCAAGAGGTCTTTCAGATCGTTCCGAAAGCGATCAGCACCCAAACTGACCCGTACGTTGCTCTGCATCGGTAACCGCCTGCTTATCGTTCGGGTATTCAATCGGCACAAAAGACAGCAGCCGGCAACTTTCCGTTGTCTGCCCATTGGCGTTCAGAGCGTCAGCCAGACTGACCAGCGACGGACCCGCAAAAGGTGACGTGGAATACTGGCGCAACCCAATCGCGAGGGTCTGAATGGCTGTAGGGTACCTGTCCTGCCGCAGATAGGCGACGCCGAGCATATAATACCCTTCCGGCGCGCGGGGTCCTAGATCACCAGCAGCGACTATTTCCTGCAGGTTCATTACAACCCGCGCGAAATCTCCCGTCGCAAAGGCTGCCCTGCTGTCTTCAAATCCGCTCAAAGCCTCCGACGACCGCGCGCTGGAGGCAGTCGTCACAGGGTCCAAGTCAACGAACGTTCCGGCGAGTTCGGGACCCTCTTGGGTGGTTTGCGCCGGCTCTTCAGCCGGTAAAGCGCCCGGCGAAATCGTTCTGATCGGTGATTGGGGGCGAGCCTCGGGAAAAACCGGCAAGTCGCCGTTCAAGGGGCGGGCGTCCGGCATGGCGATCAGTCCCGGCGATGATATTGGCAGGGCAATGACTTCAGCGGTTTCGTCAGCAACACGCACTTCGGTTGTGACTTCACGCGTGGGCGGCAAACGCTCAGCTCGATCTTTCGGCAACGGGACCGACACCCCATCTTCGTCCGAAAGCGCACCAACAACTAAGCTTGAACTTGGCGATTCTGCCGTTGCAGCAACACTCTCCCCCTCGTCCGGCGTAGCTTCTTCGGTTTGCCCGAAGATGGTATCGCTTTCGAGACTGGCCAGCCGGGTCGCGAGAACGTCGACGCCAGCCTGCATAACGCTCAACTGTTCTTCAAGGGCAAGGACACGACTGACAGCGGTCTCAGCCTGCCGTTTGGCGGTGCTGGCTTCTGTTGCCAAGGCGGCAGCATCTTCTAGGACTTTGTCAATGCGGCGCTGCAGGTCGTCAAACCGAACATCAGCGACCCCGCCGCCCGTTTCCACCTGATTGCGCAGGAAATCCACTTCGCTGCGAAGCTGCCGTAGCTCCAGCAGGACCGAATCGCCCTCGGCGCCCTCCTGCGACCACGATAAACAAGCCCAGCTGAGCACGACCACTGCTGAAAAACCAATTGCCTTCAAGCCGAATTCCACCTGCGAAGTCACCACTCAACAGCCCTTATTTTGTTTCCCCTGTAGTAAGGGAAAATTGCGGCAATTCAAACACCTCGATTGGCGCAAACAGCACTCAACGCAGAAAGAAAAAGGGCCTCCGAAGAGACCCTGTTTTAAATGTCAGACAGGAGAAGGTGAACGGATGCTAAAGCACCACAAATACGGCACGGCGGTTTTGTGCCCAAGCCGTTGGATTGGACCCCGATGCCACGGGTCTTTCCTTGCCGTAAGAAACTGTCGTCAGCCGGTCCGCAGAGACTCCCAGCTGTAAAAGCCGATTGCGTATAGCCGTCGCCCGACTGTCACCCAACGCGATATTGTAGTCGCGGGTTCCGCGCTCATCGGCGTGCCCTTCAATCCGCATGCGAATCGTTGGGTACTGACGCATCCAGGCCCCAAGCTGATCGATCACGACCGCTCCGCGTGGATCCAGCACGCTACTGTCCGTGGTAAAGAACACCCGGTCACCGACGTCGGTCCGCAGGCCAACCTGCGAGGGACCGCTGGCAAACTGGTTCGGGGCCAGTGCCGTGCTGGCAATCTGAGCACCGTACTGGTTGCTAAGCCCATACCCCGGCTGATTTGGGACTGCCGCCAACTGCTGCCCAAGGAGCGGCTGTGGCTGGAAATAGGGAGTTGTCTGTGTCGTTGTGGTTTCTGCAACGACGAGATCTTGCTCCACGGCGCTCACCTCAGGGTCACACGCGGCAAGGACCAAAGGCGCAAATATCGCTATAGCGGTCCGTTTCAACATCTTAATCAAAACTCCAAAATGATTCGTCTGAACTCAATGGGTCACAGCTTATCCGAAAACTGCGGAGTCGCGGTAACCCGTTCATTGACTGTTGCGGTTTTACACCACTCACCCCTCAAGGGCAAAGAAAAATGATTATTAGACACACTATTGCATCCAAAACTAGAACAAATGCTATGATTACGCGACATATACCTTGAAAATCACTAAAATATTAGGTGTTTGCAGCATGAATCAGCTCCGTGAATGGTACCGATTCAGCACATGCGCATGGTCGAAGGGGGTTCGCAAGGTGTGTAATTTAGTTTTGAGCCAACCGAGGCGACCAGGCTGGATCAGAGGCTTCACCGGTGGTCGGTAGTGACCACTCGCGCTGCTCAAACAGATCAACAGCATAAATGCGGGTCTTCACTGTACCATCCCCGGTTTGCCGCTCCTGCCGCGCGAAAGCCAGCGCTGTACTGTTGGGCGACCACGTTGGGCTTTCGACTACGTAGCCGGTGGCGAGGATCTGCTCAGTCGAGCCATCAGGGCGCATGACGCCAATGGCAAACTCGCCATCCTTAATGCGGGTGAAGGCAATCCACTGGCCATCAGGCGACCAGACAGGCGTGGCGTAGCGCGCACGGTCCTGGATTGAGATGCGTCTGACGGATCCTGTGCTGCGATCAAGCACATAGATCTGCTGTCCGCTGGTTCGGTCGCTCTCGAAGGCAACCTTGCGACCATCGGGTGAAATCGATGGCGAAGTTTCGGCGCTGGCGTCCATGGTCAACCGCTCACGCGCACGTGTCTGGAGATCCATGTAGTAGATATCGGTGTTGCCGTTCAGCGCCAGGGAATAGACGATACCGCGGCCATCGGGGGAAAACCGGGGTGAAAAGGTTGAAGTGCCTTCCGCCGTTTCCAGCACCTCCTGCTGTCCCGTCACTAAATGACGCAAGATGACACGCACCCGGCCACTGTTGATTTCGGTATAGGTGATTTCATCGCCATCCGGGGAAAACCGAGGTGTCAGCACAATACTGCTGCCGTCGGAAAGATAGCGAATGTTATGGCCGTCTTGATCCATGATAGCGAGCCGCTTGACCCGCGAGGTGGCACTACCATCCTCGGCAATGAAGACGATCTGGCTGGCATAATGACCATCGATGCCAGCAATGGTCAGGTGTACGACATCGGACACAAAGTGCGCCAGATCTCGCCATTTGTTCAGGCTGACCTCAGCCGCTTCGCTGAGCTTATGCTTCCGGCTTCGAGCGTAATAAAGATGGTAGGTCGCCTGAATGGTGCTGCCCGACACAGACACATTCCCAGCCAGCACAACTTTGGCACCGGCGTCCTTCCATCCGCGCCAATCTGGTTGGGTCAGAAACTCTCCGGCCGTTTGCGGATGATCCTTGCTGTTCACCAGCGTAAAGGTTCCAGAGTGCTGGAGGTTTTGCCGCACAACCTTAGTGAAATCGCGCGCATGTTGCGCCGATGCACTGTTGTCCGGTTCAAATTCCAGAACAGCAATGGGCGTGGTGGCGCGCTGGCCTCCGCCAATTCCAATACGGAACTGTGCTTGGGCACTTCCGGCGGCGGTGACGACTAGAATCAGGGCGTAGAGGAGTATGCGCATGACCGAGACGGAAGCGCTGTTAGTAGGGCGGAATTGGGGCCAAATCTGCCCCGAATAGAGGTTTCCGTGAATTGTGGCCGATGCGTCACATGATGCACTAATTCGAGGCATTTATTGCCGCACCTGGGGCGAGGATAACCTCGATTTCGAAAGGCTGACCCGTGTCGCCCTCTGGGTTTGCAAAACCCTCACAACCATAGACGTTATCTCTGGAAGCGTCCCTAAACGCCTCAATCATCTCTGGTGTTGCACGCTGTGGATAGGCAATTTTTCCGTCCTCAGAGCTGATGATTTGGCCCTCAGCGTCTAAATTCAGCCGAAAAGTGACCTGCCAGGACCGGGGATTTTGGATGAATTGCGGATAACTCCAGTCCGTCCCAATGCACGCCTGAACCAATCGTGATGCTTGTGATTGGGCCTCTGTTTTGGCCCCTGACGTCGATGTCGCCGGAGACCCCGTCGTTTCGCTGTTTTCCGACGTCGATTCGGCTGTCTCACCCGCCGTTTCAGAGG
Organism: Geminicoccus sp.; assembly: GCA_002705565.1. Classification (GTDB taxonomy): domain Bacteria; phylum Pseudomonadota; class Alphaproteobacteria; order UBA7985; family UBA7985; genus UBA7985. The sequence goes on along the minus strand of PAHJ01000044.1, from coordinate 433 downwards.
CGGCGATGCTGTCGGCTTCGGCCTGCTCCGCAGCAGCGTCCGCTTCACGCTGCTCCTGGTCTAGGTCGCGATACGTCGGCGCCGCTCGGGGGCGGGGCTTTGGGATAAGCGGCAAATTGACCGGCGGGGTGGTTTCTGTCGCCTCCTCTGTTGCCTCCTCGGCTGTTTCCTCCTGCGTGGGCGCTTCAGCGACCAAGGCACTGGCGCCGTCATCGGCAGCAGCTAATGCGTCATCAGGTTCCTCATTCGCTGCCAGGTCGTCTGCGCGCGGAAACTGATCATTGGCCGGCTCACGGCTGAACTCGCCTGTGGACACCATGCCTTCTGATAAATCGGCATTGAGGTTGGAGTTGACCTGTCCGGTGTCCTGAAATTCTTCAAGGCCGTCAGGCAAATCTTCAAACTCTGAGGAATCCGGCAGAAACAGAGGGTC
>PAHJ01000043.1 GCA_002705565.1 Geminicoccus sp. | reverse complement strand
TTTCTTCCCTAATATGAACGCCCCGGTCGGCGGCGTTGGTTTTGATACGGTGGTCAAGAGCGCTTTTGACTGGCACGGCCACGCGCTGACCGTCGCTGAAGAAGGCGACATTCCGCTGCTGGGATTGTTCAAGGAGCGCAACGATGGCGCCGGACATTCCTATGGATTGGCGGCGGTGCGCGGGTTTGAGGACCTGACTGCTGAACCGATCAAGCTCGCCTCAAAAGGCGCGGCGCAGGCGAATGAAATCGAACTGAGTGATGAAGATATATCGCTCAATACCGTCAGCAGACTGTTTGATGCCTTTGGTGTTGATGACCGGGCTTATGTCGACACGAGCTTTGACCGGCGTACTGCGGACGAGATCAACGGCTTCGAGATGACGGCGGGTTACCGGGCTTTCATCGATATGATGGGCAAAGAGCGCGGCAAGCGCCCTGCGGCACTGCGGGATGTCTTATCGTTCCCGTTGGATTTAAGCGACTGCGGTGATGCTGAAGCTATTCGCGGCAAGTTGGCGCTGTTTGACTGGCGCGGAAACATTACGCTGACCGTGCAGGGTGTAGACGCCCAGGCTGTTGAAGCGGCGGTTGTCGGGACTGAAGCTGAGGGCAAGGTGCAGGTGATATCGGCGCCCTTGACGTTGGCAGACGTGCAGTCGGCGGCGGAGATCTGCGAGACTTTCGCAGGTGGTGCCATGTCGCACGGCGCGCTGGTTGCTGCGGCGCATGAAGCCGTGGCGCATGGGATCAACATGGTCGGTGGATTCTCGAACTCTGGCGAAGGCGGCGAGCACTTTACCCGCTACGGCACAGTACGGGCGAGCCGGATTAAGCAGATTGCTTCAGGGCGTTTCGGCGTTTGGGCGGGTTATCTCGCCGACCCACGCCTAGAAGAGCTGGAAATCAAAATCGCTCAGGGCGCAAAGCCGGGCGAGGGCGGGCAGTTGCCCGGTGCCAAGGTTACGGTTGAAATCGCTGCAGCGCGGGGCGGAACCCCTGGTGTCGAATTGGTTTCACCGCCGCCGCATCACGACACCTATTCCATCGAAGACCTCGCGCAGCTGATTCATGACTGCAAGGCAGCTCGGGTTCGCGTGATCGTCAAGTTGGTCTCTTCCGAAGGCATTGGCACCATTGCTGTTGGCGTGGCGAAAGCCGGCGCCGACTTGATCAACATAGCCGGGAACACGGGTGGCACTGGCGCGGCTCAGGTAACGTCGCTTAAGAATACCGGCCGGGCGGCTGAGATCGGTCTGGCTGAAGTGCACCAGGCACTGTGCCGAACCGGCTTGCGTCAAAAGGTGAAACTACGCTGCTCTGGCGCGCATCAGACCGGGGCTGACGTTGTAAAATCAGCGCTGATGGGCGGGGACAGCTTCGAATTCGGCACGACGGCATTGATGATGCTCAAATGCGTGATGGCCAAAAACTGTAACATCAAATGCCCTGCTGGCTTGACCACCAATGCCGAAGCTTTTGAAGGCGATCCGCGGGCATTGGCGCAGTATCTGATCAACGTCGCGCACGAGGTGCGGGAGATTTTGGCCTCGCTGGGTCTGACATCGCTGGAACAGGCGCGCGGTCGCACGGACCTGCTGCAACTGCTCAAGCACCCGAACAACGTTGGTCAGATGGATATGAGCCGGATGCTTGCCATTCTGCCGGAACGGCGGATCGACGATCCGGTCTATCTGGAAGCCAACTTCGAAGTTGACGACGCCCTGTGGGAGAGCGTGCGTCCGCAGCTGGTTGCTGGGGCTTCGGCGGCGATCTCGATCGACTATGACAAGCGTCTGACCAACCGTAACAAAACCACCGGTGGTCAGCTGTCGATCGACGTTGAGCGGCTGCTACAGCACGAAATGGACGAGGCAACGGCGCGCAAATCACCGATAATCGAGGTCGATGACCGCGGGCATCGCCACCTGAAACCGCAAACGCTTCGGGTCAATACGCGCGGTGCGGCGGGTCAGTCCTATGGTGCGTTCTGTAACGCAGGCATGGTGATGCACCACCAGGGCACCGCCAACGATGGTGTGGGCAAGAGCCAATCGGGCGGCATTGTCGCGATTGTTTCGCCCGGTGGCGGTGAGCGCGAGAATGCGCTGATCGGCAACTTCGCGCTGTTTGGTGCGACCGGTGGTGAGCTGTTTGTCGAGGGCCAAGCCGGCGATCGTTTCTGCGTGCGTAACTCTGGCGCAACGGCCGTGATCGAAGGCGTAGGCGATTTTGGCTGCGAGTATATGACCAATGGCGCTGTGTTGAACCTAGGCCGCTTTGGCTATGGCTTCTGCAACGGCATGTCCGGTGGGGTGGCTTATCAGTACGACCCCCAGGGACGGCTGGAGATGTTCTACTCCCGTGATTCGGTGTCGTTGACCGATCTCGCTGCAGATGATTCCCTTTCGGCGCAGCATCGCGAAGCGGCGCGGGCCATGCTGGAGCGCCACGTGCAACATACCGGCTCTAAGTTGGGTCAGAGTATTCTGGAGAACTGGGACGCCGAAGTTGCCAACTTCCGCTACGCCACGCCGCTGGCGCTTGAGGATTACCAGAACTATCAGCACATCGTTGCCAAGAAATCCCGCAAGGATCTTGCCGAAGAAATGGCTTTTGCCATGGTCTCGCATCAGCTGACTAAGCTCAAGCGCGCCATTAAGGACCGCGAGCCGCTGGCCGGTGGTGCGGTTCCAAACCCGCAGGCCCCGGACTTCGAGCCCTCAAGCATGTACGAGCTGGTCAACACCTATGCTGTGCTGGCCATTGCGCAAAACGTGGCGCGGGATCGCTTGGCAAAGGCTATGGGCAAGGACGCAGCGGTTGCACCGTTGTCGTTGGACATTGCCGCACAAAAGTTGATTCTGACCGAAGATTTTACCGTGCTCTCCAAGCTGTCTGCCTTCGCCAAAACCGCGCTGACTTCGTACAGCGATGAGGAGCTTGCGGTGCTGATTTCCGATAAGCGGATGCGGGATTACAAGCGCGCTCTTGACCTGCGGAACGTGCGTCTTGCTGACGGTTTTGGCACCTTTGCCTGGATTGAGCACCAGGACCAGATCAACCGTGACCGCCTCGGCTCCATCCCGAGCCTAGATGAGCTGTTTGCTAAGGCATCCAGCGCTGAAATCGTCAAGCTGGCGTCCTGAGGGAAGGGTACAAGAATGATGTCGATGAAACCAATTCTGACCATCCCGGACTTCATGCCTCTGTCTGCCGAGCAGAGGGCGTGGTTGCAGGGCTATTACGCCGGAATGGCGATGCAGGCAGAAATGTCGGTTTCCACCGCCAGCGGTCTGTCCTCTTTCGGAGTTGATATCCTGATCGGGACCCAGACGGGCAACGCCGAGGGACTAGCCGAGGAAATGGCGATGGCGCTGGGCGGTGCAGGCGCGCAGGCGCGCATGCATCAGCTCGACGACGTGGAAATGGATGCGCTGGCTGAAATGGAAAACGTCCTGATGATCGCGTCAACGTATGGCGAAGGCGAAATGCCGGACAATGGACACTTATTCTGGGAAGCTCTGGAAAGCGAAACCGCACCACGACTGGAGGCGACCAAGTTTGCTGTCCTGGCGCTGGGCGATACGGCCTATGACGAATTCTGTGCGGCGGGCAAGATGCTCGACAAGCGCTTCGAGCAACTCGGCGCTGAGCGAATCCACGCGCGCGTGGATTGTGACGTGGACTACGAAGACCTAGCCGCAGAGTGGTCTTCTGGCGTCATGGAGGTATTGACCCCGCTGATTGCCGAAGCGGCACCGGCTACCGGCGGCACAATTACTGCCTCTGTTGCGCCTAGCACCAAGTCTAAATGGACACGAAAGAACCCGTTCTCTACTCAATTGACCGTGAACCGTCGCTTGTCTGGCGCGGGATCGAAGAAGGATATTCGCCACTACGAAGTCGCACTGCCCGGTGGCGACGCGCCGACTTATGAAGCGGGTGATGCCGTCAACATTTTGCCTGTCAACGATCCGGTTCTGGTTCAGTTGTGGTTGCAGCGACTGGGTATGAAGGCCGATAGCGCTGTACCTGGCCAAGACAGGCCGCTTGCCGACCTGCTCATGCGGGACTGGGAGATATTCACGCCGTCCAAGGATTTTTTGAACGCAGTTGCGCTGAAGTCCAAAGACGATCAACTCGCCCACCTCCTTGAGCACGGCGACAAGGAAGCGATTGAGGATTACGTGTGGAACAAGGACTCCCTCGACCTGCTGCTGGACTTCCCCAATATCGCTTTCGACCTGAACGAGATCGCCTCACTGTTTCGCCCTCTGCAACACCGGGCCTACTCGATTTCCTCGTCCTCTAAAGTATTCGAGGACAGCGTGCACATGACAATCTCAACCGTGCAGTTCCATAACAATCAGCGCCTGCATCAAGGTGTGGCTTCGGGTTATCTAGCGGAGCGGATCGGCGCTGATGAGGACGGCCTGCAGGTGTTTATGTCCCCGAACAAAAACTTCCGTGTACCATCGGCTGGAGATGCCCCAATCATCATGGTCGGCCCGGGTACAGGCGTTGCGCCGTTTCGGGCCTTCCTTCAAGAACGCCAAGCGACCGGCGCAAGCGGTCAGAACTGGTTGTTTTTCGGCGATCAGACACGGGCCAACGATTATATTTATGAAGAAGAGCTCGAAGCCCAACACAGCGACGGTCTGCTGACGCGTCTTGATCTGGCATTCAGTCGGGATCAGCATGAAAAAGTCTACGTGCAGCATCGTATGCGTGAACACGGGAAAGACCTCTTTGACTGGTTGGAACGCGGGGCGCACTTTTACGTTTGTGGGGATGCCACGCGCATGGCCAAAGACGTTGATGAGGCCTTGCATGAAATTATTGCCGAGCACAGCGGCACGGACGAGGCGGGCGCTCGCGACTACGTCAACGCAATGAAAAAAGCCAAACGCTACGCACGCGACGTCTATTGACGCCAGCCAGGTCAGTTGGCTTGTCCGCATCCGCAGACAAGTCGGCTATCGCCTCCGCCTTTTGTTGGTTTTAGGGGACTTTGTCCCCATCCGCCGTCAAGGCCAAGCCGCCCTCCGGGCGGTGTTGCTACGCGCCAGCCCTGACAGCTCCCCCCCCTACGTTCGCCACGTGGCAGAGGTTCAGGACGGAGCCTGAACCTCGCCGTGAATTGAGGATGACCTTGATGAGGCGGCTTTAACGGCGACGGTCTCCAAACCGATTTGGGGGGTGATTTTCGCGTGAATGAGGCCGATTTTTGTCTCAGTGCGCAATCAGCGCAGGTGAGCCCTGCTGTAGATTTTTCTTGGGAAACAGGGACTTCCGTGTTTTATCGCACTCACGCCCAACGTGTTACGCGTTGGCGGCCGGCAGTTTTCTTGAGTGATCGTTGCCTTTTTACCTTTCGGCGAGCCTAGCCCGCCGGTGTTTGCAACCTTTACCTCTTCTGCCAACCTCAACCACCGGTCATGGTGGTTCCAAAGAAAGATTCCCCCACTTTTGACGACTTTTGAAGACCTCGGCTTAAACGAGGCTGTTCTGCGCGGTGTGACGCGTGAAGGCTTCACCTCCCCCACACCGATTCAGGATGCTCTTATTCCGCCTGTGATGCAGGGGCGTGATTGTATTGGCCTTTCGCAGACAGGTTCTGGCAAGACTGCGGCTTTTGTGCTGCCAATCCTGCACGAAGTCGCGGAAGAAGCACAACCCGCTGGCCCTCGTCATTGTCGCGCGATCGTGGTCGCGCCGACCCGGGAATTGGCCATGCAGATCATGGACAATGCGCGATCCCTATCGAAGTTCAGCAAAGCCAAGGTCGCTTTGCTCATCGGCGGGACCAGCTACACCACGCAGATTCGGGCCATGGATCGTGGCGCTGATCTGGTTGTGGCGACGCCGGGTCGCTTGATCGATCATATCGAGAGTGGATACCTGTCGCTGCACCGCACGCATACAATCGTGTTGGATGAAGCGGACCAAATGATGGATATGGGTTTCATGCCATCGATCCGCAAAATCATGGAATTCATGCCGGACAAACGCCAGACGGTGTTGCTCTCGGCAACCATGCCCAAGCCGATCCGCAAGCTTGCTAATGATTTTCTGACAAAGCCTTTCGAGACAGAGGTTTCGCCGCAATCCAAGCCGGTTGAAACGATCGAACAGCATGTCTACTCGATCAAGGCGCGCGATCGTCGCCGGTCTCTACTGGCACTGGTTACCCAAAACGCCGTCGAGCGTGGCATCATTTTCACCCGGACCAAGCGCACGGCTGACGATGTTGAGATGCTGTTGCTGAAGGCCGGTATCCAGACCTTTGCTTTGCACGGTGATAAGACCAAGGGCGAACGTAACCGGGCGCTGACGTCCTTCAAGACGGGCAAGATCCCCGTTCTTGTCGCGACTGACATTGCCGCTCGCGGGATCGACGTGGACAATGTGTCTCACGTCATCAACTACGAAATGCCGAATGTACCCGAAGCCTACGTCCATCGTGTTGGTCGTACCGCGCGCGCTGGTAAGAAGGGCATTGCATTGTCACTGGTCGCACCGGCGGAGCAGAAGCTTCTGCGTGATGTCGAGCGGTTGACCAGTCTGAAGCTGAAAATGGAACAACTGAACATCCGAGACGTGGATATGCCCGACAAGGATGCGGTTGCGATAGAGCAGCCAGAGGACGAGCGCCGCCGGCCAAGCCGCAGCGCAGAGGACGGCAGGCGCAGCAACGCTCGCAAGCCAGCGGGCAAGGAAGGCGCCGACCAGCGCCGGCCGTCTCGCGGTGAGCGAAGCGGCAGCCGGGACGGCAGCAAGTTCAAGCGCTCGGCCAAGGAATCGCATGATCGCAACGAGGGCAGCAACCGGCCCAGCAAGCGGGATCCTAATGCACCAGCATGGAACCCCATCCGCGCGAAGGTCGAACAGGGCGAAGAGGGTGAGGGCGATCTAGTGGCCCGCACTGAATTCGTCCGCCCCAAGAAAAAAGGTTCTGCTCGCAAGCAGCCGAAGCCGGGTAACCACCGCAAAGGGCAGCAACGCCCTGCTAACGGTGGCCTTGCGGCCGATGCCACGGGCAAGCAGCACAGCAATCCACAGCGCCGTAATGGCGCTCCCGCCAACAACGCGCGGTCTAACCGCGGTTCACCGAGCAAGGCCAAGCGGCCGAGCGAGGCTGCTGCCTGAAGTCAGGCGCAGCAGTCAATTTTTAGATTTTGAAGGAATACCCCCATGGAAACCGGTACCGTTAAGTGGTTCAACGAAACCAAAGGCTACGGCTTTATTGAACCCAGCGCAGGCGGCCAGGACGTCTTTGTCCACATCTCTGAGGTTCAGCGCTCTGGACTTTCTGGTCTGAACGATGGTCAGACAATCTCTTACGAGTTGAAGGTTGATCCCGCACGCGGCAAAACCTCGGCCGTGAACCTGCAAGTCGAGCAGTAAGACCCAAGACATGGGTTGGGGGCGGTTCTTTATGAGCCGCCCTGACGCATTCTTTTTGTTAAGTGTCTGCCAGCCGGACCTCGTATGAGGTTCAAGGCCCGGTCGTTGTTTGCCGTGATCTAAAGGTAGATCGCGACAAGCTGCCGGCCTGCAATCACTGGCTCAAGACCCGCCCCCCACACGAGCATATCCTGACTGGAATATCCTTGTGAGGCATGCTCGGCGCGTGACTGTAGCAACCACCATCCATCCTGTGCGGGCTGCGGCTCCGTTTTGAGTACGTTCACCATCCAGGTCAGCGATGAGATGGGCTTGGGCTGAGGAAATCTTGGCACCATTGCTGGTGGCGGCATGTCGGCCAGCGCGAGCAGGGATACCATCGACGGCGTCAGCTGTTCCTTGAAACGTACCCATATGAAATGATTGCTGTGTTCGGACCCTGTGCCAGGCCAGCCCCCTCGGGCTAGGCGAGCGTCGAAGAACTGTGTGAAGTTCGGTCGTGTCGGACTGGTGAAATAGGGCTCTGCGTCATCAGGGCCAACCAGATCTGGAGCGGGTAGGTGGGATTCATCAAACAGGCTTTCCCGAGCGGCGCCAAAAGAAAATGTCGAGCGTGTTGCCAGGCCTTTTTCAGCAACGACATCGGCTTGCGCGACGGTCAATGAGCGGCCCTGACGCACCACGTGGGGCGCAATTGTCAGATCACCCGCTGCAGCCCCAATAAAATTGACCATGGCAGACCGCAAGGGCGGCAAACCCTCGTTCTGACGCATTACCGCTTCCAACCCCAGTGCCGCCGTCAGACCGCCATAGGTTGATTGACCCTGCGCCCAGCCCGGCGGGATGGACACAACATGAGTGCCGTCGCTGCGTGGCGTCATGGATTGGATGAGGTCGGTAAAGGGTTTGCTCATGTTGACTGCAATGGTGGCAAGTTGAGAAAGATATTTTCGTTGTGGGCGGGTCTTCCCAGGAGGGCAAGTGTTAGTCGGGTTTGGTCAGCCGTGCTGTTTGAATTGGCAATTACCCGAAACATACCTACTTCAGGATCAGAGAATAACGCTGAAGGACAAATGATCATGCATGCGAAACCGTTTCTCTCGCTCTGGGCCAAGACTTTGATGCCCGTCAAATTGACCCTCAGCTCAGTCGCGTGCCTGATGGGTGGCCTGGTGGCCCAGAACGCAGTGGCGGAAACGCTTCAGCGTGTCAGTCCCAGTCTGGAGAATCCCTGGGGCATGAGTTTTGTCGATGCTGATCGTCTGCTGGTGACTGAGAGACCGGGCCAGGTCAGTTTGGTTGACCTGAAGCAAGGGAATTCGATCGTGCTCAGTGGCGTGCCGGAGACTGTGGTTGGCGGGCAAGGGGGTATGCTCGACGTGCTCTATGATCAGGGCGAGGTTTTCCTTTGTTACACCGGCAAGGCCTCGTTGGGGATGTCTGCGACCACGCTGGGTAAGGGCCGGTTGGCGGGGGACCGTCTTGATGCGTTCCAGGTTCTGTTTCAGGCGTCCAATCCGGGCTATGGTTTTCACCACTTTGGCTGCAGGATCGGCATCGATCCGCAGGGCTATGTTTTCCTTTCCGTTGGCGATCGGCTGGACGCAGATAGCGCGCAGGACCCGGCCACACATCTAGGCACAGTCATTCGATTGAACCGGGACGGCAGTGTGCCAACTGATAATCCCTTAGTGGGGCAGGCGGGTGCGCAACCGGAGATTTATTCCTATGGCCACCGCAATCCGCAGGGGATGAGCATCCATCCGACCACAGGCGAGGTCTGGCTCAACGAGCATGGTCCGCAGGGGGGCGATGAAATCAACATCATTGGTTCAGGCGAAAACTATGGCTGGCCCTTGCTGACCCATGGTGAGCAATATGGCGGTGGCGCGATTGGAATTGGTAGCAGTGCGCCGGGCTATGCCGACAGCGTGTGGCACTGGACGCCATCCATCGCACCGAGCGACATGACGTTCGTGCCGGAGGGCTCGCAATTTCCGCAGTACGAGGGTGATTTGCTGGTGACCTCGCTGAAGTTCAAGAGCCTGTACCACGTTCGCGTCGAGGGTGAGACTGTGACGGGCGAAAGTGTGATCCTGGATCGACGTCTTGGCCGGTTACGGGATGTGGAGGTTGGCCCCGATGGCGCGATTTACCTGCTGAATGATGAGTCTAAGGGTGGGGTTTATCGTCTCAGCGTGGAATAATCTGTCTGCTTCAAGTCTGGTCTAACCTGTCCTAGACTGTGGGACGCCCAGTCATATACCAAACTGAGTATTGCTCATGGATATCGCCATTGTCCCCATTCTGATTGAATGGCTCGAAACGGCCTTTCGCATCGCGCACGTTACCACTGCGATCGCGTGGGTTGGGTCTTCGTTCTACTTCATCGCGCTTGATCTCGGCCTGCGGCGGGATGGACCGTTACCCGAGAAGGTGAACGGGGAGGAGTGGCAGGTGCATGGGGGTGGATTCTACCACGTGCAAAAGTACAACGTGGCCCCGCCCAACCTGCCTGAGCATCTGACCTGGTTCAAATGGGAGAGTTACAGCACGTGGCTGACTGGATTTGCCATGCTGGTGTTGATCTATTACCTGGGCGCTGATCTTTATCTGATCGACACGAACGTGCTCGATATTCCGATCTGGGTGGGGATTCTGATTTCACTGGGATCGATTGCGCTGGGCTGGCTGTTCTATGACCGTTTGTGCAAGAGCCGCTTTGGTGACGACAATACGCGGTTGATGATCTTCTTGTTTCTGGTCTTGGTGGCGCTGGCTTGGGGATATACGCAGGTGTTCAGTGGACGGGCCGCGATGCTGCACCTGGGCGCCGCGACGGCGACGATCATGTCCGCGAACGTGTTCATGGTAATCATTCCCAACCAAAAGATCGTCACCGCAGACCTCCGCGCCGGCCGGGAGCCGGACCCGAAATACGGTGTGATTGCCAAGCAGCGTTCGACCCACAACAACTATTTGACGTTGCCGGTTCTGTTCCTGATGCTGAGCAACCATTACCCGCTGGTGTTTGCGAGCAAGTACAATTGGTTGATTGCTTCGCTGGTGTTTTTGATCGGGGTCTGTATCCGGCACTTTTTCAACACCCGCGATGCGCGCAAGGGTAATCCTATGTGGACCTGGAGTGCGGCGTTCTTCCTGTTTGCGGTGGTGATTGCGCTGTCGATCTGGCCCTTTGTGTTCAAGGGAGACCGTGGGGAGGCGCTGGCTTCGACCGTATCACCGGGGCAGGTTCGGCTGATGTCAGCCGATGAATTTGATGGGGTCCACACCATCATCACGAACCGCTGCACAGTCTGCCATGCCGAGCAACCTGCTTGGCAGGGGCTGTACGGTGCGCCCAAGGGTGTGGTGCTGGAAGTGCCTGAGCAGACCGCTCTGCACGCCAAACGGATCTACATGCAATCCGCGATCAGTGCCGCTATGCCACCGTCGAACAAGTCGAATATGTTGCCCGAGGAGCGGTTGCTGATCAAAGAGTGGTACGAAGCTCACCGCTAGACCGGGCGGGCTGGTTTTAACGCCGCAACGAAAACGCCACACCGGAGAGGACCAGAGCCGCTGCGATCACAAAGTTCAGCGTAAGCGCCTCACCTAACAGGATCATGCCGCCAACCGCCGTAATAACGGGAACTGTCACCTGCGCCAATGCGGCTGTGGTGGTGCGCAGTTGGGGCAGGATCAGGTACCAGAGCGCGTAGCCCATTGCGGAGGTAACAATGCCCGACGTGAGCGCGAGCGCGATACCCTTCGCCGTCATGGGAGTGGGGGCAGAGCCTGCCGCTGGAAGCAATGCCACAATCAGCCAAGCGACCAGGCTAACGATGGCCGCGAAGACAAAATTTGCGGCTGTGCTGGCTAGCGGGCTGGTCGCGTTCTTGCCTGCGAGGGTATAGAACCCCCAGGCAATTGCGCTGGCGACCATCATCGCGGCAAACAAGGGCGAGGGCGCGACCGAGCCGGGCAGCAGCAGCAGTGCAAGCCCCGTCAGCGCGATACCTGTACCAATCCACCGCGACACACTGATCGCTTCCTGTCGCGCCATGAGAGCAGCGGTGAACATGGTCACCTGCACCACACCAAACAGCAGCAAAGCCCCAAGGCCCGCTTCGATCCACAAATATCCATAGGAAAAGCCAATGGCATAAACGGCCAGTGAGACCGCGCCAACGACTGACCCTTTGGCCAGCCAATCAAAGGACTGGCGACTGAGACTGACCATCAAACTGAGCGCCAGGGCCCCGCCACCCAGGCGAATGGCGGCATAGGCCTCCGCAGAGATTAACGCGTCTGCCAGCGTCATGCGGTTGAGCAGCGAGTTTCCGGCGAACGCGAGTAATGTCAGGACCGTTAGAAAGCTGAGGCGGATCACCGCGTGGCAATCAAGGGAAACCAGTCTTCTCGCAGTCGCTGCCCCGAACTCATGCCGTGGCCGGGGAAGGGGGGCGAAGTTCGGCCTGGTCTTTCGACATATCGAGCGTCATCCCCCACAAAGCGCAGGGAAAAGGCCCGACGGCGCTGGGTGCTGGTATTGCCGCGTGCACCGTGAAGCGTCCTGAAATTAAAGGCAACCGCGTCTCCTGGCTCCAATGGCCATTCAAGCACGCGCATCCCGTCTTCATCAGGGTTGGGCACGGGGATGTAGTCGTCTTCGTTGGGGTAAAAGCTATCTTCCTTGAGCCACCGGGTGGGCAGGACCGGTTTCGGCCATTGGTGCGAGCCCGCGACGCATCGTAAAGTGGCGTCGGTCACTGGCTCAACTGTCGTCCAGAAGCTGACCGTCTGTACGCCATCGACGAAGTAGTATGGGGCATCCTGATGCCAGGGCGTTGCCTTGGTCGTGCCGGGTTCCTTGACCAGGACGTGATCGTGAAAGAACTGCGATTCTCGACTGCCCATGAGCTGAGCAGCGACGCTGCCAGCTTCGGAGTTGCGGATCACGCGCTCGAAGGGCGCGATCCGGCTCCAGTTGCAATAGTCGTCAAAGAACCTGCCCCGCTCGCCATCTTGCAGGTTTTCGGCAGCATAGGGGCCGGGCTCGCTCATGTTCTGCTCGATCCCGGCGGCAATTTCATCGATCCAATCGGCGAAAAGCCCCTTAACCAGCACCGCACCATCGCGCTGATACGCCTCAATAATCTCCTGACCGATCTTCATGGTTCATCTCTTCCAACGGCTCACTCATTTCAAGTAATTAGAGGCATTGTCGGCACGTGGGTCAACCAGGTTCAAGCGGATTGGAATGGCTTGGCAAAGAACCAGGAACAACAGGGCTGCTAAAATCGAGAGTATAGAGGCCAACATTTCGTTCGCCAGCACGACCAAGGAGTACCGCTCCATCTCGGTGACGGAAGCAATATACGCGAAGAACAGGCTGTCAGCCCGATAGAACAGGATGGTTGAAACCACCGTGTCGACCACCATGGCCACCAAAAGCAATACCCAGCCGTATTGCACCATGCTCCGCCGATAGACGATGTGCATCGAGAGTTCGATCGGGATCAACAAGAGCGCAGCCAAGGCTGTGGTGTGGAATTTCTGGAAGACGGAATGCAGCTCGTATCCATCAATGATCACAAGATAGAAGAAGACGGCGTACACAAAAAAAGCAAGGCATGCTGCGATAGAGCCCAGCACAAGCACCAAGAAGGAACTGATGATCAGGCGTCTTGCCAAGTCCGGCATGC
>PAHJ01000042.1 GCA_002705565.1 Geminicoccus sp. | reverse complement strand
TTGTCGAAGGCACAGCGGGAAATACGGGCATCGGTATCGCGCATGTCGCTGCGGCGCGCGGATACAAGGCGGTGATCGTCATGCCCGAGACACAGAGCCAGGAAAAGAAGGATGCCCTGCGACAGTTGGGGGCAGAGCTCATCCTCGTGCCTGCGGTGCCCTACCGAGATCCGAACAACTACGTGAAATGGTCTGCACGACTGGCCGAAGAACGCGCAGCGGAAAACCCTGGAATGGCGATCTGGGCGAACCAGTTTGACAACACCGCCAACCGCGAGGCGCATCGGACGACAACCGGCCCGGAAATCCTCCGTGATCTGGACGGCGAAGTGGACGGCTTTATATGCGCCGTCGGTTCAGGTGGTACGTTGGGAGGCGTGGCTCTGTCGCTCAGAGCGGCCAATCCAGCGGTCAAAATTGGCCTTGTGGACCCCTACGGCGCCGCTCTCTTTGCCTACTACACCGAAGGCGAATTCAAGTCTGAAGGCGGATCCATCACCGAGGGTATCGGTCAAGGGCGGATCACCGCCAATCTGGAAGGCTTCACCCCGGATTTGGCCTACCGTGTATCGGATCAGGAAATGCTGGAACGCGCCTACCAGCTGCTGGAAGAAGAAGGCTTGTTCCTTGGCGGTTCGGCGGCGTTGAACGTGGCTGGTGCGATAAAGATGGCTGCGGACATGCCCAAGGGATCGACCATCGTCACCATTCTTTGTGACAGCGGTGGACGCTATGCCTCGAAGATGTACAATCCCGAGTTCCTACGAAGCAAAGATTTGCCCACGCCACCGTGGATGGAAGGATAAGCATCATGGCCTCAGCGCTGATTTCTGCGGCGGACCTCAGCCGTCGATTGGAAGCCGGAGAGCCCCTCAAGCTGCTTGACGGCACCTTTTACCTTCCCACCGAGGGCAAGGACGCCAAGGCCCTTTTCGCCAATGCTCACATCGAGGGCGCGCAGTTCTTTGATATCGACGCCGTCTGCACCCCTTCTGACCTGCCCCACACCGCCCCAAGCCCCGAGATTTTTGCTCAGGCCGTCGGAGAGCTCGGCATTTCAGCCGAGGATACGGTGGTTGTGTACGACCAGAAAAATCTGTTCAGCGCACCTCGGGTCTGGTGGACCTTTCGGATGTTTGGTCACGAAAACGTTCTGGTGCTGAACGGGGGCCTGCCCGCGTGGCTGGCACAGGGCTTCGCGACCGTCTCAGGCTTGCAACCCGCCATGCCGTTGGCCTATCGACCCAAGGCAGACCTACGCACCGTATTTCTGGCGGACCAGGACGACGTCACCACCGCATTGGACGCGGGTCACCCTGTCGCCGACGCTCGCCCTACGGGGCGCTTTACTGGGGCGGAAAAAGAACCGCGCGCGGGAATGCGCAGCGGCCACATGCCGGGCGCGACGAGTGTTCCACTGTCCACGCTGATCGATGCAAACGGCGAACTGGTGCCGCTCTCCCAAATCGAAGCAGCCTTTTCCAAAGTTGATAGCGCCAGTCCGATAATTACCAGCTGTGGCTCGGGCGTAACGGCAGCAGGGTTGAGCTTGGGACTGCACGAAATTGGCCTGAAAAGCCGTGTCTATGACGGTTCGTGGTCAGAATGGGGTCGAGAATCTGCGGATACCGTCGTCGTAACCGGCGAGCTCTAAGTTCTGCGCCCACCGCTGGCACACCAATTGCTCCCCTAGGTTCTGAAAACAAAAGGACGCCATGAAGCGTCCAGATGAACCTAAGTGGAATCGGCAACCAACTCATGAAGAACGACTATTTCGCCATCGTTGTTGCAGCGTTTGGCATCAGCATCACGAGCGCTGCGGTTTCGCAGAACTTGGTGGATACGGTGTCAAATGACACTGAACTGAGAGTCTACTCCCCGCACCTAGGTCGGAACGTCGCTGACATGACCTATGAAACCAACCTCATCCGCACCGCGATCGACCGCGACCCCTATCTTGCGGCGACCTCCGAGACCTATCGAGCACAATATGGTGAGCCCTCGTCATCGACGCGTCAGCTCGACTATCAAAACCGGCGCTCCGGGTGGCGCTTGGTTGGAGTTCAACCGTCGCCGACGTCAGGCGAGATCGTTGGCCTGCAGCCGGTTCCCGAAGGCCTGCCTGCTGGTTCCGTTGAAGTTTCAGGCGATGAATTAGCGCGCTTCCGCGTGAACCCCGGCATTCGTCTCTATCGCGCACCTTCTGGCAAATATTACTATGTCGAAGACCCCGCCGCGCAAGGTTCCAAAGGCACAGACCTCGTCTATGGCCGCGCGCCCGAAGGCTCCCGCGAAGTCGACGCGGCATCTGTAGGTGTCACAGCCCTGCCAGAGGGCTTTGCCGTGGTCCGTTCGCTCGACGGACAGCTCTATCTCGCCCCTAAGGGGCAGTTCAACTGAGCCTGCTATTGCACGAGTTGATCCGCGAGGGTTTCCAAGTGGCTGCGGTTAACGCCGTAGTCACGACTGCCATAGACGGACCATGAGTAGAGGCTGACCCGGTAAACCCCGTCCTGCGCTTCTTCGATCCAGTATGACAGACCATTAGGAAATCGGAGTGCTGGGGTGCGGATGACGTAGACGCCGGAGAGATCACGGATCTCTCGCGCCTCGCCATTCTTCTGATCAACGGCATAGCCCTCAATCGCCCGATGAATGGCTTCAGCGTCCAAACCCACGACCGTGACTGAAGCCCCATTGGCGCTGAGGGTCGTCAAATCCGGGTCGGCCATCAGGTAATCATTACCTCGACTGGCCCGCCGTAATTCATCAAGCGCTCTGAGCTTGATCGATTCGTCTACCAAAATGACCTCGAGTAGCGCACTCAACATTATGATCCCCTCATTGTTTGACATGCACGCGTCAGCCGCGACAGGCTGCACCTTGTTTCCAAGAGTGACTTAAAGCACATGAGACATATGGAAACTGCTGGTTCGAAATTGTTAGTGATCGGCGCAGGGCCGGTTGGCCTGTCATTGGCTGTGGGTTTAGCAAAGCGCGGGCATGGCGTTCGGCTGTTAGACGCCGGGCCAGACCTCAGAACGGCGAAAACGCCTGCCCCGGCACGATCTACGGCGCTGATGCCGCTCAGCCTGGAAACACTGGGCGAACTCGGGGTCTGGGACCGCGTGAAACACCTGAGCGCGCCACTGGACAAGCTGCGCCTGATCGATGATCAGGCAGATCGCTGGACCAATCCGGTCATCGAGGTCTTTAGCGCTGATGAAGTTACCGATACGCCTTTTGGCTATAACATCATCAACACTGACCTGAGTCGGGCCTTACTCGAGGCGGCCGAAGCTTGCCCTAATCTGCGGCTCCATTTTGACTCAGCCGTTCAAAGCTGGAAACCGGGTGAAGTGACCCTTGCTGACGGTGTAACATTTCAAGCGGATCTGATTTTTGACTGCGCGGGTCGGCATTCTCCGGTCCCTGAGCAAGCCCAGATCCGCATTAAGGATCATCGGCCCAATCAGGTTGCCCTGGTTTGCCAAATCGACCACAGCATCGATCACGACAACATCTCCACTGAATTCCAACGCCGCGAAGGCCCGCTGACCACGGTGCCGTTGCCACCATCGAACGCAGGGACGCCCCGATCAGCCATCGTCTGGGTGCACCGTCCCGAGACTGCCGAAAAGCTGCGCGCTTTGGACGAAGACGGGTTTCGCCGAACTTTGCAAAGCGCGTTGCGCGGCGTTCTGGGGGAAATCTCAGAAATTAGGGCCAGAGGTGGCTTTGTCGTGGGTACGCAGATTGCGGATTGCTTTCACGGACCCCAGCTCGCGCTGGTTGGCGAAACCGCACACGTGCTGCCGCCGCTCGGCGCACAGGGGTTGAATTCGTCCTTTGCTGACGTCGCTGTTCTGCTGTCTCTATACGACCAGCCCTTCAAAGTCGCAGACCCCGATATGCTACGACGCTATGGTGCCCAGCGCCGGGGCGATGTAATAAGTCGTCTAACGGCGACCCACTTTTTGAACCAAGCGATACAAAGCGATCGTCTGGGCATGGATCACGCCAGACGAGGTGCCTTGAAAAGCCTCGGATGGCTCAAACCGGTTCGCCATGGATTGATGCGCGCAGGAATGCGCCCCTTTGGAGTGGGCTGAACCAAGATGAACCGAGCGACTGCGACTGACTTTGTAATTGACGCCGCACCTGTTATCCCAGTCGTTGTTATCGAGGACGCCAGCAGAGCCGCAGATGTGGCCAAAGCTCTAGTCGCTGGCGGCTTACCTTGCATCGAAATCACCCTGCGCACACCGGCCGCCATGGCCGCACTTGAAGCTGTTGCCGGCGTAGAGGGTGCCATCCCCGGCGTTGGCACCGTGGTATCAGTGGAGCAAATGCAGGCTGCCCAGCGGGCCGGTGCACAGTTTGCTGTTTCACCAGGACATACGCCTGGGTTGCTGGACGGCGCAGAAGATCTGGGTTTGCCCTATCTACCCGGGGCCGCGACGCCGGCAGAAATGCAGGCATTGATCGAGCGCGGTTATTCCAATCTGAAGTTTTTCCCAGCTGAAGCATCCGGCGGAGCTGCTTATCTGAAGAATTTTGCGACCGTTTTTCAGTCCATTCGATTTTGCCCGACAGGCGGGGTTTCCCTAGCCAATCTGGATGAATATCTGAGCCTTCCCAACGTCGATGTTGTCGGCGGATCGTGGGTTGCACCCAAATCTGCGATTCAGGCGGGCGATTGGGATGAGTTGACGGCACTGGCCCGGGACGCCATCAAGGCAGCTAATGTCATCAACGCCTGAGGCCCCAATGACTTCCGCCACAACAACTATGCCACAAACCTCCGCAGAACTTCGCGAAATGGTCGAACGCGCCACGCCTGAGCAGCGCCTTGCACTGGCTAAAGCCGGAATTACCCTCGCGGTCCTTCAGGAAAAACTGCGCATGGGGTTTACCAACGAAGAAGTCGCAACGGTGCTCGCCACGGATGAAAGTGATGAAGTGATCACCGAGGCCTACGAGCTTTGGCGGCAGAGGCTGGAACAGTTCACCGAGACGCTCAATGACGAAGGTCAATTGAACGACGATGGCAGTTTTGACGAGGAATAAGGTCTAAAGTCGGTTGGCTCAGGGATAGCTTGCCGCAGCGACACAGCCTGTCAGCGCCGGGGTATCGCCAATCAGCAGAAACGTCGGGATATCGGCGTTGAACTTCTCCATCCGACCCTTATCCTCAAACCGAGCCCTGAACACGGATTCGGGGAGGAAGTCGCGCAGTGCGAGAGCAACTCCGCCCGCAAGATAGACGCCACCCCTAGATCCCAGCATCAGGGCCAAATCACCCCCAAACTTACCCAGCAGACCACAGAACAGCGATATTGTCTGGCGTTGCAAAGAGCTTTCGTCGCGCAGTCCAGTCTCGACGATTTCTTTGGCTGACTGCGGGAGGACCGCGATTTGTTCGATTTCTGCCAAGGCTTCGAACAGCATTTCCAGACCGGAACCGGACAGCAAGCGCTCTGCCGAAACCCGACCACCTGAAATCCGGCGACGCAGAATTTTCAGGATGCGGTCTTCAATGTCCCCGCGCGGCGCAAAGGCGACGTGACCACCCTCCCCCGACAACACCATCCAACTGCCCGAACGATCCGGTACAGCACCAGAAACGCCCAAACCTGTACCGGGACCAAAAATGGCTTTAGGCGATCCTTCAACAGGCTCACCACCACCCAGTTTGAGCAGCTCGTTTTCTTTCAGGTAGGGTATGGCATTGGCCAGACCGCTGAAATCGTTGATCAGCTTGAATTCGAGATCAAAGGTTTGCGCGATGTGGGCCTTGTCGATCACCCAGGAACCGTTGGTCAGAGACACAACATCATCCTCAACCGGCCCTGCTGCCGCAAAGCAGGCCTTTTTGATCGCGACCCGTTCAGCCTTGGTCAGCCCAAGGTCATCAAAGTACTTTCTGACCGCCGTTTCCGGGTTGGGAAAAGTGCTGATTTTGTACTTGAGGATCTTCGTCACGGGCTCTTGCGGGACTGTGCCGAGGCCAAAACGTACGTTGGTGCCGCCGATATCAGCGACCAGAATGGGATCAGCCATGGTTTAACCCACTACGACTTTTTCAGTTTCCGAAGCCACCGGAACCGTCAGGCTTGGCTCGCCAAATACGCCGGCGCCGGTTTCCGAGTCCCCCACAGTAGCCCTGAAGGCGCTAAATAGTTCCCGGCCCATGAGAATATGGCTCTGGCTAACATCATCAACGGCGGCGGCGCGCGCGTCGAATTCAGCGGCGCTCACCAAGACTTCCAGCGCGCCATTTTCGGCATCAAGGCGGATGATATCGCCATCGCGGATCTTCGCGATCGGCCCCCCATCAATGGCCTCCGGTGTCAGGTGTATGGCGGAGGGTACTTTGCCCGATGCACCGGACATCCGACCATCGGTCACCAAAGCAACCTTGAAGCCCAGTTTCTGCAAGATTGACAGCGGTGGGGTTAGCTTGTGCAGTTCCGGCATTCCGTTGGCTTTAGGGCCTTGTGACCGCAGCACGCAGACAAAGTCGCCATGCAACTCACCGGCTTTGAATGCCGCCTGGATCTGGTTTTGATCGGTAAAGACCTTCGCCGGCGCTTCCACCACGCGGTGCTCAGGCGCGACAGCGGAAATCTTGATCACCGACCGCCCCAAATTGCCAGTTAGCACCTTGAGACCGCCATTGGATTGGAACGGTTGTTCAGGCGTAGTCAGCACCTCGGGCATCAGAGACTGCGTCGGCGCAGCCTCAAAGGACAGCGTATCTGGCGTCGCGATTTTGGCGACCTGACCGTAGTCCTGATAACCATTTTCGGTGATGGTCATGACGTCCGGATGCAGGAAGCCAGCTCCCCGCAACTGATCGATCAGGAACGGCAGCCCACCCGCCGCCTCCATGGCATTCACGTCGGCCGAACCGTTAGGATAGACCTTGGCCAGCAGCGGTGTGGCGTCAGAGATGTCGTTCATATCGTCCCACGTCAGCCGGATCCCGCCCGCCGCCGCCATGGCGATGATATGCAGCGTCAGATTGGTCGATCCGCCCGTCGACATCAGCCCGACAAGACCATTCACAAAAGCCTTCTCGTCCAAGACATGCCCAATCGGACGGTAGCCCGCGCCGCGATCGATACAGCGCAAGGCCGCACGCGTGCTTTCCTGCACCGCGATGTCACGTGCCAACGTGCCCGGACCAAAGAAGGTGGTGCCAGGGACGTGAAGGCCCATGAACTCCATAAGCATCTGATTCGAATTCGCGGTACCGTAGAATGTGCAGGTTCCGGCGGAGTGGTAGGACTTACTCTCGCTGTCCAGCAGCTCATCCCGCCCGATTTCACCCTTGGCAAAGGCTTCGCGTACTTTCGCCTTTTCATCATTGGTCTGGCCGGTTCCCATGGGCCCAGCCGGCAGGAACACCGCCGGTAGATGGCCAAAGGACAGTGCGCCGATGACCAGACCGGGAACGATCTTGTCACAGGTGCCCAGGAACATGGCGGAATCGAACATGTTGTGAGACAGCGCCACCGCTGTAGCCATAGCAATCACATCACGCGAAAAAAGCGAAAGCTCCATTCCAGGCTGCCCCTGCGTGACCCCATCGCACATGGCCGGGACCCCGCCCGCGACCTGGGCCACACCACCATGAGCGATGGCGGTGGCCTTGATCATGTCGGGATAGTCTTTGAGCGGTTGGTGCGCCGAAAGCATGTCGTTATAGGCTGTTACGATGCCAATATTAGGCTGTTCGTTTTTGGCCAGCGCCTTCTTCTCATCCGTGCCGCAGGCAGCGAAACCGTGGGCAAGGTTGCCGCAAGACAGCTCGCTGCGATGCGGCTTGTTACGGCGGGCTGCTTCGATGCGGTCGAGGTAGGCCGCACGGGTCGGTGCCGAACGCTCGATAATGCGATCCGTGACGGCTTGAATGGTGGGGTTCAGCTTTGTCATGGTCTGGTCTTTCAGATTGTCTCGCTTGCAGGTGTCAGGCGGCGTTCAGGGTGCCCAGTAGGTTTCAACCGGACACTCGGGATGATGCAGGAACCACGAAATCGGCGTGATTGAGGGCTGGTCCTTGGCGCGCGCTTCTTCATACACACCCCGCTTACCTGCGCCTTCGAAGTGCAGGAAAACGTGCGGCGAACTCGCCAGAAACGGCCCGGAATAGGTCAGACGTGTCACCAAAGGCTCCATGGTCGGTTCAGCTGCCAGAACGTTAGACGCACCGACGCTCAACCCCTCTTCGAGCTGAGGTGAACCGGGGAAAAGGCTGGCCGTATGTCCGTCTCCGCCCAATCCGAGCACAACGACATCAGGCCGCTGAGCGACGCCATTGGCCCATTCAGCGGATTTCTCGATACCAAGCTCGGGGTCAAACAGCGGCTGGAATGTCGCAGAAAAAGCCTCGCCCACGAGCAGGTTTTCGCCAACCAGTTTGGCATTCGAATTGGGGTCAAAGCTCTCGACACAGCGGTCATCAACCAACCCAATTGTCACCCGCTCCCACGCCAGCGATTGCGTCGCCAGAGCCGCAAAAAACGCCTTTGGGGTGGAGCCACCCGACACCAGCAAGCGCGCTTCACCGCGCTCGGCGATGGCATCAATGAGGGTTTTGGCCGTGTTCCAGGCCAGTCGCTGGGCCAGCAGGTCCGATGAAGCGTAGAGGTGTTCTGCCAGGATCATGATGCTTTACCTCATGTCTTCGTGCCAGTGACGACCATCGCGGTCCATCATCATGGCTGCAGCGGTAGGGCCCCAGCTGCCGGATTGATAGGGTTTGGGCTCATCATCGGAGGCGGACCACACGTTCAGGATCGGCGTGACCCACTCCCAGGCGGCTTCCAATTCGTCGCGGCGCATGAACAGAGTGCGGTTACCACGAACCACGTCGAGCAACAGGCGCTCGTAGGCGTCCGGGAAGCGCTCCAGCTCAAACTCGTCTTTGAACGAAAGGTCCAGACTTGCAGCCCGTAACCGCATTCCGCCCGGTCCAGGGTCCTTGGTCATCAGACGTAGACTGACCCCCTCGTCCGGCTGCAGGCGGATCACCAGACGGTTCGGCACGGCTTGATCAGTGGTGTAGGGGCGAAAAATGGAGTGCGGGATTGACTTGAACTGGATCACAATCTCAGAGGAGCGCACCGGAAGTCGCTTGCCCGTACGCAGGTAAAAGGGCACGCCGGCCCAGCGCCAGTTATCGACATGAGCTTTGAGCGCGACGTAGGTTTCCGTGGTCGTTGCCTCGCCCAATTCCGTCGCGTAGCCCGGAACGGACTCGCCGTTGATTGCGCCGCTGGTGTACTGGCCGCGCACTACGTTGGTGGTGAGGTCTTCAGCGTTGAACGGACGAAGGGAGCGCAGGACCTTCAGTTTTTCGTCCCGCACACTGTCTGCATCCATGCTCGCCGGTGCTTCCATTGCCGTCAGACAGAGCAATTGGGCGAGATGGTTCTGCACCATGTCCCGCAAGGCACCGGATTTGGAATAGTAGGTCGCCCGATCGCCTGCGCCAATGTCCTCGGCCACCGTGATTTGGATATGATCAACCACGGCATTCGACCAGATGCTCTCAAACAACACGTTGCCAAACCGCAGCGCCATCAGGTTCTGGACGGATTCCTTACCCAGATAGTGGTCAATCCGGTAAACTTGGGCCTCGTCAAAGGCCTTGGCGACGTCAGCGTTGATTTCCTGACTGGAGGGTAAATCGTGGCCCAGCGGCTTTTCCAAAACCAAACGATCGCGAGGCCCGTTCAAGCCCACTTCCGCAAGGAATGCCGATATGGGCCCGAACAGCGATGGCGGCGTCGCCAGATAAATCACGCGGACCCGGTCTGGGTGCTCGTCGAGCGTGTCTTTTAGCTTCTGGTACCCTTCAACCGTAAAGGCATTGTTCGGCTGGTAGGAAAAGCGGTTCAGGAACTTGGCAAATACAGCCTCGTCTATGTCAGCCGCTGGAACAAACTCGCGTAACGCTGCTTCAACCTGTGCCTTAAAGGCGTCCCGGGTCAGTTCGGAGCGCGCAACTCCAATGATTCGGGCCTCGTCGGGCAACTGGCCGTCCAGCTCCCGATGGTACAATGCAGGAAAAAGCTTCCGCTTTGCCAAATCGCCGGTGCCGCCAACGACAACATAGTCAAACGGGTCAACTACAATGATCTTCGACATCTTCGAGGACCCTATCTTTGGTTTTTCTTTGTCTCGTGAAGGCGCCGTTGGTGGGGCGGCGCCTTCTTATTATATATTGATCGCTTAAGCTGGCGCCTAAGCCGTTCCAGCAGTCACGCTGATGTCATCGGCGCCAAACATGTGCAAGCGGTTTGCCGGCAGATCGATACCGACTTCAGAACCTGCTGCGATGACTTCCGAACCCTCGGCCTGGACGGTGAAGAGTGAGTCGCCAACCTTCACGTAGACAAAAGAAACAGACCCCAGGCGTTCGACAACGGTGACGGTGCCTTTTAGGGGGCTGTTATCGACCAAAGCGGTGTGCTCAGGACGTAGGCCCAGCGAGATGCTTTCACCGGATTGGACCGGACGCGCCAGTGGGACGATGATGTTTTCGGAGGTATGATCCAGCTTGACCTTGGCCTGCTTGTCGCCACCCTCGGCCACAACGCCGGAAACGAAATTCATCGCTGGCGAACCGATGAAGCCGGCCACGAACTTGTTGGCCGGACGGTGATAGAGATCCAGCGGAGCGCCAACCTGTTCGACGTGCCCCGCGCGAAGGACCACGATCTTGCTGGCCATTGTCATGGCTTCCACCTGATCGTGCGTTACGTAAATCATGGTCGTCTTCAACCGCGAGTGCAGCTCAGCCAGTTCCTGACGCATCTGCACGCGCAGCTTGGCGTCCAGGTTGGACAGCGGCTCGTCAAAGAGGAAGACTTCGGGGTTGCGCACGATCGCCCGGCCAATAGCCACGCGCTGACGCTGACCGCCGGACATGTCCTTGGGCTTGCGTTGCAGCAGTTCTTCGATTTGCAGGATCCCGGCTGCGCGCATGACGCGCTCTTCAATTTCTGCCTTCGGACGCTTCGCCAAGCGTAAGCCAAAGGCCATGTTTTCAAAAGTCGTCAGGTGTGGGTACAGAGCGTAAGACTGAAACACCATGGCGATACCGCGCTTCGCAGGCGGTACGGCATTCATTTCCTGGTCGCCAATGTAGAGGCTACCCGCGGTGATTTCTTCTAAGCCTGCCACCATGCGCAGCAAAGTGGACTTGCCGCAGCCCGATGGGCCGACAAAGACGGCGAACTCACCATCATCAATTTGCAGGTCCACGTCATGGATCACACGGGTTGCACCGTAGTCCTTAACGGCCTTTTCCAAGCGAACGCCAGCCATCAGTCAGTCTCCCAAGATTGAAACATTTATTACAGGCTAATTTCATAGCCCAACACTGCCAAGGTCGCAAATCATGGACGCATGGTCAAAGCCGCATAGGAAGCATAAACAAAAAAGGACCTTGAGCCGATACTCAAAGTCTTTTTTCCGACTGAAACAGGAATTTTCAGGGTGAAGCTACAGTGCCTGAGGCAGTCTTTCGATGGGAATCGTGTCACCGGATTGGATGTCATCGATAAATACCGTCGGCCGCAGCGCTTCACCCAAGCGCGCAAAATAGTAGATGTGAACGCCATTGGCATGGGCCGACGACCGATAGAGAGCGGAGCACAAACGTTCTTCACCCAGCTCGTAGCAGAGGCTGTCTTGCTCGACTCGCCAGCGACCCAACACCAGGCGGCTCGGCCGAGGATTGATGGCCAGCAATCCATCCGGCTTAAAATAAGAATACTGCATCGCGGCTGGCTCATCGACCGATCGCGACACGACGGTCTGACCCTGCAACAGCAGACTGATCTCAACACCTGACAACCGAGCATCCGCCAACACATTGATAAACTTTGGCTTCTCATAATAAGGAATGTCAGACATCCCAAACGCGTCAGCACTGCTCATGCCTTGCGGATTGACGAGAACAAACCGGTCTGAATGTCCACATGCTGCGAGAAATGTGGTCGCCAATAGCGACAAACCAATCAAAAACCTTTTCATTATGCCTAGCACCATGATCAATTTTAGAATTGACTTCACAGGGAGCAATACGGGTGCCGCTTTGCTCCATAATTCAATTTGAGTGTCTCAGGAGAGAATTTTGCCAAACGCACGTGTCGTTGAAATCAGCCAGAATGGTGGTCCGGA
>PAHJ01000041.1 GCA_002705565.1 Geminicoccus sp. | reverse complement strand
TTCGATTTTTCTTTATAAAAAAATTGTTAATTACAGCTTGTTCTACGTGATTGTTTGTTTTTCTGCATCCTCGTATACGTCCCGAAAGGCGAAGAAAAAACGCCTATTTCTAATTGAGGATTCATACATGTTAAAAATTCGCTCTACTTTGATTGCAGCGTTGACTGCGCTGCTCGCTGTCACGCTTGGTATCTCCCAAACAGCTCAGGCTCAGACTTACAATGAACTAAGAAAAACGAATTGGGTGGAGAATTGTCAGGAAAATGGTCGCCTCGAAATTGATTGGGATGACCGCAACAAAATTTCTTACAAATGGAAGGCCGGCGGTCCAGTTGTGCCGCTGAGAACCACAGATGTTTACTGTTCTGTGAAGTGCCCATACGGCACTGAGAGCACCCGCGTGCGCAATGCCCTCTACAAGTGTCAGGAGCCTGCGCAGGAGTGTAACGGAACCACGGATAAGCTGCCAAGCGGCTGGGATGACCGTTACGATCAGAACAAACACTTCTTCCCATCCGAAGATGGTACGGTTTACTTTGGTGAGACCGACTGCTGGGTGAAGAAAGACTACGACGACGGCGACAAAGTCCGTTGTATGCCTAACTGGTTGGGCAACCCGCGCCGTGACGTGGATAAGAAGTGCTACTGGTTTGAGGGTGGCGCTTAAGGCCAGACTTAGCCGTCGTCATGTGACGGCCTGAGACCAGAAAGAAGGGCGCAGCTTCGGTATCGAGGCTGCGCCCTTTTTCTTTGGGGCGTGCCGCGTGGGTGGTGTCAGGTTGTCAGCTGTGTATATTTTGGTCCCTAAACGTCACTGTAAACAGAACAGCCCGTCGCGCTGACGGCACATTCGGAAAACGAAGATGACCCACGCCAACAAAACCATTCTCATCACAGGGGCCTCAAAAGGGATCGGAGCCGCCGCTGCAGAGGTGCTGCACGGCTTAGGCGCCAATGTAGTGCTGATGGCGCGAGGACAGTCAGGGCTGGATGCGCTTGTTGCCCGTTTAGGGCCGGACCGGGTCCTGCCGGTAACCGGAGACGTGGCAGACTACCAGACCGTGAAACGCGCTGTTGAGCAGGCGACTATGACCTTTGGCGGGCTCGATGCGGTTGTAAACAACGCCGGGGTGATCGATCCTGTGGCCAGGTTGGAGGATTCAGACCCTGCTGAATGGGCCAAAGTGGTCGAGATCAACCTGATGGGCGTTTACAACGGCATGCACGCGGCTTTTGAAGCGCTCAAGACGAGTGGCGGCACGGTCGTGAATATCTCCTCTGGCGCCGCCTTGAACGCGCTGGAGGGCTGGAGCCATTACTGCGCCACGAAGGCAGCCGTGCTTAGTCTGACCAGAAGCGGGCACAAGGAATGGGGCCCGCTTGGGATCACCGTGGTTGGCATGTCACCGGGCACGGTGGCGACGGATATGCAGGTGGTCATCAAGCAATCCGGTGTGAACCCGATCAGCAAGCTGGAATGGTCCGACCATATTCCGGCCCAGTGGGCAGGCCGTGCCATCGCGTTTCTGTGCACGGAAGCAGGGGCGGCCTACGCAGGCACGGACTTCTCGCTCAAAACCGAAGAAGGCAGACGCGCGGTTGGTCTGCTGGACTAGTCCGCAAACGCCTTTTCGATGACGTAATCGCCGGGCTGGTTGTTGGAGCCTTCGACCAGGCCCGCCGCTTCGCACAGGTCGGCACAATCGCGCAGCATTTCCATAGATCCGCAGATCATAACCCGGTCGGTTGCAGGGTCAAAACCCTCGCTTTCGCCAATCTCCCGGAACAGAGTTCCGTCTTCGATCAGATGGGTGATCCGTCCCTTGACTGGATAGTCTTCACGCGTGACCGAGGTGAAGTGGACCAGCGTGTCTCCGACAACTTCAGACAGCATAGCGTCGGTCTGAATTTCGTTCATCAGGTCGATGCCGTACTGAAGTTCGGAAATCTCACGCGTGGTGTGGCAAAGCACAACTTTCTCGAACCGCTCAAAGGTCTCCGGCTCGCGGATCAGCGAGGCAAAGGGCGCGATACCGGTGCCGGTGGAGAGCAAGTAGAGCGTCTTGCCCGGCTTGAGCGCGTCCAGAACCAGCGTTCCCGTGGACTTCTTACCCAGAATCACCGTGTCGCCTTCACCAATGTTTTGCAGGCGAGAGGTCAGGGGGCCATCGGGGACTTTGATTGAGAAGAATTCGAGGTTGTCTTCCCAAGCTGGGGAGGCAATCGAATAGGCGCGCAGCAGCGGCTTGCCGTTCTCGCCCGGCAGTCCAATCATGACGAACTCACCCGAGCGAAACCGAAAGTTCTGCGGCCGGGTCATCCGGAACCGAAACAGCCGGTCGGTGTAGTGCTGGGTTTCCAGTACGGTTTGTTCGAACATCGTGTGGTTCGGTCCTTAGTCTTGGTTCCACGGCAGTTGCGCCGCTTTCCAGCCGTTGAGAATGCCACGACGCCCGGCAGCATTTTTTGCCCCTTCAAAGCCATCGGACACGTTGGTCAGATCCTTATAACCCGCTTCTTTCAGCGCTTCAGCCGCCGCCAGCGAACGCACGCCGGACCGACAAATCAAGAATATCGGCGTTTCTTGCGTCAGACCTGCGTCAGCAACCTCTGTAACGAAATTGGGATTTTCTGAGCCGTAAGGGAAGGTCTGCCACTGGATACCAACGCTGCGTTCAAAGCTGGGACGGCCCACGAATTGCCATTCTGCGGAGGTGCGAACATCCAGAAGAACCGCGTTGACAGACTTTTGAAGCTCTTCATGAGCTTCCACCGAGGTCAGGGACTGGACCTTCACCCGGTGCTGGTGCCGTGCATCCCAAATCGAGGGCGCCTTGCCGGACTTGGTGTAAAGCGCATCCGGTGCTGTCGTGGTCGCGGTGCGCCACGCCAATTCGCCGTGGCGCTCAACCAATGCGTCGGTCAGGTGGATTTCGGAGAACCCACACTGAAACGCCATACGGGCCTGATCGGGGAGGAGGTTGCCAGTTGCGATGATCCGCACGCCTTCGCCGCGCTCACGCCGAACCCGACGGGCAAAAGAGAAACCGCGTCCGTCGTGTGAGCTGGGAAAGTTCAGGGTTACGCAATTGCTGTCATTGGCAAAGGATTGTTCGTCCAAACAGGGTTCACCGGCATCAACCCTCAAACCGCTCGCTGCCGCAGCACCTTCGCTGCTATCGTCATGATGTGTCAGGCTCGCTCCCTGGTCCTTAAGCACCCACATAGACAGCCTCCTTAAACGGTTCTTTGCCAACCCGGGCGTAGGTGTCCGGAAAGCGCTCCTGCTCTCCGGTCCGCAGGCGGAGATAGGTATCGATGATCTTGGAAACCGCGCCGGGTACATCGTCTTGCGCGAAGCCGGGACCCAGGATTTCACCGACCGATGCCCGCTCATCCGAGCGACCCCCCAGCGTGATTTGGTAGTTTTCCTTTTCTGCCTTGTTCAGGCCGAGAATGCCGATATTGGCCGCATGGTGGTGGCCACAGGCGTTGATGCAGCCGGAAATGTTCAGCGATATCGGGCCCAGATCGTCTGCTGCTTCGCGGGCGCGGAGCATGGTGGACAGCTCTTGCGCCACGGGGATGGAGCGGGCGGTTGCAAGCGCGCAGTAGTCCAGACCCGGGCAGGCAATGATGTCTGACGCTTCTCCAATATTATCCTCGCCCAGACCAATGGCCGACAGCCCCTGATAAAGCGCCTCCAGATCTGTCGCTCGGACGTAGGGGAAAACGACGTTCTGCCGGTGCGTGATACGCAGCTCGCCCCGGGAGTAGTGGTCGGCCAGGTCGGCCAGCGCGCGCATCTGCGCGCCAGTTACGTCACCAGGAATTCCGCCCTTGGGTTTGACGGAAATCTGAGCGATCGCCCATCCCTGAACCCGGTGCGCCGCAACATTGCTCTCGACCCACCGTTTGAAAGCAGGTGTTGCTGTTTTCAGGTCGATGGCCTTCTCTGGAGACATCTCCGGTGTGCCTTCTTCAAAGGCATTACAGATGCGTTCGTATTCGCCTTCCACGCTGACGAAGGGGGCGCGGTCAATGTTGGCAAGTTCGGCGCGGACCTCGTCTCGATAGTTCTCCAAGCCCAGTTCCTCAACCAGGATTTTGATGCGGGCCTTGTACTTGTTGTCCCGTCTTCCGTGTAGATTGTAGACCCGCAGCATGGCGTCCAGCAGGGGCATGAGCTCGATGAGCGGTACAGCGCTTTCGAACAGTTTTGCCACGCGCGGCGTCCGTCCCTGGCCGCCACCGACATAAACGTCAAACACCGGCTCCCCAGCGGCATCCGCTTTGGCCCAAATTCCGATATCATGGAACTTGATCGCCGCCCTGTCTTCGGCAGCCCCGGTCACGGCAAACTTGAATTTGCGCGGCAGAAACGCGAATTCCGGGTGCAGCATGGACCATTGACGCATGAGCTCGGATACCGGGCGCGGATCGATGAATTCATCGGCAGCGACACCGGCAAAGGGGTCAGAGGTCACGTTCCGGATACAATTGCCTGAGGTCTGGATCGCGTGCATTTGCACGTCGGCGAGGTGGTCAAGGATGTCAGGCGTGTCCACCAGCTTGGGCCAGTTGAACTGGATGTTCTGCCGCGTGGTGAAGTGGCCATAGCCCTTGTCATAGGTATCGGCGATGTACCCGAGTTTGCGCAGCTGCTGGCTGTTCAGCTCGCCATAGGGAATGGCGACCCGCAACATGTAAGCGTGCAGTTGCAGATACAGGCCGTTTTGCAGGCGCAGCGGCTTGAATTCGTCTTCCGTGAGCTGCCCGGCAAGGCGGCGTTCCACCTGATTGCGAAACTCCCGCGCACGGGCCTCGACAAAAGACTGATCGTGGTGGTCGTAATGGTACATGATCGAGACCTCTACGCAGCCTGAGCGAAATCGATGCTCGGGCCTGCCAAACGGCGCACCTCGCGCATTTTTACGGGTATGCGGGCGAGTGTGTCCCCAGGTTGGAGCGCCACGAGGTAAGCGCCAACAACCGTGTTGGCCGCTTCCGCACGAGCGCCCTCGTCAACAAGCGCGTTGGTCTCTTCCTTGCCGTAGCCGATGAGTGCGTCGTCAATCGAAGCCGACCAGACTTGATCGGCAGTCCAGAACACAACGTCACCGTTGCGGACGTCGTTGGCGGTGAGGATGGCCTTGGTGGTCAAAGCAGCAGGCATGATTAAGCAGCCTTTCTTGAGAAGGGTGAGGAGAAGGAGCGCCTGGCGCGGCGGGTTGCTTGGGCGGCAGGGGGCCAATCCTGGTCAGGATCGATACCGGGAATGAAGCGCACCGGCAGACCCGCAGCTTCGACCGCGGCATGTTCCTGCTCCGCCAGCGAGCCGTTTCCAACGACCAGGCGAACCACGGTTTCCCCCTGTGCGAGCAGGGACAGGATCTCACGGCTTGCGCCGGGTTGCAGCACGCGGATCGTGGCCTCCCGGCGCGCCATTTCCAGAATGGGCCGAGCGACGAGGGGGTCATGTAAAACCACGCTGGCCGTATCCAAGGCGCGATGACCGGCGATGGTCAATAAGTCTGCATCACCCGAGCCTGTCCCAACGATGGTCAGAGTCCCCGAAACAGCATCGGACGCAGCAGGGCCTTTCTGCAGGATGTCTTGCGCCACTGCATCCAAAGCGACCGGGGTTGCCAGCCGCTGTTCCCGCGCCGTGCTGAAGAAACGACGCCAGAAATCGCGGCGCGCTTGCCCTGGTTTAAGACGATGTGCGACCTGCGCCCGCAAGCCAGCGGCGATTCGAGCTATTTGGCCCAGGCTGGGTTCTAGAAGGAATTCGATTTGTGCCTTGATGGCACGAGCGAGCACCGGTGCCGTGCCTTCCGTGCCGATGGCGACGATGACCGGATCACGGTCCACAAGGGCGGGGGTCGAGAAATCCGAGACGTCGGGTTGGTCCGCTGCACAGACTAGAATCCCCGCTGTCCGTGTTCGGGCCGCCAGCGCAGCATCCAGCGTCTCGTTGCCGGTCGCTGCATAGGCAAAGGCGGTTTCTGCTGGGAGATCGAAGGCGAGGGGGTCTTGCTGCACCCGCACCAAACCCTTCAGACCAGCGACAGCAGGCTCGAAGTCAGCAGCGATCGCGATCACGCGCGCCTCAGTCTTCAGCAGCAGTCGGATCTTCGCGGCGGCTTCCTCGCCACCGCCGAAAACCGCAAGCGTCCGGTTTTTGACTGTTATGAAAA
Source organism: Geminicoccus sp. (assembly GCA_002705565.1). GTDB lineage: Bacteria > Pseudomonadota > Alphaproteobacteria > UBA7985 > UBA7985 > UBA7985. The sequence goes on along the minus strand of PAHJ01000041.1, from coordinate 3,849 downwards.
GAGGAAAGGCTTTCATGACATCTCCAGTAGATGGAGATGTAAATGTGCCAATTTCCTCGAAAACCGCAATATTGCGGAAAAAATAAACCCTAAATCACAAATAGCGTGAAAGCGACAGGAATTTGTGCCGCTTCACGCTCTTTGCGAGGAATATATGCCGATTACGGTGTAGCGCTCGGAACTGAGTGCTTACCGCAATCCAGGGTCTTAGCTGGTGGATGAACCACCGAGTGCGTTTTTCAGGCCCGTGGATGGCTTGAAGGACGCAACGCGCTTGGCTGGAATATCGATGGCAGCACCCGTGGAAGGGTTGCGGCCCGTGCGCGCAGCGCGCACTTCGGATTTGATGGTTGCAAATGAGCCGACAGCAACGTCGTTGCCTGCAACCAGCTCAGACTGAATCTGGCCGAGGAACGCATCAATCGTGGACTTAGCTTGGGATTCTGCAACCCCTGCTTCTTTAGCTGTGGCGGATACCAAAGCGGTGTAAGCTGTTTTGGACATCGTGGTAACTCCCTAGTGTAATGGTGTCGTTGCACCACCCCGATTGCTTTTTTCGTTAAATGAAACAAGCGTGAATGAAAAGAGATTATGCGCACAAACAGGCGGCGAAGCCCCATTTTATTGGGGATAGCAGCACTTTGGGGGGCCAAAAGGTGTAACTTTTGAGGCAATTCTGGGGACGGGGCCAGAAATTCGGGCCTCCGAGTGGCGGTCATTGAGTCATAGAATGACATCAATAACCTAGCCCAGAGCATCCGAAACGCCCTCATTGGAGGCCTATCGATGGGCCTCCAGAACGGACAAAAAGATTGCCGAGAATTGCTCCGCCTTTTTCTCTCCGACGCCATGAACGTCGAGAAACTCCTGCGGCGAGCGCGGCCGACGGTCCGCCATATCTATCAGGCTCTTGTCTGAGAAGATCACGTAGGGCGGCACTGAGCGGTCGCGGGCCAGCTCGGTACGCTTGGCTTTCAGCGCCTGCAAGATACCGCTGTCAACGTTGCTTGAAGCAGCAATCGTGTCAGCTCGTCGCTCCTGTCGCGAGGTGCGATCGGTAGGGGCAGCCATTTGGCGGTATTCGAACCGACTTTTACCATTCAGGACCGCCTGACCTTTGAGGGTAATGGTCAGACCTCCAAAGCCCGAAACATCGCGCTCCAACAGCCCCCCGCCGACCATCTGCCGCAGAAGCCCCTGCCAGAAAGGCTTGGATTGCTCTGCGCCCTGGCCGAAACCGGGTTGCTCATCGTGTCGGTTGGCCTGGTGCTTGTCGGTGGCCTTGCCCAGCAGAAACTCGATGATGTACGTCGCACCGAAACGGTTGCCTGTCTCCTGCACCGCTGCGAGGGCCAGGCAGGCTTCGCTGGTTCCATCGAGCCTTTCGGTGGTGTCCAGGCATAGGTCACAGTTGCCGCAGGGGTCGGACGGCTCGCCAAAGTAGCTGAGCAGGGTCTGCCGCCGACAGGTTGGCGCTTCGCAGTACGCCACTAACGCGCCCAACCGCCCATGTTCCCGCCTGCGTCGTTCTTCGTCCGAAAATTCCTGATCAATGAACCGGTGCCGCATGTTGATGTCCTGGGCGCCAAAAACCATGTGCGCCACCGCTGGGGCCCCGTCCCGGCCTGCGCGCCCGATTTCCTGATAATAGGCATCAAGCGAACCAGGCAGATCGGCATGAAACACAAAACGGACATCGGCTTTGTCGATACCCATGCCAAAGGCAATGGTGGCGCAGACGATCAAGTCCGGTTCGGTCATGAATGCGGCCTGGGTATCCGACCGCTCATCAGGGGTCAGGCCGGCGTGGTAGGCCCGGGCGTTATGTCCGTTCTCGTTGAGAAACGCCGCGTAGGCCTCAGTGTTCTTTCGCGATAGCGTATACACGATGCCGCTTTGACCCTGGTGGTCTTTGAGAAAGGCCAGCAACTGGTCTCGTGGACGCTGCTTGGGTTCGACGTGAAGGCAAATGTTGGGGCGATCAAAACCCGCGACATACACCTCTGCCTGCCCACCGAAGATTTTGGCCACGATATCGTTGCGCGTCGGCTCGTCGGCGGTCGCGGTGACAGCAGCAATAGGTGTACTGGGAAAGGCCTCGCGCAGGTGGGACAGGGCGTCATACTCGGGCCGGAAACTAGCGCCCCACTGAGAGATACAATGCGCCTCGTCGATCGCGATCAGAGACAATCCAATGGACCGCAGCGCGCCAAGCATTCGCTCGGTCATAAGCCGTTCCGGGGCGAGGTAGAGGATCGGCACCTCACCCGCAGCGACCGCACGCCAAATGCGGACATTTTCTTCGCGCGACTGCGAGGAGTTGATGCTGGCCGCATTCACGCCGGCGAGTCGCAGCGCCGCAACCTGATCCTGCATCAGGGCAACCAGTGGCGAAATCACCAGGCTGAGCCCGCCATTGACCAGGGCTGGAACCTGGTAGGTCAGGGATTTCCCCGCCCCCGTTGGCATCACCGCCAGCGAGTTTGTGCCCGCCAAAAGGCGGTCCACGATGGGTTCCTGACCGGCGCGGAAACTGTCAAAGCCAAAGACCGTTTTGAGGACTTCATGCTTATCTCCGAAACTCACCCGTTCGCTCTCCCTCCGGCTTCACACCGCCGTTCATGCCAACCCGAAAGCGGATGTTCCCACCCGCCCAGCGGCGCATATTCTCCGGGCTTCGTTAAAGCACAAGCTGAAGGCAGACGAAATAATGGTCAGCGGGAGAAAAGGCGTTTGCTTTCGGAAATCTGAGGATAAGAGCAGGGCTCGATGGGTGCTAGCTTTTCAGAAGTCCGAGGCCTGCATCACTGGCATGGCGGGCAATGGGCTGCGTTAGGGACTGTCGGTGGTTTCTGCCTTTGCCTGCAAGGTCGCCGGAATGTCCTTGGCGAGGAAAAACAGCAGAGCGGCACCGAACACGACCAGTAGCGAGAACAGCGGCAGAAGGACCGGGCCAAAGGTCTCATAGACCGCACCGCCTGCAACAGCCCCCAAGCCTTGACCGCCAAAAAATGCTGATGCGTTCAGGGCGAGGGCCAGCTGAGCGCTTGGTCCCGAGGTTGCGATGAGTCTGGCCTGCAGCGGGGCCAGGCACAAAGTCCACCCCAGCCCCATCAAAACGAAACCCGGGATCGCAAGCCAGAGCACGCCGGGCAACGCCCATAGCAGGATGAAACAGGTGGTCGTGAAGACCATACCAATCAGGATGGTTGCATCGCGGCCAACAATCTTGAGAATCGGTGCAGAAAGGGCATTTCCGGCGGTCGAGGCGATGCCCGACGCCAAAAGCAATGGCACAACCGCCCACCGAGGCATTTCTGCGACTTCGACCAGCCAGAACGAGATCATGGCAAAGGTCAAAAATCCGCCCGTGATCAGCAGCAAGGTTGTCACGATGGAAAGGGACGTCGCCTGATCAGCAATGACGCTGCGCATGGCTTTCAAGGAGGCTCGCGTGCCTCTTACCCCAGCCGGAACACCCAAGGCCACGCCAATCGCCGCGGCGAAGGCAGCCCCCCCGGAGACGAACCATGCAGCGCGCCAGCCTGCGATATTGCCAACAAAGCTGGCGATGGGGAGCGCCAGGATCAGGGATACAGTCAGACCGGTGAAAACCACCGCAAGCGCCGCCGGTCTTTGGGTTTCAGGCACCAGAGACGCCGCGATCACGGTTGTTGTGGGCATGACGGAAGAGGCGCCTACTGCCATGACGATACGGGCGATCATCGCCTGTTCCCACGTTTGTGCCAGTCCAAGCCAGCAGGCCCCGAGGCCAAGCAGGCTCATTGAGGCCAGCAGAACCATGCGTCGGGGCCAATGCCCAATGAGAATTTGCGCCAGGAGCGCGCC
>PAHJ01000040.1 GCA_002705565.1 Geminicoccus sp. | reverse complement strand
GTGGATGATTCTAACTTCGAGGACTTCAAACCAAGGTTCGGCGCTTCGACGGTTTGTATGCAAGCCGATATCATGGGCCGCGCCTGCGGGATTATCGGCAACAACGGTCCGATCGACACGCAGGGAGCCAACAAAGCCGGGCAGTTTTTTCAGCTTTGCGATCAGGCCAACCTGCCGATCATTTTCCTGAACAACACCACCGGCTTCATGGTTGGCAAGGAGTATGAGCAGGCGGGGATGGTCAAGCACGGCTCCAAGATGATCCAAGCCGTATCAAATGTCCGGGTGCCGAAAATCACGCTCTACATAGGCGCGTCCTTTGGCGCAGGGAACTACGCCATGGGCGGCATATCGTACGCACCAGATCTGCTGTTTTCCTGGCCCAATGCGACCACGGGCGTGATGGCCGGCCAAAGTGCGGCACGGACGATGAGTACCGTGGCCAAAGTCAGGGCTGAGCGCACGGGGAAAACGATCGAGCAAGAGGCAATTGACGAACAGGAAGCCAAAATTGAAGCTCTTTTCAGTCGGCAAGAGGATGTCTATTTCACCTCCGGCCGCTGTCTGGACCACGGCGTCATTGATCCAAGAGATACGCGGCGAGTGCTGGGCTTTGCTCTCGATACAGTCCTTGAGTCCCGCCAACGAGACCTTCAACCCAATGCCTTTGGGGTGGCGCGGCTATGAGGAACATTTCAACGCTGCTAGTTGCCAACCGGGGTGAAATTGCGGTTCGCGTGATCAGAACGGCCAAGGCTCTGGGGATTAAGACCGTCGCCGTGTACTCCGACGTTGATGCTGATGCTATGCACGTGCGTGATGCAGATCAGGCGGTGCGACTGGGGCCGGCTCCGGTCGGGGAAAGCTACCTGCGTGCGGATTTGGTTCTTGCAGCTGCGGTAGAAGCCGGCGCGGATGCTATCCATCCCGGCTATGGCTTTTTGAGCGAGCGCGCCGACTTTGCCGACGCGGTCGCAGCGGCGGGTCTGGTGTTTGTAGGGCCAGCGCGGGATGCCATCGACATCATGGGCGATAAGGCCCGCGCCAAGCGGGCCATGATAGCTGCGGGTGTGCCGTGCGTGCCGGGTTATCAGGGCGAAGATCAGAGCGACGCGACCCTGATCGAGCAAGCCCAGGCTATCGGCTATCCCATCATGGTCAAGGCCTCTGCGGGCGGCGGTGGTCGTGGGATGCGCGTGGTGGAGCAGGCGGAGGCCTTGCCGGAAGCCATCAAACTGGCGCGCTCGGAAGCCGAAAACGCCTTTGGCTCGGGTGCGTTGATCCTTGAACGCGCATTGCTAAGCCCGCGCCATGTTGAAATCCAGGTATTTGCAGACGCCCACGGCACCGTTATTCACCTCGGAGAGCGCGATTGTTCAGTACAGAGACGCCACCAGAAGGTGATTGAAGAAGCGCCTTGTCCGGTCATGACCTCAGACCTTCGCGTACGTATGGGGCAGGCGGCGGTCGAGGCCGCGCGTGCGGTGGATTATCGGGGCGCTGGAACAGTCGAATTCCTGCTCGACCCCAGTGGTGAATTCTACTTCCTGGAAATGAATACGCGCTTGCAGGTCGAACACCCTGTGACCGAAGCGGTGACCGGGTTGGATCTGGTCGCGCTGCAACTGAGGGTCGCGGCGGGCCAGCCTTTGGGGCTGGGCCAGGACGATGTGCGCTTGACCGGTCACGCCATCGAAGTACGGCTTTACGCCGAGGATCCCGACCGTGATTTTCTGCCATCAACAGGGCTGGTTAAGCTTTTCCACACGCCGGAGATGCCAAACCTCCGTGTCGATGCGGGGGTTGAGAGTGGCGGGGAAGTTTCGCCCTATTATGACCCTATGGTCGCGAAGATCATCACCCATGGCTCGGACCGAGAAGAGGCGCGGCGCAAGGCTGTGCAGGCACTGGGCGAAACCGCAATGTTTGGCCCCAACACCAATCGCGATTTTCTGATCGACGCCTTACAGCAGCCTGAATTCACCAGGGGCGAGGCCACGACAGCATTCATCGGCAATGCCTACGGAGACGCAGGGTTTGCGAGCCCTCCACCCGGTGCAAAGGCTTTGGCCTGCGCAGCTGTCGTCCTGTTCCGGGCCAAGCGCGCAGACGCGCAGATGCAGGCGCTTGACGTGCAGGACGAGCTGCTTGACTGGTCCTCTGACGGCGCGCGGCAAAGCGTTTTTGTTACCGCAGAGAACGGCGCGACGCACACCGTGATCGCGCAAGGCGGAGACCGTTATCAGGTTTTGCATCAGCCTGCTGGTGGAGAGGTCGAAAGCGTGAGTGTTGGCCTGTTGCGCTCCGCGCAGAACACAGCGGTTTTTGAGATCGACGGATCGCGCTTACACGCGGTGATTCACGTTGATGCGGACAAAGTGCTGCATATCGCCACGCCTTCACGGACCTTCACCCTGTGGGACAGGGGGGGGCTGGCAAGCGGTGACGATAAAGGCGACTGTGGTCGCGTGGTCGCGCCCATGCATGGTAAACTCATGTCGATCGACGTGGAGCTGGGCCAAACCGTCAACAAGGGACAGCGCCTTGCAGTCCTTGAAGCCATGAAGATGCAACACGAAATAAAGGCCCAGATGGATGGTACCGTTGGGGAGATTGCGGCTCGGTCTGAGACGCAGATAGCCGCTGGCGACTTGATCATGCAATTGGAACCGGGCCGTGAGCCGAAAACAGGCACGGACCTTTAGAGAGAACTGGGAATCTCGATCATGATGGAACAGGCACAGGCTTTTCTGGATGAAAGCGAAGCGCTTTACGGTCTGATCAAGGATCTTAGCGACGATGCGCTCGAGATGAAAACGGCCTTCAAGGGATGGACGATCAACGCGGTGATCGGGCACCTGCACATGTGGAACCACGCCGCTGATCTATCGCTGGAGGGCGGGGGTAAGTTCGGCGAGCTGTTCAATGCATTTGTCGAGCACATGGCGGCGGGGGGGTCGTTCAACAGCTTTGAACTGGAATGGCGTGAGGGGCTCAAGGGGCAGGCTCTGGTGCAGGAGTGGTGCGATTATTACCGCACCCTTGCCCGGCGCTTTGGCGATGCTGACCCGCGTGCGCGCGTGGAATGGGCCGGTCCGGGCATGTCGGTGCGCACCTCGGTAACCGCTCGGTTGATGGAAACATGGGCGCACGGGCAGGAGGTTTATGACTTACTGGGCGTGCAGCGTGCCAATAATGACCATATCAAGAACATCGCAGTACTCGGCCTCAACACCTATGGTTTTTGCTTTCAGAACCGGAAATTGGACGTCCCAGAGCCACGACCGTTCCTGAAACTCACAGCGCCTTCTGGTGCCGTTTGGGAGCTCGGCGAACCCCATGAGCAGGAGCGGATCGAGGGTTTGGCGGAAGAGTTCTGCCAAGTGGTGACCCAAACCCGCAGTATCTCCGATACCAACCTAGTTGTGACGGGACAAAACGCTGCGGCGTGGATGGAAATTGCTCAATGCTTTGCCGGTGCGCCCGAAGCACCACCAGCACCAAGCACCCGCAAAACCGCCACACGCCACTAAAGAAGCCGCACTGCGGCTCCGCCAATTTCTACCAGAGGGTCTGGCGAGGATCGACAAGATCGATTGTTTGGATGTTTGACTTGCTTAGACGGAGGCCAAAACCCATCTGAAATGCCTTTATTTTAGGCAAGTGTCGAAGTCCTCTGGAAATCTGCACCGTCCTTGTTCAGGTTTGCGAGGAATTAAGGAGAGTACGGTGACTTTTATCCAACCGCTTGACCCGCCTCCCTCCAAAGCTGCTGGTACACTGGGAGAGGGGGCTGCTCGTGTTAGCGTTGCGCAACGCGACGGGCGGTCGTACTTGGATGAGCGTTATTTCTCCGATCCTTACCGTATTTTCACGCCACAAGCCGCCCCCGATGAGCCTGTTTCCATTGTACTCAGTACGCTTTCAGGTGGTTTGGTCGGCGGTGATCGTCTGAGCTTTGATGGCCGCGTCAAGAACGGAGCCGCTGCGCAGTTTGTTGGGCAAGCGGCAGAAAAGGTCTATGGATCGGCCGGACCAACGACCCATCTTGGCTACCGGTTGAGCGCCGAGGCGGGAGCCTGGCTGGAGCAGGTGCCGCAGGAGACCATTCTGTTTAATCACGCCCGGTTGGATCGTCGGTTTGATATCCATATCCACAGCCAAGCACGCGCGTTGGTTGGCGACATGATTGTGCTGGGTCGTCTGGCGATGGGGGAGCGGTTTGAGAGCGGGGCATTTGCCGATACGTGGCGATTGTTTTGCGATGAGCGGCTGACGTGGTGCGACCGGATGGGCTTCGCTGGTGATGCTATCGGGAACGCCAAAACCAGCACCTTTGGACTGGCTGGCGCGCAGGCGTTTGCGACGGTTCTCTACGTGGGCGAAGACGCTGAACGCGTAGTAACGCTGATCCGGAACAGTGATTTTGACGAGCGTGCTTGTGCGCAGGGCATGCGCTTGGGTGCAACCTGCCTTGGCGGAACGGGCGAGGGCGGCAGTCATACGCTGGTTCGATTGATGGGGCCGGTGCCGCAACACGTTCGCATGTTGCTTGGAGAGATCTGGAAAACACTCCGCTCCGAAATGGGCGGCTACGCTCCAAGGCTGCCAACGCTTTGGACGATTTAGGTGGGAATTCAGCCAGTTAGCCTGACTGATAAAGAGATCGAGAAACAAAAAAAAACCGAAAGATCAAACGGTTGAACGCGAAAAATTAGAGAGAGAAGGCCAGCCCATGAAGCTCAGTCCCAGAGAAAAAGACAAGCTGCTCGTTAGCCTTGCCGCCATGGTTGCGCGAGGACGGTTGGAGCGCGGTGTGAAACTGAACCATCCGGAATCAGTGGCGCTGATCACTGATTTTGTAGTCGAGGGCGCCCGCGACGGACGACGGGTTGCCGATTTGATGAGCGCAGGCGCCGAAGTGTTGACGCGGGATCAGGTGATGGAAGGCATTCCGGAGATGATCCATGAAATTCAGGTCGAAGCGACCTTTCCAGACGGGACCAAACTGGTCACCGTACACAACCCGATCCGCTGAGCGACGGCGAAGCAGAAGAATAAGGAACGCTGGCTATGATACCCGGAGAACTAATCCTGGCTCAAGGCGAGATCACCCTCAATGAGGGGTTGGAAACCAAGAGCCTGGGCGTCGCCAATACTGGCGATCGCCCTATACAGGTTGGCAGTCACTACCATTTTCACGAAACCAACCCGGCACTGGATTTTGATCGAGCCGCCGCGCGTGGTTTCCGGTTGAACATTCCGGCAGGCACGGCGGTGCGATTTGAACCCGGTCAAACCCGGGACGTGGAGCTGGTCGCCCTTGCCGGTGAGCGGAAGGTCTATGGGTTCAATCAGAAAGTCATGGGGAGCCTCGACTAATGGCTACGCAAGATAGAGCATCCTACGCCTCCATGTTTGGCCCCACGGTGGGCGACAAGGTTCGGCTGGCGGATACGGAACTGTTTATTGAGGTCGAGAAGGACTTCACCACCTATGGCGAAGAGGTCAAATTTGGTGGTGGCAAAGTCATTCGTGACGGCATGGGCCAATCTCAACGCACGCGGGGCCAAGGGGCGGTTGATACGGTCATCACCAACGCCCTGATCGTGGACACGTGGGGGATCGTCAAAGCCGATGTTGGCCTGAAGGACGGTAAGATTGTATCAATCGGGAAGGCTGGCAATCCCGATACCCAGAGCGGCGTTGATATCATCGTGGGCCCATCCACCGAAGCGATTGCAGGTGAAGGCAAGATCCTGACCGCTGGTGGACTGGACGTGCACATTCACTTCATTGCGCCGCAGCAGGTTGATGATGCGCTTTACTCTGGGCTGACGACCATGATGGGCGGCGGCACGGGACCGGCTGAGGGAACCAAGGCAACAACGGTCACGCCCGGCGCCTTTCATCTGCGCCGGATGCTCGAAGCGGCGGAGGCCTTTCCCATGAACATGGGCTTTTTCGCCAAGGGCAACGCGTCTTTGCCCGCGCCGCTGGAAGAGCAAATCCTAGCAGGCGCATGCGGTATGAAACTGCATGAGGACTGGGGCACGACCCCGGCCGCGATCGACAACTGCCTGTCTGTGGCCGAGAAAACTGACGTTTCAGTCGCCATTCACACTGACACACTCAACGAGTCCGGTTTTGTTGAAAATACCACTGCTGCCTTAAAGGATCGCGTGATCCATGCCTTCCATACCGAAGGGGCCGGCGGCGGTCATGCGCCGGATATCATCAAGGTCTGTGGTTTACAGAACGTCCTGCCATCCTCAACCAATCCAACCCGGCCATTCACGGTGAACACGGTCGATGAGCATCTCGATATGCTCATGGTCTGCCACCACCTTGACCCCAACATCCCAGAGGATGTGGCCTTTGCCGACAGCCGGATCCGGAAGGAGACCATTGCCGCTGAGGATATTCTTCACGACATGGGGGCCTTTTCTATGATTGCCTCGGACAGCCAGGCGATGGGTCGGATTGGTGAGGTCATCATCAGGACCTGGCAGACCGCGGACAAAATGAAGCGTCAGCGGGGGCGGTTGAGCGAGGAGACTGGCGAAAATGATAACTTCCGCGTCAAGCGCTACATCGCTAAGTACACGATCAATCCGGCACTGACCCACGGGGTTTCTAAGTACGTTGGCTCCGTTCAAACCGGGAAGTACGCTGACTTGGTGCTTTGGTCGCCCGCATTTTTTGGGGTTAAGCCCGATTTGGTCATGAAAAACGGTACCATCGTTGCCGCACCAATGGGCGATCCAAACGCCTCGATCCCCACGCCTGAGCCTGTGCACTATCGCCCCATGTTTGGGGCCTTCGGACGCTCGCTGACCGCCAGCCGCCAAACCTATGTTTCGCAGTTGGCCTATGAAGCCGGGATTGCGGATGCACTCTCGTTGGACAGCGTGGTGCTGCCGGTTGAGGACTGCCGCTCGGTGCGCAAGGCGGACATGGTGCATAATTCTTATACGCCCACCATCGAGGTCAATCCCGAAACCTACGAGGTGCGGTGCGACGGCGAGCTGATTACCTGTGAGCCCGCAGAGGTGTTGCCAATGGCGCAGCGATACTTCCTTTACTAAGTCGCGATGGTGAACAAACAGATGTCTGCACCCATCAAACGCGCGACTTCCTTCACAATGGATCGGAACCCTGACGCGGTGCTCGTCGGCCAGGTCACCCTGACGTTTTCAGACAGATTTCGACGGCGGATCCGGCTGAGCATGGATAGTGGAGAGGGCTTCATGCTCGATCTCCCGAAAGTTACCCAGCTGCGAGACGGCGGATTTCTCAACTTAATGGCGGGCCCGGAGCGAGCCCAAAAGCCGGGACAGGTTGGGGAGCAAGTTGGGGTCCGTGCAGCGGTCGAAGACGTGCTGGATGTGCACTCCATTGATCCCAGTGAGTTGGTGCGTTGGGCCTGGCATCTTGGCAACCGTCACCTACCCGTCGAGTTTTTGGGCCAGGAGGGTTTGCGGATCGCCTGGGATCCGGTGATTGCGGATATGCTGCGAGGCCTGGGCGCAGAACCCCGGCGTGCGCAGGCCCCGTTCGGACCGGAAGGCGGAGCCTATGGCGGCGGGCCTACTTATAGCCACGATCACGGGCACGGGCACGGGCACGATGATGGACACGGCCAGGATCATCAACGCCTCACTGGCAACGCGGGAGGGCATCGCCATGAGCCCTGAAAGCAGCGCCCACAGCGCGTTGGCTTTGCAGCGCCTTCTGTCCTGGACCTCTCCCGCCTTTCCCATCGGTGCCTTTTCCTATTCAGGAGGCCTGGAAGCCGCCATTGATGTGGATCTGGTACGAGATCGGGATACACTGGAGGACTGGTGCCGGTTTCACCTGAGATCCGGCGCCGCGATTCAGGATGGCTGGGCAGTGCATGCCGCCATGACCTGCGAGGATTTGCCGGCACTCAACAGCTTATCTCTGGCCCTACGTCAGACCCGGGAGACCCGGCAGGAATTGGCGCTGTTAGGGGATGCTTTTGCCAAGGTGATGACGACGGTTTGGGCGCTTGACCTTGCACCGGAGTTACGGGAACGCCGTGCGGACAAGTCCTATCCGGTTCTATTTGGTCTGGCCGCTCGGCAGTTCGAGATCGAGCCGGTTGCGGCCGTTTTAGCGTTCTTGCACGCCTGGTTGGCCAACCAGGTCTCTGTCGCCTGTCGAGTGATCCCACTGGGCCAGACAGACGGCCAGCGGATCATGCACGCCTTCGAAATCCCGCTGCTGGACGCAGCCAACGCCATACTCACCGAGCACCCTGACGCCCACACACCACCGCTCTCAGCTGGGTTGGTGGCGGATTGGTGCTCAGTGGCGCATGAAACCCAATATTCGAGGTTATTCAGATCATGACAGCAAACGCTTCAGCGCTTTCCGCCCCTTTGCGTGTGGGCATCGGTGGCCCGGTGGGATCCGGAAAGACAGCCTTGTTGGAACAGCTTTGTCGAACCCTGCGCGAGAAGTATCGGATCGCCGCAATCACCAATGACATCTACACTCAGGAAGATGCTCAGATCCTGACCAGCACCGGCGCGTTAGAGGCGGAGCGTATTATGGGGGTGGAGACAGGCGGTTGTCCGCATACCGCAATCCGAGAAGACGCCTCGATCAACCTGCGCGCGGTCGAACAGATGGTTGAGCGCCTTGGTGAGCTGGACATTGTCTTTGTTGAAAGCGGCGGCGACAATCTCTCCGCCACCTTCTCCCCGGAACTGGCCGATATCACCATTTACGTTATTGACGTTTCTGCAGGCGAGAAAATACCGCGCAAAGGGGGGCCGGGGATTACACGCTCCGACTTGCTGGTCATCAACAAAACCGACTTGGCCGAAATGGTTGGCGCGAGCCTGGAGGTCATGGACCGTGATGCCAAAAAAATGCGTGGCACGCGGCCTTTTCTGTTCGCTCAGGTCAAGCATGGCCATGGGGTTGAAGAGATCATCGAGACAATAGAAGACCTGGGCGGCTTGGCAGCCTGATTGGCAAGTGTTCAAGGGTTGCGCCGACGGATTTTCGGCTTCGCCTCGCATCCGCGTCGCGCAGGTTCGGCCGCTGCGCGCCCGGTCGGCTGCCGCCTCCGATTTTGACAAACGACACAAGGGGCTTTGCCCCTCGGTCCGGTCAAGGAGGCTTCGCCCCGCCTTCGGCGGCTGCGTCCCTGACCGGCCCACACCCCAGACTTCGCCAGTCGGTCAGAGGTTCAGGCGAGCTGAACCCCTGATTTGATTTCAGATCCAGCGGGCGCTCTCGAGCCACGAACCGTGTCTTGGGTCACTGATCAGCGGTGGCGGGTGTGCGCTGTATTCCGCGGGTCCAGGTCTCGACACGGGGCGGGAAGAATTGATAAGCGAACAGACGCTGCTCCACCGTTTCTACCCGCTCCATTCGCAGGGTGGCGATTGGATCGTCAGAAGGATCGCTCAGCACGACAAAATCCGCCCATTTGCCCGCGCTCAGGGAGCCCGTGTGGCGGTTGGTTTTCATCACGCGCGCGTTGCCAAGGGTGTACCAGTAGTAGGTCTCCGCCG